>JAUWLU010000079.1 GCA_030613545.1 Desulfuromonadales bacterium
CCATCAGCATCTTCGATATCAACCTGTGTGACACGACCTAAAATTCGCTCACCCAGATCAACTGTAATATCACCACCTTCGATGACCGGACGCATCAGAAGACCTTCCAGAGTTCCACAATCATCATAAGCAACAACCAGATCTTGTGACACATCGACCAAACGACGAGTCAGGTAACCAGAGTTTGCTGTCTTGAGCGCCGTATCGGCCAAACCTTTACGAGCACCGTGAGTTGAGATGAAGTACTGCAATACGTCCAGACCTTCACGGAAGTTTGCAGTGATCGCATTTTCAATGATCGATCCATCAGGTTTTGCCATCAAACCACGCATACCGGCCAACTGACGAATCTGCTGGGCGCTGCCACGAGCTCCGGAATCGGCCATCATATGGATGGAGTTGAAGGACGGTGTCTTAACCATTTCACCGTCAGGGCCGAGCACCTCGTCAACAGAAAGGTTTTCCAGCATGGTCTGAGCGATATCCTCAGTACACTTGGCCCAGATGTCGATGACCTTGTTGTAGCGTTCACCGTCGGTGATGAGGCCCTCGGTATATTGCTGTTGAATTTCGGTAACCTCTTCCACCGCGGCGCTCATAAGAGCATCCTTGTTTTCTGGAATCACCATGTCATTGAGACAGATGGAGATACCGGCGATGGTCGAAAAGCGGTAACCGGTGTCCTTGAGGCGGTCAGCCAGAAGTACCGTCTCTTTGTTACCGGCCAGCCGGAAGCAGACGTCGATCAGGTTAGCCACCTGTTTTTTGGCCATCACCTGGTTGATCTGGTCAAAAGGAATGACCCCGGGAACCACATCCCGCAGCAGCACACGGCCGGTGGTGGTTTCGATCAGTTCTACGGGATCGTCGCCCACCGGGCTCATGCGCACCTTGATCTTGGCCTGCAGGTCGAGTTCCTCGGCGTCGTAGGCCATGCGCACTTCGTCCCGGGAGGCGAAGATCTTATCGGTACCCTTAACGAACGTCCGCTCACGGGTCATGTAATAGAGACCGAGAATCATGTCCTGAGACGGCACAATGATCGGCTTGCCGTTGGCGGGCGACAGGATGTTATTGGTGGACATCATCAGTACCCGGGTCTCGATCTGGCTCTCGATGGAGAGGGGCACATGGACCGCCATCTGGTCGCCGGCGAAGTCGGCGTTGAAGGCGGTACAGACCAAGGGATGCAACTGAATGGCCTTGCCCTCGATCAGTACCGGCTCAAAGGCCTGAATGCCGAGGCGATGCAGGGTCGGTGCACGGTTGAGCATGACCGGGTGTTCACGAATGACGTCCTCAAGTACGTCCCAGACCTCAGTCTTTTCTTTTTCCACCATCTTCTTGGCGCTCTTAATGGTGGTGCAGTAGCCGCGCTCTTCGAGCTTGTTGTAAATGAAAGGCTTAAACAGCTCGAGGGCCATCTTCTTCGGCAGACCACACTGATGAAGCTTGAGTTCCGGGCCGACGACGATAACCGAACGACCGGAATAATCGACACGCTTGCCGAGCAGGTTCTGCCGGAAGCGGCCGCCCTTGCCCTTGAGCATGTCAGACAGGGATTTCAACGGCCGCTTGTTGGGCCCGGTGATGGCCCGACCGCGCCGGCCATTGTCAAACAGAGCGTCGACGGCCTCCTGCAGCATGCGCTTTTCGTTGCGAATGATGACTTCGGGGGCACGCAGCTCCATGAGGCGCTTGAGACGGTTATTGCGATTGATCACCCGCCGATAGAGGTCGTTGAGGTCCGAAGTGGCGAACCGACCGCCGTCAAGGGGCACCAGCGGCCGCAATTCCGGCGGCAGCACCGGCAGGGTTTCGAGAATCATCCATTCCGGACGATTGCCGCTGTTCTTAAAGGCCTCGACCACTTTGAGACGCTTGGCAATCTTCTTGCGCTTCGCCTCGCTGGCCGCTTCCTTCATTTCCAGGCGCAGGCTGGCGGACAGCTCTTCGAGTTCGATATCGGTCAGAAACTGACGAATTGCCTCGGCGCCCATGTCGGCCACGAACTGGCCGGCATACTCGTCCATGGTCTCGCGGTACTTGTCCTCGGTCAGAAGCTGCCCGACGGCCAAGGGCGTATCGCCGGCGTCAAGGACCACATAAGCCTCAAAATAGAGGATCCGCTCGAGTTCCTTGAGGGTCATGTCGAGCAGAGTAGCAATGCGCGACGGCAAAGACTTGAGGAACCAGATGTGAGCGACGGGACAGGCCAGGTCGATGTGACCGAGTCGCTCCCGGCGCACCTTGCTGGGAATGACTTCAACGCCGCACTTCTCGCAGACGATGCCGCGGTGCTTCATGCGCTTGTACTTGCCGCAATTACACTCGTAGTCCTTAGTCGGACCGAAAATCTTGGCGCAGAACAGGCCTTCCCGCTCAGGCTTGAAGGTCCGGTAGTTGATGGTTTCCGGCTTTTTTACTTCGCCGAAGGAACGCTCCCGAATCTTCTCCGGAGAAACCAAAGACAACCGAATAGCATTGAAGCTGAGAGGATCTTTCGGCCGTTCGAAAAGGCTGAATATATCTTCCAAAACTCACCCTCCTTGTAGGATGACGCTGGGTTTATTCTTGTTCTTCAATCAGATCGACGTCGAGGCAAAGGGACTGTAGCTCCTTGACCAGAACGTTGAACGACTCAGGCAGACCGGCTTCAAGGGTATGCTTGCCCTTGACGATGGCTTCGTACATGCGGGTTCGGCCGGCTACGTCGTCGGACTTGACGGTCAGGAATTCCTGCAGCGCATGGGCGGCACCATAGGCTTCCATGGCCCACACCTCCATCTCACCGAGGCGCTGACCACCGAACTGGGCCTTACCGCCGAGAGGTTGTTGAGTCACCAGGCTGTAAGGACCGATGCTGCGAGCATGGATTTTATCGTCGACCAGATGGTGCAGCTTGAGCATGTACATGATACCGACGGTGACCTTCTCCTTGAAGGCATCGCCGCTCTTGCCGTCATACAGGGTCATCTGCCCCGAGTCGGAAAAGCCGGAGCGAATCATTTCCTGCTTCATCTGCTCTTCGGTCACCCCTTCAAAGACCGGCGATGCCATGGGCACGCCCTGGGAGAGACGCTGGGCGAGCAGCTGAATTTCGTCGTCGTCGAGCCCCTGCAAAAAGGTGGTGACATTTTTGTCGTTGTACACCTCTTCGATCTTCTTGCGCAGCGCCTCAGGGCTGAAGTGCTGGTCGATCTGGGCCTGGATCTGAAGGCCGAGGCCGCGGGCGGCCAGACCGAGATGGGTCTCGAGAATCTGCCCGACATTCATACGGGACGGTACGCCAAGGGGGTTAAGAACGATCTCCACCGGAGTGCCGTCTTCCATGTAGGGCATATCCTCTTCCGGCAGGATACGGGACAGAACACCCTTGTTGCCGTGTCGACCGGCCATCTTGTCGCCGACAGACAACTTGCGTTTGATGGCGATATAGACCTTGACCATCTTAATCACACCGGGCGGCAGGTCGTCGCCACGCTTGATCTTTTCGATCTTATCGGAAAAGACCCCTTTGATCAGATCCTCGCGCTCGCCAAGACGGGCAAAAATCTCAGCGACCCGGGATTCAACCTCGGGCTCATCGAGCAGCGAGATATCGTTCCAGCGCGACAGGGGAATCTTATCCAGAGCAACCGCTGCGATTTCGGTCCCCTGCTCCAACAACACCTCACCGGCAGGGTCGCTAACCGCCACTGCGGCCTTGCGGCCTGTGAGCAGATCGCGCACCTTGCTTTTGGCCGATTCGCGAATGATGCGAATTTCATCGTTCTGGTCCTTGAGCAGCTTGTCGATTTCACTCTTCTCGATAAGCTCGCTACGGCTGTCCTTGTCCGAACCCTTGCGGGAGAAGACTCGAGCGCCAATCACCACGCCTTCGGTGCCGGGCGGCAAGCGCAGGGATGTATCCCGCACATCGCCGGCCTTTTCGCCAAAGATGGCGCGCAGCAGTTTTTCTTCTGGCGAAAGCTGGGTCTCACCCTTGGGGGTAATCTTGCCGACCAGAATATCGCCCGGCTTGACCTCGGCGCCGATACGAACGATACCACTTTCGTCAAGATCCTTGAGGGCGTCCTCGCCGAGATTGGGAATATCGTTGGTGATCTCTTCCTTGCCAAGCTTGGTATCCCGCGCCACGCACTCCAGTTCATCGATATGAATGGAGGTGTAGCGGTCTTCCTTGACCATCTTCTCGGAGATAAGGATCGAGTCCTCGAAGTTATAGCCGCCCCAGGGCATAAATGCGACCAGCACATTCTGACCGAGGGCCAGCTCACCCCACTGGGTGGAAGGACCGTCGGCAATGATATCACCGGCCTTGACCCGGTCACCCTGACGGATAATGGGTTTCTGGTTGAGGCAGGTGTTCTGGTTGGAACGGGCGAACTTGGTCAGGGTATAGATATCGACCCCGGTCCCCGTTTCGTCAACTTCGCCCTCGTCGATCTTGACCACGATGCGGCCCGCATCGACACTTTCGACCACGCCGGCATGGCGTGCCACGACGGCTGCCCCGGAATCGTGGGCGACGATGCGCTCCATGCCGGTGCCGACCAGCGGCGAATCAGCACGCAGCAGCGGCACTGCCTGGCGCTGCATGTTGGAGCCCATCAGAGCACGGTTGGCGTCGTCATTTTCCAGGAAGGGTATCAGCGACGCGGCCACGGAAACCAGCTGTTTGGGCGAAACGTCCATCAGGCCGATATCATCCCGCGACATGAGCATGAACTCGCCGCTCTTGCGAGCATTGATCAGTTCATTGATCAGGCGGCCGTTTTCATCGAGAGGCGCATTGGCCTGAGCGATGGCATGACCTTCTTCCTCAAGGGCGGAGAAGTAACGGATCTCACTGCTCGCAACACCATTGGCCACCAGCCGATAGGGCGTTTCAACGAAACCATGCTCGTTGATGCGGGCATAGGTCGCCAGCGAGGCGATCAGGCCGATATTCGGTCCTTCCGGAGTCTCGATGGGGCATACTCGGCCGTAATGGGTCGGATGGACGTCGCGAACCTCAAAGCCGGCCCGCTCGCGGGTCAGACCGCCGGGTCCCAGAGCGGACAAGCGCCGCTTGTGGGTAATTTCGGATAGCGGATTGGTCTGATCCATGAACTGGGACAGCTGGGAGGAGCCAAAAAACTCCTTGACCACCGCCGACACCGGCTTCGAATTGATCAGATCGTGGGGCATGAGGCTGTCGATCTCCTGCAGGCTCATGCGCTCCTTGATCGCCCGTTCCATGCGCACCAGACCGACGCGATACTGATTTTCCAGGAGTTCGCCTACGGCACGCACGCGACGATTACCGAGGTGATCGATGTCATCGATTGTACCCTTGCCGTTACGCAGACCGATGAGATAGCGCACTACCTCAAGGATGTCATCTTTGGTCAGTGTGGTGTGCTCGGAAGCGACATCGAGGCCGAGCTTGTAGTTAAGCTTGATGCGGCCAACGGCGGACAGGTCATAACGCTCAGGAACAAAAAAGAGCCCCTGGAAGAGCGCCGTGGCACTCTTGATGGTCGGCGGATCACCGGGCCGCAGGCGGCGATAGATCTCGATACGAGCGTCATCGGCCGTGGCCACCTTGTCGATCAGCAGCGTATCACGCAGATACGGTCCAACAAAGATGTTATCGATGTACAACACGTTAAATTCGCTGATGCCGCGACTGCGCAGTTCAGCCAATTTGTCGGCACTGATTTCTTCGTTGCACTCAACGAGAATTTCACCGGTGGCGGTATCGACGATATCGACCGCGGAAATTTTGCCGGCGACCTCCTCTTCGAAAACTTCAATCAGCTCGACATTGTGTTCGGCGAGCTTGCGAATGCCCGCTTTGGTGAACTTGCGTTTGGCCTTGACCAACACGTCACCATTTTCCGCAATGATATCGCTGCTGGCCCGCTGGCCGGCAAGCAAATCGAGGTTGACGCGTTTCTTATAGCCGTCCTCGGCAAAGACGATGGTCTCCACGTCGTAAAAATAGTTAAGCAGCTCCTCAGCAGTATAATCAAGGGCTTTGAGCAGCACCGTAGCGGGCAATTTGCGCCGCCGGTCGATACGCACGTAAAGAAAATCCTTGTGGTCGAAATCGAAATCGAGCCAGGACCCCCGATAGGGGATGACGCGCGCATTGTACAACACCTTGCCGCTCGCATGAGTCTTGCCTTTATCGTGGTCGAAAAAGACCCCGGGAGAACGATGCAGCTGACTGACGATAACCCGCTCGGTACCGTTAATAATAAAGGTACCGTTCGAGGTCATCAGCGGTATCTCACCGAAGTAGACCTCCTGCTCCTTGATATCGCGAATCGACTGAACACCCGACTCCTTATCGGTGTCCCAGGAAACCAGGCGCACCTTGACCTTGACCGGAGCGGCAAAGGTCATCCCCCGCTGATGGCACTCATCCACGTCGTACTTGGGAGTGCCAAGGGCATAAGAAACGTATTCCAGTGAACAGGTTTCGCTGAAATCCCGGATGGGAAAGACCGATTGAAACACGGCTTCCAAACCGATATTTTGTCTTGCAGAAGGAGGAATATCCGCTTGCAGGAAACGTTTATAAGAATTCTTCTGAATATCGATCAGATTAGGGATATCAATGATTCGCTTAATTTCAGCGAAATGTTTCCTTAGAAGCTGGTTATTCGCAATCGAATAAGCCATGGTTACTCCTTTAGCTGAGGAAGCTAACGAATGCAGAATAGCCAAGGCCGCACAAGGCGACCTTGGCTAAGGGCAATACTATTAAACAATTACTACTTGAGCTCAACAGAAGCGCCGGCTTCCTCAAGCTGCTTTTTGAGTTCCTCGGCTTCGGCCTTGGGCAGGGCCTCTTTGACGTTCCGGGGAGCGCCGTCGACCAGCTCCTTGGCTTCTTTGAGGCCGAGACCGGTGATTGCACGAACAGCTTTGATGACGTTGATTTTCTTCTCGCCAGGGCCGGTCAGAACGACGTCGAACTCGTCTTTTTCTTCGACGGCAGCACCAGCACCAGCAGCGGGGCCAACGGCTACGGCCATAGGGGCGGCAGCAGAAACGCCGAACTTCTCTTCCAGTTCCTTAACCAGTTCGGCCAGGTCCAGAACGCTCATGCTTTCGATAAATTCAACAACTTGCTCTTTAGTGACATCAGCCATGATATATATCCTCCTTACGGTACCGCGTGCGGTAACTATGGAAAGTTGATAGTTTAAAAACTAAGGGAAAGCGACGATCAGGCCGCCTTCTGCTCTTGGATTGCAGCGAGAACCTGTACCAGGGAACGGGGTACGGCTGCGAGCACACCGACGAAATTGGTTGCCGGCGCACTGATGGATCCGAGCACTTTGGCAAGCAGCACTTCGCGGCTTGGCAGATCGGCTAGAGCCTTGATGTCGTCAACGGACAGGGGCTTGCCGTCCATGACGCCGCCCTTGAGTTCGAAGAACTTGCTGGCTTTAGCCAACTCGGCGAGTACCTTGGCCGGCGCTGCGATATCTTCGCTGGCGAAGGCTACTGCGGTCGGACCCTGCAGATGGGGCTCCAGACACTCGGCGGCGGTCCCTTTAGCGGCAATCCGCAACAGGGTGTTCTTAGCCACCCGGTAATCGACGCCCAACAGGCGCAACTCACCACGAAGCTTGTTAACCGCCTCCACGTCCATCCCGCGATAATCCGCTACGAAGGTCGCCTTAGACGAGTTAAGCAGCTCCGACAGTTCGGAAACCACTTTTCCTTTGGTCTCTTTATTCACTGTCTCTCCTCCTTTCTTTAGAGTTACGGAGCCTGACGGCCCCGGCTGCTAGTCAAAGCTTGATGAGGAAGAGACGGGTGTTCAGACCCATTCATCCCAAAGCCTCGGCAGGCGGGCTTCCCCTTTAAACGTCGCATGACGTACCGGCTGTCTTTGACCAGGAAATACTGTCAGGCACAACAGGCCGGCCATCATTCATGACGAGGCCGGCCCTGCCATCCTGTGAAAATATTACTTATTTGAGAAGTGCCTGCAGATCGGAAACGTCGATATTGATTCCGGGCCCCATGGTGCTCGAAACAGTCACTTTCTTCAGATAGATACCCTTGGCGGAAGAAGGCTTGGCCTTAACCAGCGCATCCATCAGAGCCAGCAGGTTTTCCTGCAGCTTGCCAGCTTCAAAGGCAACCTTGCCGAGAGGAGCCTGGACAATGCCAGCTTTTTCCACGCGGTAGGCCACTTTACCCGACTTGGCTTCTTCGACTGCCTTGCCGACCTCAAAGGTAACGGTACCCACCTTGGGATTAGGCATCAGGCTGCGGGGTCCGAGCAGGCGACCGATCTTGCCAACCACACCCATCATATCAGGGGTAGCAATAGCGGTATCAAAGTCGAACCACCCCCCCTGAATCTTTTCCACCAGATCGTCGCCACCGACGTAATCGGCACCCGCTTCTTTGGCTTCGAGGGCTTTTTCACCCTTGGCAAACACCAGCACGCGAACCGTTTTACCCAAACCGTTCGGCAGCACGACCGCACCACGGACCATCTGCTCCGCCTTGCGAGGATCCACACCCAGGCGTACGGCAATCTCTACCGTTTCGTCAAACTTGGCGTAAGCAGCCTCCTTGACCAGCGCCACCGCCTCCTCGACAGGATAGTTGCGGCTTCGGTCAACCTTGGCCTTGGCTTCTTTTTGAAACTTTCCTATAGACATTTGCGTACTCCAGATTTTGCCAGGGATTAGATGACTTCCAGGCCCATGCTGCGGGCGGTCCCCTCAATGGTCCGCATAGCGGCATCGATGTCGAAGGCGTTGAGATCGGGCATTTTCAGCTCGGCAATCTCGCGCACCTGATCTTTGGTCACCTTGCCAACTTTGTCCTTATTGGGGACGCCGGAGCCTTTTTCCAGCTTGGCGGCCTTAAGCAGCAGCACGGCAGCGGGCGGGGTCTTGGTGATGAACGAGAAAGACCGATCGGCGAAGACCGTGATGACAACCGGAATGATCATCCCGTCCTGACCTTGGGTCTTAGCGTTGAACGCCTTGCAGAACTCCATGATATTGACCCCGTGCTGACCGAGCGCGGGACCGACCGGAGGCGAAGGATTCGCTTTACCGGCAGGAATCTGCAGCTTTATCATTCCTATTATCTTCTTGGCCATGAGTTACTCCTTCACTTTATGACTTGCAGAACCAGCTTAACTGGTCTTTTCTACCTGAATAAATTCGAGCTCGACAGGGGTAACCCGACCAAAGATGCTGACCATGACCTTCAGCTTGGCCTTGTCAGGCTTGACATCTTCGACGACCCCGGTGAAATTCAGGAACGGACCATCAACAACCCGGACCGTCTCGCCAACCTCGAAAGCCACCTTGGGCTTGGGCCGCTCGACGTCCTCTTCCATGCGGGCGGTAATCTTGGCCACATCCTCGTCCGGAATAGTCGCCGGCACAGTGCCGCCGCCGACAAAACCAGTCACCTTGGGCGTATCTTTCACCACGTGCCAAGTTTCGTCGTTCAGCTCCATCCGCACCAGGATATATCCGGGAAAGAATTTCCGCGTCGAAGTTTTACGTTCGCCCTTTTTCAGCTCAACGACCGTCTCGGAAGGGATCAGAACCTCGCCGAAGTATTCTTCGAAACTAAGCGAACGAATACGCTCTTCCAGCGACAGCTTGACTTTGTTTTCGTAACCCGAATAGGTATGTATGCCATACCACTTCATCGCCATAACAACTCTTCTTTTGTGGCAGCCTTAAAGCACCGCCCGAATGGAAGTTGACAAAGCCGTGTCGACAACCCAGAGAAAAACGGCCGAGACAAGCACAAGCATAATAACGGCCAAGGTGGAGGCATAGGTGTCTTTTCGTGAAGGCCAAGTGACCTTACCCAGTTCACTCTTTGCAGAAGCAAGAAATTCCCTGACTTTATCAAACACCTGAAACTCCCATAACGAACGCCGCACCGTGAAAATGGCAGGCCAGGAGGGACTCGAACCCCCAACACCCGGTTTTGGAGACCGGTGCTCTAGCCATTAGAGCTACTGGCCTGCATACAAAAAGCCGCAACCACCTGCGGCCCCGTCCTTTCCCCTCGAAAACTACTTGGTTTCGCGGTGAGAGGTGTGCTTCCGACAGAAGCGGCAGTACTTTTTAAACTCAAGCCGCTCGGGCTTGGTTTTTTTGTTTTTGGTAGTCGTATAATTACGGCGCTTGCAGTCGAGGCAAGCGAGGGTGACAATATCCGGCATAGCTAAGCCCTTTGGCGGCCCCGCTGAAAACAACGGAGCCGCCTGCAGTTATATATATTACTCGATAATTTCGCTGACAACACCGGCACCGACTGTACGGCCACCTTCGCGTATAGCAAAACGGAGACCTTCCTCCATCGCGATCGGCGTGATCAACTCTCCCGTTATATGAACATTGTCGCCCGGCATGACCATCTCTACTCCCTCATCAAGAGTACAAATCCCGGTCACGTCAGTCGTCCGGAAGTAAAATTGAGGACGGTAACCATTGAAAAACGGCGTATGACGACCACCCTCATCCTTCGTCAAAATGTATGCCTCGGCCTTGAACTTCTTATGCGGCGTAATCGATCCCGGCGCGGCAAGAACCTGGCCGCGAACAACATCCTCTCGTTTAACACCACGAAGAAGTGCGCCGATGTTATCGCCGGCCTGACCATCGTCAAGTATCTTGCGGAACAT
>JAUWLU010000090.1 GCA_030613545.1 Desulfuromonadales bacterium
CAATCCGGAGACGCCCGACGAAGAAAATCGCGGTTATTACCGGTGGGACGAGGACCACAGCTGGTGGGATGAATTCCCCCCGTATCGGGATCGTAAGTCTGAGGAGCCGCCGTTTTTCACCTGGCGGACCAAGGGCCACAAGGCGCCCGACTACGGCGACGGTTCGGAAAAATGGGCCTTTATTCCCGCCAACCTGTTGCCGAGGCTGAAGAATAATTATCTCAATGGCGAAGACCGCGCCTTTGTCGACGCCTCGCCGGCCATCGCCGACGTATTTATCGGCGGGGAATGGAAGACGGTGGTCCTTTGCGCCGAAGGCAACGGCGGGGACACGGTGTTTGCGCTCGATATTACCGATACCGAGAACCCCGAGTTCATGTGGGAGTATGCCCATCCGGACCTGTTCCGCAGCCGGTCGTCGCCGTCGCTGGCGAAGCTCGGTCGCATCCTCGGTGGGGATGGCAAGCCCAAATGGGCGGCCTTCTTCGTCAGCGGCAAGACCTACGACGATGCCCTAAAGCCTTCGATCTACATGATCAATATTGCCGATGGCACTCTTATCAAGCGCATTTTTCTCGAACGCGACCATTCCGCCCCTGACGGAGTCGGCGGTGTGCCCTCCGGACAGCCGGCCATTTTCGATACCGACGGCACCGGCTACAGCGAACGCAGTTACATCGGCACGGACAAGGGCCTTATGTACAAGGTCAACCTGCCCGACAGCCTGGATAAAGGTGGTTCAATTTCCCAATGTGTCATCAATGTCGATTACAACTACGTCAAGGTCGATGATAAGGGCACCGCTGACGAGTCCGACGACGATTCCGAAACCCAAACGGTTGAGAATGACCAGCGATATCACCCGATTTATGCTTCGCCGGCGGTGGTGGTTGACAACAGTCGGACCGCCAGCGGCGATCTGCAATATAACGTGCGCATTTTCTTCGGCACCGGCGACAGCCCCTATGCCGACGAGGATATCGATACGGACAATACCACCTATCACTTCTTTGCCTATATCGACCATGGGGAGAAGGGTTCAATTGACCATGACGATATCGAGCTGGAGTGGTTCGAGGCCCTGCCTGCCGGGCATCGGGTATTTGCCTCGGCCTTTGCCGCGGCGGGACAGATCTACTTCGGCACCGCCACCTCTGACACCGAAGACCCCTGCGCGGGTCCCAACGAAGGCCGCATCTACGGTTTTACCTACTCGGGCCGGTCGGTGATTAACGATGCCACGGGCAGGCACGGTCTGGAAGTCGGCGATATCAGCGTCGGGCTGCTGGTCGAAGACGAGCATTTGTACGCCCGGACCCGGGACGGGCTTAAGTCATTCGGTTCGCCGCAGTACAACAATGAGGTCAGGCGGATTGGAGGCACATCCTACACACGGGTGCGCTTCTGGCGGGAGATTTTTTAAATCGGCTCCGCATGCAGGTTGATTGAAGAAGAGGTGAAACGGGGCGCCCGTTTCGCCTCTTCTTTTTGTGGCGGAGGAAAAGGTGCGATCGTCAAGAATCCTCCCCGGTTGGGACGGCCGTTTTTCCCTTGCGCCCTCAGCGAGCCATTGCGTATAGTAGCTCTTTCGATTTTGCCTGTTTGCTTTGTCTTTTTATAGGAGTTGCTCCGATGGCTAAAATAGCCCCTTTTCGCGCTGTTCGCTACGACCTGGAAAAGATCGCCGATCCGGCCGGGGTGATGGCGCCGCCTTACGATGTCATCTCGCCTGAGTTGCAGGACGATCTTTATCGGCGCAGCCCCTACAATCTGGTGCGATTGATTCTCGGCAAGATCGAAGAGACCGACGACGAAACCAGCAACCGCTACAGCCGGGCCGCCGATTTTTTCAAGGCCTGGCAGGAGGAGGGCCTTCTGGTCCGCGATGCGGAGCCGGCCATCTACCTGTATGACGAAGAATATTTCGCCGAGGGCATCGGTCCGGTGGTGCGCCGCGGCTTTCTGGCTCTGACCCGCATCGAGGATTTTGCTTCCGGCGTGGTTAAGCCCCATGAAAAGACCCTGTCGGGTCCCAAGATCGACCGGCTGAACCTGACCAAGGCTTGCGGGGCCAATTTGAGCCCGATCTTCGGCCTTTATTCCGATCCCTGCTGCGTGCTGGAGGCTTTGACCCGCGATGCCTGCAGCTGTCGGCCGGACCTGGACGTGACCGATGACGACGGTGTGCAGCACCGGTTGTGGCGGGTGACCGATCCGGACATTATCGACAAAGCAAAGGAATTGCTTGATAAAAAGCCGCTCTTCATTGCCGATGGCCATCACCGCTACGAAACGGCTTTGAACTATCGCAATTTCATGCGCGAGCAAGTGGGAGAATATACCGGCAAGGAACTCTTCAACTATGTGCTGATGTATTTCGCCAACATGGAAGATCAGGGCATGCTGATTTTTCCGACCCATCGCCTGGTACACAGTCTGAAAGATTTTCATCTGCCCAGTTTTCTGGCGGCTCTCAACGAGTTCTTTGAAGTCGAGGTCCGCGACCTGAACCTCGCGGATCCCGATGCTCGTCGCGAAGCGCGCAATATCCTTCAGCAAAAAGGTACCGAAGCACATACTCTGGCACTGTATGCCGGTGGTCAATCCCTCTATTATCTGACCCTGCGCGATTCAGACGCCATGGACCGCTTTTTTGATGACAAGGCATCCAAGGCGCTGCGTATCCTCGATGTTTCGATTCTGCATCGGTTGATCCTCGAACATCTGCTGCAGATCACCCCCGAGGCGCAGGAGCGACAGCTCAATCTCAAGTATGTCAAAAACTTTGACGAGCCCTTTGAAGCCGTGCAGTCCGGAGATTTTCAACTGGCCTTTTTGATGAACTCCACCCGCATGAGCGAAGTACGGGATGTGGCCAACGCCGGTGAAAAGATGCCGCAGAAATCGACCTATTTCTATCCCAAGCTGCTGACCGGTCTGGTCTTCAACAAGATTGTTGATGGAGAGTCGATAGAGGATTAGTGGCCAGTGCGGTTAATTCCGTTCTTCCCTTCTGGTCCTTTGGGCTGCTGTGTTGCTTTGCGCGTCGCGACTCAGTTCGATATCGACGTTCCTCGCCAGCAACCAGGATGTCTCAGGAAAATATGACGCAATTATCCAGACCGGTCACAGGGCAATCCATGCTGTTATTATTACTGCAGGTCTGCCAATTCACTTCTGCTTGTCACAAAGGGCGATAGTCATGTCCTTGTCCCCGGAAGATCTTCTTCGCCATCTAAGAAAGCACCCCGGTCGGAGCCTTTCCGTCCGGGAGATTCTGGCTGCCTTTCCCTTGCCGCGCCATGAACGACAGGCAGCGCGGCGTCTGCTCGACACCCTGGCCGACGAAGGCCTACTGCAGCGGGTCAAGGGCAATCGATACCGATTGGTCCGCAACGCCGTGCTTCTTCAAGGTAAAGTGACCGTTCATCGAGCCGGATACGGTTTTGTGGTGCTGGACGATAAGGGGAAAGAGGATGTTTTTGTCCCGGCCCGGCATCTTGGAACGGTGATGGATGGCGACCGGGTGGCCGTGCGGATCGTTCGCTCTGAGCGCTACGGTCGCCCCGGACGCGCTGAAGGGCGCATTGTGCAGGTGCTGGAACGGGCACACCAGGAGTTGCTCGGCCGCTACGAATTACACCACCGGAAAGCGCTGGTGGTCCCTGCCGATCCCCGCCTGGCTCAGCCCGTTCAGTTGACCGCCCCCTCCTCGGTACCGGTCAAGCCGGGGCAGATCGTCGTATTGCGCATCGACAGCTATCCCACCGCAAATCGTCCGCCTTTTGGGACCATCCTCAGAGTGCTGGGTGACGCCGATGATCCCGCGGTGGAAATTGCAGCCACGGTCTATAAATATGGCCTGCCCGCTGATTTCGAACCGAAAGTGCTAGCCGCCGCCAGCGCCGTTCCCGCTGTGGTACGACCGGAAGATCTGCCGGGCCGGGAGGATCTTAGGGCCGTGCCGCTGGTGACCATTGACGGCGAAACGGCCATGGATTTCGATGATGCCGTTGCCGTGCGCCGCGAAGAACGGGGTCGGATTCGGCTGTGGGTGGCCATTGCCGATGTCGGTTACTACGTTGCGCCCGGTTCGCCCATTGATCAGCCAGCCCTGGAGCGTTCGACCAGCGTCTATTTTCCCGGCCACTGCATACCCATGCTACCGGAGACGTTGAGCAACGAAATCTGCTCGTTGAAGCCGCAGCAGGATCGCCTGGCGATGGTGGCGGAGCTGTTGTTCGATGCTGACGGCCAGCGTTTGTCCAGCCGCTTTTATTCGGCGGTGATTCGTAGCCAGGCGCGTTTGACCTACAGCGAAGTGCGGGACATGATCGAGCCGGGGGCGGCCACAGAGAATGCTGACCAGGCCGAATTGCTCTGCCACCTGCAGGTTATGGAAGAACTGGCCCAGCGCCTTACGGCCATGCGCCGCCAGCGGGGCAGTCTCGATTTCGATCTGCCGGAAGCGGAAGTGGTGCTTGGTTTGCGCGGTCGGCCGGAAGATATCCTTCGCGCAGAGCGCAACATGGCCCATCGAATCATCGAAGAGTTCATGCTGGCGGCCAACGAGGCCGTTGCGACCTTCTTGCACGAGCGGCAGGTGCCGCTGCTCTTTCGTATTCATGAATCGCCCGATTTGGAAAAATTGCAGGCCTTTCAGGAGTTCGTCGCTTATCTGAACTATGGTCTGGTGATCGACGGGCATGGCGACACGGCTCTGCAGCTGCAAGCCCTGCTGTCCCAGGTTGCCGGACGGCCCGAGGAGCACATGGTCAACCAGGTGCTCCTGCGCAGCATGAAGCAGGCGCGCTATGATGCGGAAAATGCCGGCCACTTCGGTCTGGCCGCGGAGTTGTACTGCCATTTTACGTCACCGATTCGCCGCTACCCCGATCTGGTGGTTCATCGCATACTGCGCGAAGTGCTGGCCGATGAAAAAATTTCTCCGCGGCGTTGTTCCTGGTGGCAGCGGCAGTTGCCGGCCGTTGCCGAGCAGTGTTCGGTCAATGAGCGGCGCGCCATGGAGGCGGAGCGGGATATCATCGACTTGAAAAAGTGCCAGTTCATGGCCGACAGGGTGGGCGAAGAGTTTCGAGGGAACGTATCCGGAGTCCAGTCTTTCGGCTTTTTCGTCGAATTGCAGCAGGTCTTTGTCGAGGGGCTGGTGCCTGTTGCCAGCCTGGACGACGATTATTATCAGTATGAAGAGCATCTGCACCGGCTGCTAGGCCAGCGACGGCGTAAGATTTATCAGATCGGTATGGAGGTTTCAGTGCGTCTTCGTCACGTCGATCTCGATCGCCGGCAGATCGATTTTGAATTGGTTGATGCGGCAGTGATGAGTGATGAGTAAAGTTCTTCACGATTTACTGATTACTGATTACTGACTCACGAATTACGAATTACGGGCCTTCCCCCATGCGTATCATCAGAAACTTAAGCGAGTTGATGGAACCCCTGCAGGATGCCGTGGTCACCATCGGCAATTTTGACGGGGTGCATCTCGGTCATCGGGAGATATTTCGCCGTGTGGTTCGTCGCAGTCGAGAGGTCGGCGGTCCGGCGGTCGTCTATACCTTTGTGCCTCACCCTCTGAAGTTTCTGGCGCCCGACCGGGCACCGCTGTTGATCAACACCAATCAGGAAAAAGAGCTGTTGATCGAGGCTTCCTGCATCGATGTGCTAATCTGTGCCCCCTTTGACCAGACCATGGCCAACCTGCCGGCCCACCGCTTCGTGCGGGAAGTTCTGGTGGAAAAGGTCGGCATGCGGCATCTGGTGGTCGGTTACGACTATCTGTTCGGCAAGGGGCGCGAAGGCAACGCCCAATTGCTGCAGCGCATGGGGGAATATCTCGGTTTTGCCGGGGAAGTTCTCGAGCCGATCAGCGGGGCCGGCCAGGTCTATAGCTCTACCCGTATTCGTCAGTTGATCAAAGAAGGGCAGGTGCATCAGGTGGCGGAACTGCTGGGGCGCAACTTTACCCTGCAAGGTCGCGTGGTGCACGGCTTCAAGCGGGGGCAGAAACTCGGCTTTCCAACCGCTAATCTGCAGACCGAAAAAGAGCTGTTGCCCAGCCCCGGCGTCTATGCGGTGAAAGTCAAACGAGGCGCAGAGGTCGTCGATGGGGTCCTCAATATTGGCCACAACCCCACCTTTGAGGCTGCCGGATTGTGCATCGAAGTGCATCTGTTAGACTTCGACGGTCAGCTTTACGGCGAAGATCTGCGGGTCTACTTTGTCGAGCGATTGCGGGACGAGATGCGTTTTGCCGACTCAAACCAGTTGGTGCAGGCTATCGGCGAGGATATCAGGAACGCGCGCCAGATTCTCTCTGAAGCCGAGATCATTCAATATCATGATTATCTCGATTGCGGCCGGTAGTCCGGCAAATATAATTCGAAAAGGGAAGGGGTAGTCGTGCAGTTGACGGGCAAAACCAGAGTATTGGGAATCTTCGGTGATCCGGTGGCCCATTCCCTGTCGCCAACGATGCAGAACCAGGCACTGCAGCAGGCCGGAATCAACGCCGTTTATGTGCCGTTTCATGTGCCGGCCGAACAGTTGCCGCAGGCTGTTGCCGCAATTCGTTCACTGGGGCTTTGGGGGGTTAATGTTACCGTTCCCCACAAAGAGGCGGTCTGTCCATTGCTGGACGATATCGATCCGGCGGCCCGTTTGATCGGCGCGGTCAATACCATCGTCAATCGTCAGAGCCGACTGATTGGTTATAACACCGATGGTCTCGGGTTTCTGCGCGCACTGGCCGAAGACTTGCAGTTCCTCTCCGAGGGCAAACGGATTCTGCTTATGGGGGCCGGTGGGGCCTGTCGGGCGGCGCTGGTTTCCCTGTGTCAGGCGGGCGTTTCCTGGATCGGCATTGCCAACCGGACCCGCAGTCGCGCCGAGGCCCTGGTCAAAGAGTTCGGGGATATCTTCCCGGCGGTCAGCTTTGAGCCTTTCGGTATTGAGAGGGAAGAGCTGCGCCGGGCAACGGAAAACATCGATCTTCTGGCCAATACCTCGGCTGTCGGCTTGAAAGGGGAAGCCTTTGCGGACCTGCCCTGGGCGGATTTGAGCGAAGATGTTGCGATCTATGACATGGTCTACAGCAAGACCGGCACTCCTTTGGTGCAGGAGGCCATGCGCAGGGGACACCGGGCCAGCGACGGACTCGGCATGCTGGCCGGACAGGGGGAAGAAGCCTTTGCCCTTTGGACTGGAGACAAGCCTTCGGTCGGTCTGATGAAGCGCTGTCTGCTCAGTGAATTGACAGACTGAAGGTCATTTTCTTGACAGTGTTGATGCCTTTTCCTATAGGATGCGCGAGATGAGTCGCCTTTAAATGATGCTTTCGCAAAAACGCATGAGATGGCTAAGCAAAAATTTCGGCCTACAAGGCGTAGTGGTTTTTCAGGGGTGAAGGCATACATAGTGTATGTCGAAGTCCTGAAAAAGCGCTGCAACGCCGTAGGACGGACTTTTTGCGACGCCATCTTTAAATGGGTCTTTCTAAAGCTGATTTCAATAAGAACTGGTTTTATATATGACAAGCAATAGACTCGGTGAATTGCTGGTTCGCAACGAGCTGATCAACGATCAACAACTGCATGACGCCCTGGAAGACCAGAAGGCCCAAGGGGGGCGGTTGGGCTCCAGCCTGATAAAGCTCGGCTTTGTCAAAGAAGAGCAACTCTCAGCATTTCTCTCCAAGCAGTATGGCGTTCCCTCCATTAACCTGTCGGAATTTGAAATCGATGCCGATATCATTCGGCAGATACCGCCCGAGGTCGCTCAAAAATATCAGATTGTACCGGTCAACCGCGCGGGCTCGACCCTGATCGTCGCCATGAACGATCCGTCGAACATCTTTGCCATCGACGACATCAAGTTCATGACCGGCTTCAATGTCGAAGTCGTGGTGGCGACGGAATCGTCCATCAAGGCGGCTATCGACCAGTATTACGACCAGAGCGCCTCGCTGGCCGATGTCATGGGCGATCTGGACGATATCGATCTCGAGCTGGTCGATGACGACGACGATGTCGATGTCCGAGAGCTCGAAAAGGCTACCGAGGATGCGCCGGTCGTCAAGCTGGTCAACCTGATTCTGACCGATGCCATCAAAAAGAAGGCTTCGGATATTCATATCGAGCCTTACGAGAAATCGTTCCGGGTTCGTTATCGTATCGACGGCGTGCTCTACGAAACCATGAAGCCGCCGATGAAGTTGCGGGCGGCGATCATTTCGCGTCTCAAGATCATGGCCGAGATGGACATCGCCGAACGGCGTCTGCCTCAGGACGGCCGTATCAAGATCAAGCTGCCCGGCGGAAAAGACATGGACTACCGGGTTAGCTGTCTGCCGACCCTGTTCGGTGAGAAGATGGTTCTGCGACTGCTCGATAAGTCGAACCTGCAGCTCGATATGACCAAGCTCGGTTACGAAGAGG
>JAUWLU010000397.1 GCA_030613545.1 Desulfuromonadales bacterium
GGGTCCGCCCCTTCCTGCCAGACTGCCGGAACCTGCAGCTCCGGCGGTTGGTAGTCCGGCCCCACCGACACACAGCCGGCGGCCAGCAGCAACAACAGCCCCGCCAGCAACGGGCGCAGCCTCTGGGCCACCTTGCCGTGATTTCTTTGCTTTATCATCTTTTTCGCCTCACCTTAGCGGAAAACATTAGACGCAAACATACATGAATGTTTGTAAATTGCCAAGGGGAAATTTCAACCTACAAGGCGTAACGGTTTTTCAGGGGTGAAGGCATACATATAGTATGTCGAAGTCCTGAAAAAGCGCTGCAACGCCGTAGGACGGACTTTTTGCGACGCCATCATTTATCATTCAACCGGAAAACAGACGGCCCCCCTTGGACCATATAGCCAAGGGGGGCCGTTACCGTTGCGCAAGAGATAGATGAGCGAGGAGGCCGGCAGGGCCGAGAGGCCGACCACGGCAAAGAAGATATGTACGAAGTTGCCAAGGCTGAAGCCGGCAGCGGCCGCCAGGGCCGCCTTGCGCCCCTGGGTCGAAAACTAGCTTGCCTTGCGCTCCATCGCCAACCGGTAATTGACCAGATCGGCAACGGTCATCACTGGCAGATAGCGCCGCAGAGCAAAATCGACAATCTCCGGCAGGCGAGCCATGCTGCCGTCAGCATTGGTCACTTCACAGAGCACGCCGCAGGGCTTGAGTCCCGCCAGGCGCATCAGATCGACGGTCGCTTCGGTATGACCATCCCGCTCCAGCACCCCGCCGGGGCGAGCCCGAAGAGGGAACACGTGGCCGGGCCGGCAGAGATCGGCCGGTTTGGCGTCGTCGGCGATAGCGGCCTTGACCGTGGTCACCCGGTCGGCGGCGGAAACGCCGGTGGTCACCCCTGCAGCCGCTTCGATGGTGACGGTAAAGGCGGTCTGGTAGGCGCTGGAGTTGTCCTCGACCATCATCGGCAGTTCTAGGGCGCGGACCTTTTCGTCGGGCAGGCAGAGGCAGACGATGCCGCTGCATTCGCGAATCAACAGGGCCATCTGCGCCTCGGTCAAAGTCTCCGCGGCGTAGATCAGGTCCCCTTCGTTCTCTCGGTCTTCGTTGTCGGTAACCAGCACACCGCGGCCGGCGCGCAGGGCTTCCAGGGCCCGCTCTACCCGCTGCTGCGAATC
>JAUWLU010000363.1 GCA_030613545.1 Desulfuromonadales bacterium
GCCGCTGTCTATCCGGAACCGGACGTGCGGGAGAATATCGTTTATTACCGGGCCCTGGTAGCGGTGAGCGCTGAGCAGGCCGAGCTGCTACGGCCGGAAATGACCACCCAGGTCCAGATCGTGGTGGCCGAAAAGACGGACACCCTGCGTCTGCCCAATGCTGCTCTCAAATGGGTCGACGGTCGGCAGCTGGTGTTTGTGCAGCAGGATGACGGTTCCGTGCGGCAGGTAGCGCCGGAGCTGGGCCTGGTCGGGGTGAGCCACAGCGAATTGACCGGCGGTTTGCAGGCCGGGGATCAGGTCGCCACGCAGCTGGTTCTCGGCCAGGCTTCGGCGGCCGCCGGCCGCGGTAACGGGACTGGTGGCAACAAGGCCGGCCGACAAAAGGCCGGACGATGAACGGGGGGGAACCGATCATTTGCCTGGAGCAGATCGGTAAGACCTATCTGCAGGGCGACTTGACCATCGAGGTCCTCAAAGGCATCGATCTGACCGTGGCTACCGGCGAGTTTATCGCCCTGCAGGGGACCTCCGGGTCCGGCAAGTCGACCCTGATGCATATCCTCGGCCTGCTCGATCGGCCGAGCAGCGGTCGCTATCTGTTTCAGGGACAGAACGTCGCCGGGCTGGCCGACGACCGGCTCAGTGAATTACGCAATCGCCAGTTCGGCTTCATATTTCAGAGTTTCTACCTGGTCCCCTATGTCACCGCCCTGGAAAACGTCATGCTGCCCGGTCTTTACAGTGCCACTCCGACTCGCCAACTGCGACAGCGCGCCCAGCAGCTGCTCAGGCAGGTGGGGCTGGCCGATCGCATGCACTTTCGGCCCAGCCAGCTGTCCGGCGGTCAGCAGCAGCGGGTGGCCATGGCCCGGGCACTGATCAACGATCCGCCCCTGCTGCTGGCCGACGAACCGACCGGTCAGCTCGATTCCGCCACCAGCGCCGGGATCATGGCGCTCCTGCGGGAGATGCACCGCCAGGGGCGCACGGTGATCCTGGTCACCCACGAGGCCGAGGTTTCCGCCGTCGCCGAAAGGACCATTGTGCTGCATGACGGTCGTATCGCGCACTCTTGAAGTCAGCCGCCAGTTGTGGCGGATCGTTGGCATGGCGCTGCAGGCCCTGTGGGCCTACAAGCTGCGCAGCCTGTTCGTCGTCGCCGGGGTGGCTTTGGGGATCGCTTCGTTGACGGTCATCGTGGCGGCGGTTGACGGGGCCGAACGCAAGGCGATGGAGATTGTGCGCTGGTTCGGTCCCGATGCGGAGCTGGTGTTCGGCGGCAATATCGAGAGCCGGGCGGTCGGCCAGCGCAGCCTGACCCTCTCCTACAGCGATGCGGACACCTTGCGCCGCTCTCTGCCGGCCGCCTACCTGGTGGTGCCGATGCGGGCCAAATCCAACCAGTCGCTGCGCTTCGAGAACCGGGTGGTGCAGGTGCCGCTGGTGATCGGTACCAGCGAGGGCTATGCTGAGGCCTGGGACTGGCCGCTGGTCGAGGGTCGTGATCTCAGCGCCGAGGATCTGGTCCGCGGGGCCAAGGTCGGTCTGATTGGCGACAATACCGCCCGGGAGCTGTTCGCCTCCCGTTCCCCGGTGGGCCATACGGTACTGGTCAATCAGCTGCCGGTGCAGATCGTCGGCCGCCTGAGCTATCGCGGG
>JAUWLU010000080.1 GCA_030613545.1 Desulfuromonadales bacterium
GTTGTCTCGAATGCAAATCCTGCATTATCTAGGGATTTATCAGGCACCTACACGCCTATCATGCCAACAGCATGTGGACTGGTTTTAGGTAAGAATAGGTGGATGGTTTTGATTCAAGAACGGGTGGCGGTTTTGAAATAAGAATTGGTGGCTGGATTGGGCAATAATATGCAGCGTACCGATGTATGCCTCCGCGCAAGGCCTTGATTCCCTTGATCTTGCGAAAAATTGCTCGTTTCCAAATCAGAAACTCATCAGTGTTCATCCGATGTTTCCGGATGAACACTACCTTCTTGCCGGTGGCTAAAATCTCCTTGGACACGGGGACATTACCCCAAATCAGTGTCCAAGAAAACCGGCGCCGCCCCAGGTAGCGTCCGGGTTTAAGCGGTGGCGTCTCTGAATAAACACGAACCGGCCGAGATAACCTGATGAGTCGGCCGGACCATCGGCAGATCCGCAAAAAGCCCCCCTGGTTTTCCAGGGGGGCTTTGCCGTCTTTTGCTGTCTCGGGTTGCGCGGTCCCGATGCGGGTTTGGTTGGGTCATTTCATGCTATTGGATGAAAACTATTTCGGAACCTCGCTGAGCGGAATGCCCATGGCCTCGGCCACGCCCTTGCCGTAAGCCGGGTCGGCTTTCATGCAGTTGCCGATGTGGCGGATCTTGATCTCGCGCGGCGCATCGCCCATACAGCGGGCGGTATTGCCGAACAGCGCTTCCTGTTGTGCGGCGTTCATCAGCCGGAACAGGTTGCCGGGCTGGCTGTAGTAGTCGTCGTTGTCTTGCCGATGGTTCCAGTGCGCCGCCGCTCCTGAAAGCTCGAGGGGTGGTTCGGCGAACTCCGGTTGCTCCTGCCATTCGCCATAGTTGTTGGGCTCATAGCCGAGGGTGCTGCCGTAGTTGCCGTCAACGCGCATGGCCCCATCGCGATGGTAGCTGTGGAACGGGCAGCGGGCACGGTTGACGGGGATCAGGTGATGGTTGACGCCGAGCCGGTAGCGCTGGGCATCGCCGTAAGAGAACAGGCGCCCCTGCAGCATCTTGTCCGGGGAGAAGCCGATGCCGGGAACGATGTTGGCCGGGTTGAAGGCGGCCTGCTCGACCTCGGCGAAGTAGTTGTCGGGGTTGCGGTTGAGTTCGAACTCGCCGACGTCCATCACCGGATAATCGCCGTGGGGCCAGACCTTGCTCAAGTCGAAGGGGTTGAAGGGGCAGTTGGCGGCTTGCTCATCGGTCATGATCTGGATCTGCATCTTCCAGCGCGGGAAGTCCCCCTTCTCGATGCTCTCATAGAGGTCGCGCTGGTTGCTCTCGCGATCCTTGCCGACGATCGCTTCGGCCTCGGCGTCGGTCAGGCACTTGATGCCCTGCCGGGTCTTGAAGTGGAACTTGACCCAGGTTCGCTGGTTGTTGGCATCGAGCAGGCTGTAGGTGTGGCTGCCGTAGCCGTTCATGTGCCGGAAGGAGAGCGGAATGCCGCGCTCGCTCATGGTGATGGTCACCTGGTGCAGGGCTTCGGGAAGCAGGGTCCAGAAGTCCCAGTTGTTCTTGGCGCTGCGCAGGTTGGTGCGCGGGTCGCGCTTGACCACATGGTTAAGGTCGGGGAACTTGAGCGGGTCCTTGAGGAAAAAGACCGGCGTGTTGTTGCCGACCAGATCCCAGTTGCCTTCCTCGGTGTAGTACTTCATGGCGAAGCCGCGGATGTCCCGCTCGGCATCGGCCGCACCGCGCTCACCGGCCACGGTGGAGAAGCGCACGAACATTTCGGTCTTTTTACCGACCTCGGAGAAGATCTTGGCCTTGGTGTACTTGCTGATATCGTGGGTGACGGTGAAGGTGCCGAAAGCGCCGGAGCCCTTGGCGTGCATGCGCCGCTCGGGAATCACCTCGCGGTCGAAGTTTGCGAGCTTCTCCAAAAACCATACGTCTTGTAGCAGCGCCGGTCCCCGCGGGCCGGCGGTCATGATGTTGTTGTTGTCCACGACGGGGGCGCCGGCGTTGGTGGTCAGTTTTTTCGATTGGTCGGATTTTTTCTTTGCCATAAGCTGTCTCCTTGGGCTGTGTCTGTTGGCTTTCAGGGGAGTAACTTCCAGACCATGGACCAATATTCACTTAGAAACAGTTTATTTTTAACATGCCCTGTTTGTTTGTCAATATCAAATAATAATGATTATTGATAAGGGGCTAAAAGAAGAGAGGGTTATTTTTTCTGGCAGGCAGGGCAGATGCCGAAGAATTCAAGCTGGTGGGACAGGATCCGATAACCTGAAGCCTGCTCGACTTCGGCAGTCAGGTGGTCCAGGCTGCTGACTTCGGGATCCATGATGGTCTTGCATTTCATGCAAATCAGGTGAGGATGGGGATAGGGCTTGTTGCCGTCGTAGCGGTTGCGGCCATCGACGAATCCGATCTCGAGTATTTCGTCGATCTCCTTGAGCAGGTTAACCGTTTTGTACACCGTAGCCAGGCTGGTGGTGGGGAAATCGATCCGGACCTGTTCGTAAACCCGTTCGACGCTCGGATGCTCATCGCTGTTCAGAAAAATTTTGAGGATGGCCACCCGCTGCGGCGTGATGCGAAATTTTTGCTGGCGCAGTTTGGCAACGATAGCATCCAGGCGACTTTGAGAGCTTTGCATAACTTGACCGCTTAAGAAGAGCAATTTTTTTTAGAGAATCCCAGAGAGCGCAGGGGATGTCAAGCGGCAGCTTCTGGCAACGGCTCGATAATATCTTTGAATGCTGAGGGGGAAAAGGTTTGTGAGGTTCGCCGCGCAGTTGGGCCAAAAGCTGCAACCAGAAAAGCCCCCAGTCGGGAGCTTTTCTGGTCTTACTTGATGGCGTCGCAAAAAGTCCGCTCTACAGCGTTGCAGCGCTTTTTCAGGACTTCGACATAAACTATGTATGCCTTCACCCCTGAAAAACCACTACGCCTTGTAGATCGAAATTTTTGCTTAGCCATTCCATGACTTTTTGCGAAAGCATCTTACTTGGGTGGTAAAAGGCTGGCGCTTGTTGCTCAGGCTGTGCGGACCTGAGGCAGCAGCTCTTCCAGCACACTGAAAAACCCTTCCATGGTGGCCATGGTGGCATCGGCCATATGGGGAATGCGAAAGGTCTGGTTCTTGATCTTGCCGTAGCCGTTGTCTATGGCATAGCCTCGTTCGCCAGCCAGTTTTTTCAGCTGCTCCAGATCGGTGCGGCCGTCGTTGGTGCCGGCGGTCAGGGTCATGGAAGCGCAGGCGTCGGCGGCAAACAGGCCGAAGCCCTGGGCGATGATCCAGTCGCGGGTCGCCTGGGCCATGCGGCGATGGCGGGCATAGCGGTTTTCCAGCCCCTCGGCAAACATCTTCTGCAGCTGATGGCGCAAAGCGAAGATCAGGCTGATGCAGGGGGTGCTGGGGGTGTTGTTCTTCAGATCGTTCTTTTCGAATTCAATGAAGTCGAAGTAGTAGCCGCGATTAGGGGTGGTGCGGGCCTTATCGAGGGCCTTGGGGCTGACGGCGAAGACCGTCAGGCCCGGCGGCAGACCGAAGGCCTTCTGCACTCCGGCCAGGCAGACGTCGATGCCCAGGGCGGTAACGTCGATGGGCACGGCGGTCATGGAGGAGACGGTGTCGACGATGAAGGAGACCTCGGGGTATTTGCGCATCACCTCGGCAATCTCTTCGAGGGGCGACATGACGCCGGTGCTGGTCTCATTGTGAACCAGGGTCATGGCGTCGTAGTTGCCGCTGGACAGAACCTCGTCGACCATCTCGGCGGTGATCGGCTGACCCCAGTCGGCGGTAAACAGGTCGGCCTGCAGGCCGCAGCGTTCGGTGACATTGTGCCACTTGGTGCTGAAGGCGCCGTTGGCAAAGCAGGCGCAACGTTTCTGTACCAGGTTGCGCACTGCACCCTCCATGACGCCGAAGGCGCTGGAGGTGGCGAGGAAGACCGGTCCGGGGGCGTTGAGCAACTGCTTGAGGCCGCTGGTGACCTCGGCATGCAGCTCCGCATATTCCTTCATGCGGTGGCCGATCATGGGGGCGGTCATGGCTTCCATGACATCCTTGCTGACTTCGACTGGTCCGGGGATATAGAGTTTTTTGCTCATAGCAATCTGCTCCTTCTTTAAATAGTTTCTGTCCGGAAACGGCCCTTTTCCGTAATCTCAGCGTCAATCTACGGCCTTGCTTGTGCGGCGTACCGATGTACGCCTCCGCGCAAGCCCTTGATTTCCTCGACCTTATGGAAAATTACTCGTTTCCAAACCAGAAACTAGCTAGTGTTCATCCGGAGTGGCCGGATGAACACTAAATAGAAAAACGCCTGGTCCCTGTACTAAAGGGTGCCCAGGCGTACGGCTGTCGTGGTCTGTAATCCCGCTCCCCGGTGGTAATCCACCTCAGCGCCAGTTGCAGGAGACCGTCCAATTGTGTTTGCTGATCGGGTAAGTATCATATCCCTTGCCGGCCTGTCAAGACAATCCCGGCCCTTTTTGGGTGGCGGGCCGGCGAAGATTTGCGGAGAAAAACCTTGACATTGAAAGCCGGCTGACTATATTTAGCTCTGTTATTAGCACTCCCATCATTTGAGTGCTAACGTGCGTCAGAGGCAGTGGCTTGGTTGGTAACTGAGCTTTTTTTATTTTGGCTCGCAAAGGTGCGCGGGCAAGTCCCGACGCCACTTTTAGTGACATCATTGAATCAGCGAAAGGAGTTTGACATGAACATCAGACCGTTGCGTGATCGTATCATCGTCGAAAGGGTAGAAGAGGAAACCACCACCGCCGGAGGCATCATCATCCCCGATTCCGCCAAGGAGAAGCCCCAGCAGGGCATTATCAAGGCGGTTGGCAAGGGCAAGGTGACCGAAGACGGCACCGTGCTGCCCATGGATGTGAAGGTCGGCGACCGGATTCTGTTCGGCAAGTATGCCGGCAGCGAGGTCAAGATCGACGGTATCGAATACCAGATCATGCGCGAAGAAGATATCCTCGGCGTACTCGAATAAAACGATCTCACTCATTCTATTGATCCAAAGGAGGATACAAAGATAT
The DNA here is from genome assembly GCA_030613545.1 of Desulfuromonadales bacterium. Taxonomy (GTDB): domain Bacteria; phylum Desulfobacterota; class Desulfuromonadia; order Desulfuromonadales; family Syntrophotaleaceae; genus Syntrophotalea_A. The sequence goes on from JAUWLU010000080.1 coordinate 5,046, forward strand.
GTCCGCTAAAGAAATCAAATTCGGGCAGGAAGCCCGTAGCCTTATTCTTAATGGTGTCAACCAGTTGGCTGACGCCGTCAAGGTGACCCTTGGCCCCAAGGGCCGCAACGTCGTCATCGATAAATCCTTCGGCGCTCCCCTGATCACCAAGGACGGCGTGACCGTCGCCAAAGAGATTGAACTGGAAGGCAAGTTCGAAAATATGGGCGCTCAGCTGGTCAAGGAAGTCGCCTCCAAGACCTCCGACGTGGCCGGTGACGGTACCACCACCGCTACCGTGCTGGCGCAGAGCATCTACTGCGAAGGCGTCAAGCTGGTGTCCGCCGGTCACAACCCCATGGAAATCAAGCGTGGCGTCGACAAGGCCGTGGCCGCCGCCGTTGCCCACCTGCAGGAACTGTCCAAGCCGGTCCTGGACCCAAAGGAAATCGCCCAGATCGGCACCATCTCCGCCAACAACGATGCCACCATCGGCAACATCATCGCCGAGGCCATGGATAAGGTCGGCAAGGAAGGGGTCATCACCGTCGAGGAAGCCAAGGCCATGGATACCTCGCTGGAAACCGTGGAAGGCATGCAGTTCGATCGCGGCTATCTCTCCCCTTACTTCGTAACCGATCCCGATCGTATGGAAGCGGTTATGGAAGATGCTCTGATCCTGATCCACGACAAGAAGATCAGCAACATGCGCGACATGGTCGGCGTCCTCGAAGCGGTGGCCAAGCAGGCCCGTCCCTTGCTGATCATCGCCGAAGACATCGACGGCGAAGCCCTGGCCACCCTGGTGGTCAACAAGCTGCGCGGCACCCTCAACGTCTCCGCCGTCAAGGCTCCCGGCTTCGGTGATCGCCGCAAGGCCATGCTCGAAGACATCGCTGTCCTTACCGGTGGTACCGTGATCGCCGAGGAAGTCGGCTTGAATCTCGAAGCTGCCACTCTCGATCAACTCGGCCACGCCAAGCGTATCGTCATCGACAAGGAAAACACCACCATCATCGACGGTGCCGGCGCTGAAGCCGACATCAATGGTCGCGTGGCCCAGATTCGCGCCCAGGTCGAAGAGACCACCAGCGACTACGACAAAGAAAAGCTTCAGGAGCGCCTCGCCAAGCTGGTCGGCGGTGTAGCCGTGGTCAAGGTCGGTGCCGCTACCGAAACCGAAATGAAAGAGAAGAAGGCCCGCGTCGAAGACGCTCTGCACGCTACCCGCGCTGCCGTTGAAGAGGGCATCGTCCCCGGTGGCGGCGTGGCCCTGATTCGCTGCATTGCCGCGCTGGAAGGCTTGGTTCTGGAAGGCGAGCAGAAGTTCGGCCTGAACATTGTTCGCCGCGCTCTCGAAGAGCCCCTGCGTCAGATCTCCGCCAACGCCGGCATGGAAGGCTCCATCGTCGTCAACCAGGTGGCTGGCGAAAAGGGCTCCTACGGTTTCAACGCCGCTAGCGACGTGTACTGCGACATGATCGAGGCCGGCATCATCGACCCGACCAAGGTGGTTCGCAGCGCCCTGCAGAACGCCTCTTCCGTGGCCGGCCTGATGCTGACCACCGAGGCCTGCGTGGCCGAACTGCCCAAGTCCGAAGAGCCCATGGGCGGCATGCCTGCTGGCGGCATGGGTGGCATGGGCGGCATGGGCGGCATGATGTAAGCCTCTGCTACAGCTCATCTGCAAAAACTAAAGCCCTCCGGCGATCCGCCAAGGCTATTACTTAATCTGTTGAAAAGGCAGCTCCCAATCACTTCGGTGTGTTGGGAGCTGCCTTTTTTGTGTCTCAAAACTCTATCAGCCCACACGTATCATTTTTCTCGTTTGTAATTGATGATTTCATCAATAGAAATTGGTCCTTTGGCCAGCCCCAGGTGCATTGCTGGTGTTTTCTTGTCTTTTTTACTCTTGAGATGGAAATTATAGTACACCCTGAAAATGTCCAGCAATTTCTGCACAAGCCCAGGGTCATAGGGCTGATAGCCGCTCCATATCCGGTTCTGATTACTCTTGGATTTTTTCGGGTGGTCCAGCGGATTTAGCCGGGCGCGGATCTGGTTGAAGTAACTGTCGATCGCATGCAGACTCGCCATGTGGTACAGGTTGGCAAGTTGCATCTCGTCAAGATCATCCCTGCTGGTTATATAACAGATTGCCTTCTCCGGTTCGCTCATGTCCGGGAATGGGTAGTCGAGCCATCTATCTTCCCACCGGCCGATTGCCTTAACCCGCTTCATTTCCTCGGTAATCCAAAGCAACCGAATCGATTTGTCTGATAACGTCGGGTACTTATAGCGCTGCTCGTCCATGTCCCGCTTATAAATAGCAACAAGCCTCTGCTTTTGGTGGATGGTCAGGTCCTTGTTGATACGCACATAGAAGGCGTCGCAGCGCCCGGAAACTACTTCCTCGGCAAACGCCGACAGGCAGGCGGCCCGGATGCCTGAATCTTGATCGAGAAAGAACCGGATCTTCCCAGCGTTGGCCAAAAGCTTCTTGAGAAAGAAGAAGTGGCCGTACATCGTGTATTCCTCGTGAATCTGCATCCCCTGGTGCGGCAAACGGATGTGTGGTTCCGGATCGTCAGACGCCTCGATCTCGATGCGCTCCAGTGCGTCCTGATAGCGCAAGGCGATATCCAAATCGAGACCGCCCTGCGGGATCGGCTCCTCCTCGCGTTTCGGCCGTGTGCGTTCTGCGTTCTCGTGGTCCACCTCCAGCCAGATTCGAGCGAATTCGCGGAAAGGCATATCGAGGTCTTCGTCGCCATTATTCTCAACAGCCGCGCGGACAAACGCCGGGTCGAGGTTGGTGTCATAATTGACATGCATACCGAAGACATAACCGGATCGCATGTCGGCAGTACCGATTGCCTTGACGATAACGTTGCGCTTATCCTTCGTATTCGCCCAGTTGACGATGTATTACTGTCGGTCCGACGCAAGGTATAGCCTGGGGATGGAAAGCCCGCCTAGGAGGAATTTACGTTCCCTGTCGGCGATGAAAGCCAGACATTGGGCGTGGATAAAGTCGATCTTCCGATAAACGGTCCGCATCGAAACCTCGGCCACCTCGCAAATACGACCCAGCGGCTCCTTGTTCATCAGGAGCTTCATGATCGTCTTGTTCTTGTAGGCCATCCGTTGCCGGGCGGTAGGCCGGGCATTGATCGAAAAAGTCTTGCGGCACCCCTTGCAGCGGTAGCGCCTGGAACCGGTGTCGGTAACTCCAAACTTCTGATAGAACGGCTTGCCTTCGCTGACATCAATGCCGTAGTTGCCGCAGTCCTCATTGGGACAGCCATCCACCACCTCATCAGAATGGAGGTAGGCAGAAAGCCGATTCATTTCCTCAAAAACGCCCTGATTGCTCTTGAGGGTCGAGTATTGGTTCCATCGCTTGCACTTGATTCTGACGCGCTGTCCCTTCTTGTGGGCAACGATATAGCCATCCATGCTCAGCTCCCCTGGACCACGCTTCTGCCTGGTGTGGGAGGCCGGGACGCCAAAATGGCTGCAATCCATGTTTTTGCAAAAATTGACCTGGATGCCACAGACAGGAGGTGGAACGCGCAGAGTGCTAAAAGATTTCTTTGTCGGCAAGAAAAAATCCCCCATGGTTAGTAACCATGGGGGATTGTAACGCAAATTTTCAGTTTTTCAACAGATTAAGTAATAGCCTTGCGATTTCGGGATGGGCCTTTCTTATTTCTGGTGAAAGAGGCTCTTAGGACATCTAACGATTAAATCGGAAGCCCGATATAAGTCCGCGAAGTGACGATTCGCAGATGGGATTAAGGTTTGTCATGATTTATCCATAAACTAATTTAACGAAGTATCTTTCCAGTATTTCGTGCCTTTAATTGTTGCCTGAAGAGCTAATCCAGCCTCTGTTAACTGGTATATGGTGATATTGTCGACAGTAAGCTCACCACCAACAGCAGCTCCTTTTTCGCTAGCCTTGGCCGCAGCATCGGCTTGAGCCCCCAATGCCCAGCCATGCTCTACAAAACGATTCATGGTGTCAGCATTATGGAATACGAATACTGCGCGAAAGTCTTTAACACCAAGGCCTAAACCGATGCCAACCTCTCCCATTTTCATAAAGGTGTGTTTGCCGGTTTTGTTGTTTTTGACTACCCCATGGCCGCCGCCGAAACTGGCAAAAACAACATTGATATTAACGTTGCTGAATACAGCATAACCTGGGGCCCTTGAAATTTGAGATTTAACGTCTGGCCTTATTTTATGGAGATCTGACAGAACTTCATTTTTCATATTGAGAACTGCTTGGCGCTTATCTACTGTGGATTTACCTCCTGTCGTAGCGCAACCGCTAATACTTAATAATAGAATTATACAAATTAATGCCAATATTCTCTTCATGTTTGTTCTCCCTTTTTCAGGCCCATGGTTTGCGTCAACAGGTCACACTGATTGTGCCCTTACAAGTGGCCAATGTATCAGGAACCTAGGTTTGCAGGAAAGGAATAACGGGTTCAGGTTGCTGGTCTGTATGAGGGCGAGTGCCTTAAAAGTTGTTCCATTCCTTATAAAGGCTAAAAACGTGCATTTTTAAGAAGTGTTTCAGACGCCCTCTTTAATTGCTACCATAAAGCGAGCGATTTGGAGGGATAGCCAACAAAATGCGTTAAGGCCTCAAAATATCTGGTAAGCTTCCAACAACAGTAGCAACAGGCGCTCATTCCAGGGAGACGGTACATGATTATTACATCCAGATGGACTTTACTGACCTGTCTTTTCGTTTTCGTTCTGGGCGGCTGCGTGAATGCCCCCTACAGTACATCCGGCCGGGTCGTGGTTCAGGACGATCATGGCATGATCGACATTGCCTTCAGCGATCATGACCACGAGCTTATCCGCGAATATTACGGCTACACACATAAATCGAAGCACAAGCATCTGCCGCCAGGCCTCGCCAAAAAGGGCAAGCTGCCGCCTGGGCTTCAAAAACAACTGGTGCGGCGCGGCCATCTGCCGCCCGGCCTGCAGCATCACCGTCTGCCCAACGAAATGGAACGACGTCTGTCGCGCATTCCGGACGGCTACATTCGCGTCATGATTGGCGGCAGCTTCGTCCTCTTCAACGAGCATACCAGGATGATCTTCGACGTCATCCATGTTTTATAGACGACATCTATCTCCACGCGACAGAGGGTCAGGCCCTGTCGGGCTTTGCGGTCAACCTGTTTGCCAGCGGCCTCAACCGGCCACCGGAATTGGTCAGCCACGCCCGGGTGATAACCAGCACTGCGCCCTGCAGAAGGTTGGGAAATCGGAGGGGACGTTGTCAAATTGTCAATTAAGGGAATCCGGATAAGAGATTCACACTTTTCTTGGGACTTCCATCATGCCCTGACACGGAAACCGAGACTGTCCTAGAAATCGTCTCAGATTGAATGAGGTGGGATCTTAGGCAGGTTTGTGAGCGTTCTCACAAACCCTCCTTTATGAGAAAAGCCCACCAAATTTGCTT
>JAUWLU010000004.1 GCA_030613545.1 Desulfuromonadales bacterium
CAAAAAGTCATGAGATGGCTAAGCAAAAATTTCGAGCTACAAGGCGTAGTGGTTTTTCAGGGGTGAAGGCATACATATAGTATGTCGAAGTCCTGAAAAAGCGCTGCAACGCTGTAGGGCGGACTTTTTGCGACGCCATCAGCAATAACCCCTTCGTCTTTGGCGATGTGACCTTAAGAAGGTTTTTGCTTTCGTAGCGTTCGTTGCGTGAACAATCGCCGTTTGTGGGGTGCAGGGTTTTAGTGTTTCCTGCGATCTGATGCGCCTGAGCAGACTGCACAATCAGGTTCTTAAGTGAGCTCCTCGTTCAGGCTGCCAGTGCGGTAGCCCTCCAGGTCGAGAGTCACAAAGCGGAATCCGGCTTTTTTGCAGTGGGCGACCAGGCCACTGCGCAGCGGCTCGCGGATCAGGTTGGGCAGCTGGGCGGGCGGCACCTCGATACGGGCAGTGCTGCCATGATGGCGAACTCGGCAGTTGTCGAACCCCTGCTGGTTGAGAAAGGCTTCGCAGTCCTCCACCTGGGAAAGCGCCGCGACCGTGATGGGCGTGCCGTAAGGGATGCGTGAAGCCAGGCAGGCGAAGGCCGGTTTGTCTGCCGTCGGCAGGTCAAGCTGGCGGCTCAGGTCTCGCACATCCTGTTTGGTCAGGCCTGCTGTCACAAGGGGCGAGGAAATGCCGAGTTCCTTGATCGCTTCGCTGCCGGGGCGATAGTCGTTAAGATCGTCGAGGTTGGAGCCGTCCACCATGCGAGTGAAGCCGAATTCCTGAGCCCGGTCGAGACAGCAACGCATCAGGGCCTTTTTGCAATGATAACAGCGCCGGGCGTCGTTGCGTGCCACTTCCGGTGACTGCAGCAGGTCGATCGCGATCAGTTCCTGGCGGACGCCGAGTTGGGCGGCCAGGGTCCTGCTCTCGTTTTGTTCGCGGGTCGGAAAGAAGGGCGAAACGGCGGTTACGGCCAGTACTCGGTCCGCACCGAGCAGGTCGCGCGCTACTCGTAGCAGCAGGGTCGAATCGACGCCGCCGGAAAAAGCCACGGCGAGCGATTCGAGCTTGCCGAGCTGTTTTTGCAGGGTGAGCAATTTGTCCTGCTGGATCACCGGCTCAGCCCTTCACATCGAAGATACCCGTCGACAGGTAGCGTTCGCCGGTATCGCACAACACCGTGACCACGTTGTGGCCGGGGCCGAGCCGCTTGGCTACCTGCAGGGCGGCAGCGACGTTGGCGCCGGAGGAGATGCCGACGAACAGCCCCTCCTCGCGGGCCAGGCGGGCGGCGGTGTCCATGGCCAGCTGGTCGACGATGGTGATGACTTCCTGGTAGATGGATGTGTCGAGGACTTCCGGCACGAAACCGGCGCCGATGCCCTGGATGCAGTGCGGACCGGGAGTGCCCCCCGAGAGGACTGCCGAGGCGGCCGGTTCTACGGCGGCGATGAGCACCGCGGGGTTGTGGGCCCGCAGGGCGCGGCCGACGCCGGTAATGGTGCCGCCGGTGCCGACCCCGGCCACAAAGGCGTCGACCCGGCCTTGCAGGGCGGCGAGGATCTCCGGTCCGGTGGTCTGCTCGTGGATGCGCGGGTTGGCCGGATTGCTGAACTGCATGGGCATGAAGCACTTCTCGGCGTTGCGGATCTCTTGGGCCCTGCCGATGGCGCCGCGCATGCCCTTGGCGCCGGGGGTGAGAATCAGTTCAGCACCGTACGCGCCGAGCAGCCGTTGCCTCTCGACGCTCATGGTATCCGGCATGGTCAGAATCAGCCGGTAGCCCTTGACCGCGCAGACCAGCGACAGGCCGATGCCGGTATTGCCGCTGGTCGGTTCGACCAGGGTGTCGCCGGGTTTGATAGAGCCGTCCTGTTCCGCCTGCTCGATCATGGCCAGAGCGATACGGTCCTTGACGCTGCCGCCGGGATTGACCGACTCCATTTTGCCCCAGACGCTGGCGCAGTCGGCCTCGGTTATTTTATTGAGGCGCACCAGGGCGGTTTGGCCGATCTGGCCGAGGGAACTATCGCTGATGGGGATGGACACGGGTACCTCCAGAATGATGGATCAAAAAGGACTTTATCCCTATTAAATAGACTTCGCTAGAGCTGTCAAGGTTGAAATGGTTCGACTCGGCTGCGCTATCCGCCTGACCCTGTTGAAAATAAAAACCGGCGGGTCGCGTCCCACTAGACGCCTTCCTTTTTATCCAGGCGGCAATAAAAAGGAAGCAAAAAGTGCCTTTCCCCTGCGGGGGGCATTGCTGGCGCGAAGGGACAGAGAAGGCTAAGGCTCGTTGCACCGTGCCGTAGCGGCGGCGGTTTCTTTGCAGCTCCTCCTTTTCCGCTGGCTGGTTGCTAACGCCATCGGCCCGCTTCTCTTGCGCAGCGGGGGCCGAAGTTGCTGTTGGGTAAAACCCAATAACGCATATGCAATACTGCTGCGCCACCCTCTGTCGTTCCCTGCCTGCAAGCCGTTCCGGTGACAGGGGGGCCGCCGACAAAGCGGCTTCGTTTCAATAGCGTAACGCAGGGACATTGATTCGCTGGCTCCCGCGACAGAAGTCCCGGCGACAGCCAGTCTGTCCTTTCTTTGGTGACTTTCTTTGGACTAGCAAAGAAAGTCACCCGGCTGGCCGGCCGGGACCGGCGAAGTTAAGGTTGCAGGTTTCAGCCAGTTTCAAATAAAAACCAACACCGGCGGGTCGCGTCCCACCAGACGCATTCCTTTTTATCCAGGCGGCAACAAAAAGGCGGCCTTGCGGCCGCCTTTCTTTCATCTCATCGGAATCAGGCCAGATTGTTTTTAATCCGCTTGACGGCCTCAATGACGTTTTCCCGGTCGCCGAAGGCCGACAGCCGGTAGAAGCCTTCGCCGCTGGCGCCGAAGCCGCTGCCGGGGGTGCCGACCACGTGGCATTCGGACAGCAGCTTGTCGAAAAAGTCCCAGCTGCTCATGCCGCCCGGCGTCTTAAACCAGATATAAGGGGAGTTGACCCCACCGTAGACGGTCAGACCGGCGGCCTGCAGGCCTTCGCGAATGAGGCGGGCGTTTTCCATGTAGTAGTCGATGGTCTGCTGAATCTGCGCCCAGCCTTCATCCGAATAGACGGCGGCGGCGGCCTTTTGCACCGGGTAGGAGACGCCGTTGAACTTGGTCGACTGGCGGCGGTTCCACAGCTTGTTGAGGGAGGACAGTTCACCGTTGGCGGTACGGGCCATAAGGGCCTCCGGCACCACGGTCAGGGCGCAGCGCACGCCGGTAAAGCCGGCGGTCTTGGAGAAGCTGCGGAATTCGATGGCGCATTTCTCGGCCCCTTCGATTTCGTAGATGGAACGGGGGATGCCCGGTTCGGTGATGAAGGCCTCGTAGGCGGCGTCGAAGAACAGCACCGCTTCGTTGGCCAGGGCATAGTCGACCCACCGTTGCAGGTCCTCTTTGGAGGCCACGGTACCGGTCGGGTTATTGGGGTAGCAGAGGTAGACGATGTCGACCTTTTCCGTGGGAATGGCCGGAGTGAAGCCGTTCTCCTCGGTGCAGGGCAGGTAGACCATGCCCTTGTAGTAGCCTTTTTCGTCGGCTTCGCCGGTGCGGCCGATCATGACGTTGGTGTCATTGTAGACCGGGTAGACCGGATCGCAGATGGCTACCTTGTTGTCGAGGGCGAAGATGTCGAGGATGTTGGCGCAGTCGCACTTGCTGCCGTCGGAGATGAAAATCTCCGAGGTCTTCAGGGACACGCCCAAGGGTTTGTAGGCCTTCTCGATGAGGGTATCGATGAGAAATTCGTAGCCCTGCTCGGGGCCGTAGCCCATGAAGGAGTCGCCTTGGGTAAGATCGTCTACCGCTTTATGAAAAGCGTCAATGACCACCGATGCCAGCGGCTGGGTGACGTCGCCGATGCCGAGGCGGATGACCTTGGAGTCGGGGTTGGCATCGGTAAAAGCCTTGACCCGCCGGCCGATCTCGGGAAACAGGTAGCCGGCCTTGAGCTTGAGATAGTTGTCGTTTAAGCGTGCCACAAAAAAATCCTCCTTATATGCCTGGCAAAATGAGATTGACGGATTTATTGTCTCGAATGGGTTAAGTTAAGTTCCTGAAATCGTTGAAAGCCATTCTCGCGCCCGTTCGCTCTGCTCACTCAAGACGCAGAGACCGCAAAGGAAGGCAAAACCGGTTTTGTTTAAAAAATTCTCGAAAACACCATCCCTCTGTACACATAGGACGCGAAGCAAATGGAGAACACGTTATTTGCTTGTTTTGCCTTTCTCCGCGTCTTTGCGTCTTGAGCGACTGGAAGGAGCGGGCGCGAGAGGCCTTTCATCGCCTGCGGGTGTGCCACAAAGGCCACAGGGAACCGTCAGAAAGGGATAGGCGGGTTGCCAGTTTTCCTGTCCCGCAGCTGCGTCATTTCAGTCCGAGAATATCCTGCATGTCGTAAATTCCGGGCTGCTGATCGCTGATCCAGGTCGCGGCGCGCACCGCACCGCGGGCGAACATGTCGCGGCTCATGGCCCGATGGGTAATCTCGATCCGCTCGCCCATGCCGATGAAGTAGACGGTATGCTCACCGACGATATCGCCGCCGCGCACGGTCTGCATGCCGATCTCGTTCTTGGTCCGGGCGCCGCACATTCCTTCTCGATGGTAGACAGCGCTCTGCTGATAGTCGCGGCCAAGGGCGTCGGCGACGATCTCGCCCATGCGCACCGCGGTGCCGCTCGGCGAGTCCTTCTTCTGATTGTGATGCAGTTCGACAATTTCGACGTCGAAGTCGTCACCGAGAATCTTGGCGGCATCCTTGAGGATCTTGAAACAGGCGTTAACGCCGACGCTCATGTTCGGCGCCAGCACCACCGGAATCCGTTTGGCAAATTCTTCCACGGCCGCCCGTTGTTCAGGGGTAAAGCCGGTGGAGCCGATGACCATTTTCTTGCCGAGCCGGGCGCACACCTCGAGGTTTTTCAGGGTCACCTCGGGGAAGGTGAAATCGATGAGCACCTCGGCGTCCTGCAGGGCCTGTTCGTGGCTGTCGGTGATGGTGACGCCAAGGGGACCGCAGCCGGCGATGCTGCCGGCGTCCTGGCCGAGCATGTCGTGACCGGCCATTTCCAGCGCGCCGGCCAGTTCCAGGTCTTCGCTCTCCTTGATGGCGGTGATGATGCGGCCGCCCATGCGGCCTGCGGCGCCGTTGACGGCGATTTTAATCATAGTTTCCTCCGCGGAATGACGGGTATTAGTGGCTTAAGCGACCAGGCCGTGACGGGCCATGACTTTTCTCAGCTGTTCGACGCTCTGCGGCTGCATGGTCACCAGAGGCAGGCGCACCTCGGCGCTGCATCTGCCCATCAGTTCCAGGGCCGCCTTGACCGGGGTCGGGTTCGACTCGATGAACATGACGTTGTGGATGTCGAGCAGTTCAAGGTGTTGCTGGCGGGCATCGGCCCAGCGGGCTTCCTCGATGGCGGCGACCAGGCTTTTGACCGCCGCCGGCATGATGTTGGCGGTGACCGAGATCGCCCCCTTGGCGCCGACCGCCATGAAGGGCAGGGTCAGTCCGTCGTCGCCGGACAGGATGGCGAACGCCTCACCGGTGCGGGCCAGGATCTCGCCGGCCTGGTTGACGCCGCCGGAGGCATCCTTGAGACCGATGACGTTGGGCAGCTCGGCCAGGCGCACGGTGGTCTCCACGGTCAGGTTGATGCCGGTGCGGCCGGGTACGTTATACAGTACCTGCGGCAGGGCTACCTGTTCCGCCACCGCCTTGAAGTGCTGGTAGAGGCCCTCCTGGGAGGGTTTGTTGTAGTAGGGGGTGATGAGCAGCGCGCCGTCCGCACCCGCCTCCTTGGCCGCCTTAGTCAGTTCGATGGCCTCGCTGGTGGAGTTGGAGCCCGTGCCGGCCAGGATAGGCACCCGCTTGTTGACCTGCTCGACACAGGCACGAATGACCTCCGTGTGTCCCCGGTGATCGAGGGTAGCGGCTTCGCCGGTGCTGCCGCAGGGGACGATGCCGTCGGTGCCGTTCTCGATCTGGAACTCGACAAGTTGCCGGAATGCCTCCTCGTCAAAGCGCCCTTCACTGTCGAAGGGGGTGACGATGGCCACGATGGATCCTCTGAACATGACTGGTTCCTCCAGTATTTGCGAATCGATGGTTGCGTTTTGCCGCTCATGTGCGCGCGGCAGGGAGCGGGTTCAGATCCCTTCGGGAACCGATTCCCCCTTGATCAGGTCATCGTAGGTTTCCCGCTGACGGATCACCAGCACCTGGTTGCCCTTGACCATCACCTCCGGAGTACGCGGCCGGCTGTTGTAGTTGGAGGCCATGGTAAAGCCGTAGGCACCGGCTGAAGAGACGGCGAGCAGATCGCCCTGTTTGAAGACAGGTACTTCCCGGTCCTGAGCGAGAAAGTCGCCCGACTCGCAGATCGGCCCAACCACGTCGGCAATCATTCGCTCGCTGGTCGAACGGTCTACCGGCTCGATGCCCTGGTAAGAACCATAAAGGGCCGGCCGGGCCAGGTCGTTCATGGCCGCATCGACGATGACGAAGTTTTTCGCTTCGCCTTCCTTGACGTACAGAACCTTGGTAGCAAGGATGCCGGCGTTGCCGACCATCATCCGGCCCGGTTCGAAGATCAGGGTCACATTGAGGCCCTTGGTGGCCTCGATGACTGCCTTGGCGTAATCGGCCGGGGTCGGCGGTTCTTCATCCTCGTAGGTGATGCCCAGGCCGCCGCCCAGATCGAGATATTGGATGGCGAAGCCTTCCTGCTGCAGGACCTCGACCAGTTCGCGAACCTTTTTGATGGCATCGACAAAGGGCGACAGCTTGGTCAGCTGGCTGCCGATGTGGCAATCGACGCCGATCACCTGCAGATTAGGCATGGCAGCGGCGCGGCGGTAGTCCTCCAGCGCTTGGGTGATGTTGATGCCGAACTTGGCCTGTTTCATGCCGGTGGAGATGTAGGGGTGGGTCTGGGGGTCGACGTCGGGATTGACTCGAATGGCGATGCCGGCCTTCTTGCCGAGCCGTCCGGCAACCCGGTCGATGGTCTCCAGTTCCTGGGGCGATTCGACGTTGAACATCAGGATGTCGGCGTTGAGGGCCGCTTCGATCTCCGTCTCGGTCTTGCCCACGCCGGAATAGACAATCTTCTGCGGATCGCAGCCGACCTGCTGGGCGCGAAACAGCTCACCGCCGGAGACCATGTCGAAGCCCGCGCCGAGGTTGACGAAGGTCTTGAGCACCGCCAGGTTGCTGTTGGCCTTGATGGAATAGCAGACGATATGGGGGACGCTGGCAAAGGCCGAAGTGAAGGCCTCCATATGGCGGCTCAGGGTGGCATGGGAATAGAGGTAGAAGGGGGTGCCAACCTGGGCGGCGATGTCCTTGACGGCGACCTCTTCGCAATAAAGGTCGTTGCCCTGGTACTGAAAGTGGTTCATGGGATCCTCTCCTGAAAGTCGATATCGAAACTATGGTGAAAAAAGCAATGCAAAGAGCTGATAACCCTACAGACGAAAAATTTAATCCTTAACACAGGCTCGCCGGGGATGTCAAAAACTGCCCTGCGGCGTGATGACCAGGGTGTCGGAAAGGGCGCTTTCCAGTACCTGCTCGGCCTGTCGCACTACAGTGCGGATGGCATAGACGTAGCTGCGGCCTGTTTCGAAACCGCTATCCTCAAATCGAGGCTGGCTGAGCAGCTCTTCGTTGCGGGGGGCGGCGCCAAAGGCCCGGCCGGGGCGGCGGCGGTAGAGCTGATAGCCGAGCAGCTCCATGCCCTCGGGCAATTCCGCTGCTTGCCAGCTGAGCAGCAGGCGACCGTTTCCCCGTTGAGCCTGCAGGCCAAGGGGCGGCGGCGGCGGTGTTGCCAGGGTCTGACGCCGCTCGATGGGGTGTCCGTCCTGGCCCCAGCGATTAAAGGGCACCACCTTGTAACTATAGCCCAGCCCGGGTTCAAGGCCGTTGTCGAGCAGAAACAGCCGTCCGTTGCGGCGCTGGGCATGCCCCAGGTAGTCGAGTTCTACCAACCGCCACAGGGGCGCGTCGTTCCGACAGTCGGGGCAGTCTTCCTCAGGTTCGAAACTCTGCCGATAGACGCGGAACCCGGCCAGATCGGTCATCTCGGTGCGGTCCTGATTGCTGCGGGGCAGGCTCCAGCTGAGCAGCAGGCCGTCGCCCTGCTGGTGCAGGGTCATCTCCGGCGGCGCCGCAGGCAGCGGTTGCGCCAGGGGCCGCACCGGTCCCTTGGTGCCGCAGCCGGCCAGCAGAACCAGGAACAGAAGAGCCATCATCAGGGTACCGGGGCGCGGTCGACAATTCATGGCATCAAGCCCTTTCGGCCCGCTCCCGGCGAGCCCGGGCGATCTCCTGCTGCACTGCCTCGCGGGCGGTGCCGCCGGTGGCGCGGCGGGCGTTGACCGAGGCGTCCAGGGTCACATAGTCGTAGATATCGGCTTCGATGTGCTCTGAGAAAGAGCGGAATTCCTCGAGGCTCAGTTCGGGGATGTCCTTGCCTGTCTCGATGCAGTAGCGCACCGTCTTGCCGACGATCTCGTGAGCATCGCGAAAAGGGATGCCCTTGCGCACCACGTAGTCGGCCACGTCGGTGGCGGTGGAGAAGCCCCGTGCTGCCGCCTGACGCATGTTGTCCGCCTTCACGGTGAGTTGGGCGATCATGTCGGCAAAGACCTTGAGGCTGCCCTTGACCGTGTCGAGGGTGTCGAACAGCGGCTCCTTGTCCTCCTGCATGTCCTTGTTGTAGGCCAGAGGCAGAGCCTTCATCACCGTCAGCAGGCTCATCAGGTTGCCGTAGACCCGACCGGTTTTGCCGCGCACCAGTTCCGGCACATCGGGGTTCTTTTTCTGCGGCATGATCGAGCTGCCGGTGCAGAAGGCATCGGACAGAGAGATGAAGTCGAAGTCGGCGCTCGACCAGAGGATCAACTCCTCGGACAGGCGGGACAGGTGCATCATCAGGATGGACGAAGCGCCGCAGAATTCCAGAGCGAAGTCGCGGTCGGAAACCGAATCGAGGCTGTTGCGGGTCACGCCGTCGAAACCGAGCTGCTCGGCAACGAATTCCCGGTCGATGGGAAAGGTGGTCCCGGCCAGAGCCCCGGCGCCCAGGGGCAGCTGGTTGAGGCGCTTGAACAGATCGGCGAAGCGGCCGGCATCGCGGCGCAGCATCTCGTAATAGGCCAGCAGATGGTGGGAAAAGAGCACCGGCTGGGCAGTCTGCAAGTGAGTATAGCCAGGCATGATTACCGCCAGGTTGGCTTCTGCCTGGTCGAGCAGCGCCGCCTGTAGCTTGTCAAGGTAGCCCTGCACCGCCTGCAGCTCGTCCCGCAGGTAGAGGCGTACATCGAGGGCCACCTGGTCGTTACGGGAGCGGGCGGTGTGCAGTTTGCCGCCTACCGGGCCGATGCGCTCGATGAGCCGCGCCTCGATATTCATATGAATATCTTCCAGGGCCACCGAGAACTCGAAGTCGCCCGCCTCGATATCGCCCAGGAGGCCTTCCAGGCCGGCGACGATGGTCTGCGCTTCCTCCTCGGCGATGATATCCTGTTTCGCCAGCATCCGTGCATGGGCGATGGAGCCCTGAATGTCGTAGCGGTAGAGGCGCTGGTCGAAATCGATGGAGGCGGTGAAGGCCTCGACAAATTCATCGGTGGGTTGGGTGAACCGGCCGGCCCAGGGTTTTTTGCTCATTATTGATATGCTCCAGTATAAAAAGAATCCGATGGACCCGTGGCTTTTTGATGTTGGGTATGGTTAAAAGGAAACCCAACAGCATTCACCAGAGAGAGCCATATTTCACGCGGAGACGCGGAGAGCGCGGAGAAAACCCCAGAAACTCTGTTTACCACCCGTTCGCTTCGCTCACTAGAGAACACAGAGAAAGCTTATTGGCTTTAAATTCCTCTGAGTCCTCTGTGGCCTCTGTGGTGAAAGCTTTTGATCTTGATGGGACAACAATTTGAGCCGAGTGAATAACCAGGTATTTTAAAAGATCACCCCCGCGTCTCCGCGGCTCCGCGTGAACCAGAGAAGAGCACCCTCAGATCGGCTGGTGCTGCTTCTTTTTCATCGCGCTGCGAATCCGCAACCGCAACGCATTGAGACGAATGAAGCCCTCGGCATCGGCCTGATTGTAGACCTCGTCGGCCTCGAAGGTGGCGATTTCCGGATCGAACAGGCTGTCCGTTTCGGATTTGCGGCCGACCACCCGGCAGTGGCCTTTATAGAGCTTGACCCGGGCCATGCCATTGACGCACTTCTGGGTTTCGTCAATCAGGGCCTGCATGGCCTCGCGCTCGGGGGCGAACCAGTAGCCGTTGTAGACCATGGTGGCGTAGCGGGGGATGAGGGAATCACGCAGGTTCAGCACCTCGCGGTCCATGGTGATCTGCTCGACGCCGCGATGAGCTTCCTCGAGGATGGTGCCGCCGGGGGTCTCATAGACGCCGCGGCTCTTCATACCGATGAAGCGATTTTCCATGATGTCGGCGCGGCCGATGCCGTGCTTGCCACCCAATTCGTTGAGCTTGGCCAGCAGTTGGGCCGGGGAGAGGGATTCGCCGTCGATGGCCACCGGGTCGCCCTGACGGAATTCGATCTCCACGTACTGCGGCTTGTCCGGGGCCTGTTCGGGGCTGACCGACAGGAGGTACATCTCTTCCGGCGCTTCGGCCCAGGGGTCCTCGAGGATGCCCCCTTCAAAGGAGATGTGCAGCAGGTTGCGGTCGCTGCTCCAGGGGCGTTTTTTGCTCACCGGGATAGGGATGCCGTGCTTCTGGGCATAGGCGATGAGGGACTCGCGGCTGTTGAGATCCCACTCCCGCCAGGGAGCGATGATCTTGATCTCTGGATCAAAGTGGTAATAGCCGAGTTCGAAACGCACCTGGTCGTTGCCCTTGCCGGTGGCGCCGTGGCAGACCGCGTCGGCCCCTTCGGCGGCGGCGATCTCCATCTGTTTCTTGGAGATCAGCGGCCGGGCGATGGAGGTGCCGAGAAAGTAGCGCCCTTCGTAGATGGCGTTGGCGCGGAACATGGGGAAGACGAAGTCGCGGACAAACTCCTCGCGCAGGTCCTCGATGTAGCATTTGCTGGCGCCGGTCTGCTTGGCCTTCTCCGGGATGCCGTCGAGCTCTTCGGCCTGGCCGAGGTCGGCGGAAAAGGCGATGACTTCGCAGCCGTACTCTTCGATCAGCCAGCGCAGGATGATGGAGGTGTCGAGGCCTCCCGAATAGGCCAGCACGGCCTTGTTGACGGATCCTAGTTTGGACATGGATATCTCCTTGTATCTTTATATGATTAGTTATTCAGGTGGTTGCCTTGATAATTTATTGTGTGTTTTTTACCACGAAGGACACGAAGAGCACGAAGGGGGCCTCTCATAAAACAATGCCGATCTTAAGCACGCCTATCGCTATTCTACCGGTTTTTCTTCGTGAACTTCGTGGTGAAATATGCTCTTTGTAACCACTGCAGCAATGGTCGTGAACCGGTTTAGAGTTTGATCACATAGCTGCCGGCGATCTTGTCGTGCAGCCCCTGTTTGCGTTCATCAAAGGCCACCATCAGATAGCCGATGCCGAGGATGATGCCCGAGACGAATTTGCCGATCGTCTCCCGTAGCGCCGCGCCGCCGTAGCCGAGATCGCCGCCGTCCTTGCGTATGACCTTGATGCGCAGGGCCATTTTGCCCAGGGTCTGGCCGCAGGAACCGGTGAAGATCACATAGTAGGCCAGGCCGAGCACCGTGGTAAAGAGCCAGATCAGCACCGCCATGGCACCGTCGCCATTGCCGAGACCGCCGAGCAGGGCGCCGCTGGCGCCGAGGACGACACCGCTGACGACCTGCAGGATAAATACCACCACCGAGTCGAGTAGGGAGGCCACCACCCGTAGCCAGAACCCGGCGTATTGCTGCACCACAGCCCCGTCCGGCAGGGCCTGGGCGACCAGGGTCAGACCGCAGTTGCGGCAGCGTTCCGCGACCTTCTGACGCAGATTGCAGGCCATGCAGGTGATCAGCACCTCTTCCGGCGGTCTTACCGGGGCGGCGTTCTCAAGGGGCGGCGGGTCGATAGCCGCCGGTTTGCTGAAGGGAAATGACTGGCCGCAGCTCGGACAATTGACCCGCTGGACGTCGGCAGGAATGGTCTGCTCGTCGATGTCTTTGCTGAACCCGCAGTGCGGGCAACGGATATCCATGATCTCTCCCAGGGTTGATCAGTGTCCAGTGTGGTTAGTCTCGTCAATGCATTCTGAGACATTTTTGGTGCTGCCAAGACGTCGCCAATGCAGGCCTAACCGTGTGTTAAGTCAAGTTGGGGCAACGCTGGCATCCATGAGACGGGCCTGAATCAGCAGGCAGGATTAGCCGCACAGGATACTAGCCCATCAGGCTGGCCATGATGGCCTTCTGCACATGCAGGCGATTCTCGGCCTCGTCGAAGACCACCGAATGGGGTCCTTCGATGACTTCGTCGGTAATCTCCTCGTCGCGGTGAGCCGGCAGGCAGTGTAGTACGATGCACTCGGGATCGGCTACGGCGACCACCTGACTGTTGATCTGAAAACCGGCAAAGGCTTTTTCCCGCTCCTTCTGTTCCTCCTCCTGGCCCATGCTGGCCCAGACATCGGTGTTGAGGACCTGGGCGCCCCGCGCCGCTGCCAGCGGATCGTTGGTGTAGATGACCTTGGCGCCCATCTTTTCGGCGCGGGCCATCACCTGCGGATCGGGCTCGTAGCCGGCCGGGGTAGCGACCCGCAGTTCGAAGCCGAATACCGCCGCGGCGTTGATCCAGCTGTTGGCCATGTTGTTGCCGTCGCCGATCCAGCAGTAGGTCAGGTCGCGGTAGTTGGTCTTGTGCTCGATGACGGTGAAGAGATCGGCCATGAGCTGGCAGGGATGGTAGCTGTCGGTCAGGCCGTTGATTACCGGAATGTCCGAGAGTCGGGCCAACTCCTCCACCGCAGCCTGGGAAAAGGTGCGGATCATGATGCCATCGACGTAGCGGGACATGACCCGGGCGGTATCTTTGATCGGCTCGCCGCGCCCCATCTGGGTGCTGCTGGACGAAAGGAACAGGGCGTGTCCGCCGAGCTGGTACATGCCGACTTCAAAGGAAACCCGAGTGCGGGTGGAACTCTTTTCGAACAACATGCCCAGGGTCTGGCCCTGCAGCAGGCGATGCTCTTCGCCCTTTTTCTGCTTGGCTTTTAACTCGCGAGCCAGGTCAAAGATCCCTTCCAGTTCCTCAAGGGTCCAGTCGGTGAGGCAGAGAAAGTCCTTTTTCACGATCAGTCCTCCTGATAAATAAGGGGGCGGAAACAGCGTCTGCCGCCCTTTTTAAGTCAAATTTCCTGCAGGATGCCGTCCAGAATGGCCAGCGCTTCGTCGATCTCTTCGCGGGTGACGATCAATGGCGGCAAAAAGCGCAGCACCGTGTCAGCGGTACAATTGATCAATAGACCCTGCTTCAGGGCTCGGGAGACAATATCGGCGCCCGGAATGGTCAGTTCCATGCCGAGAATCAGACCCTGGCCGCGCACTTCCTTGATAAAGGGGAAGCGGTTCCGCAGTTCTTCCAGGCGGCTGCGCAGGTAGTCGCCCATGGCGACGCAGTTGTCGAGCACGCCGTCTTCGAGCAGGGTGCGCATGGCGGCCAGGGCGGCATTGCTCATCAGCGGGTTGCCGCCGAAGGTGGAGCCGTGGGAGCCGGGGCCGAAAGATTCGGCAACTGTTTCCGTGGCGATCATGGCGCCGATGGGCGGACCGCCGGCCAGGGCTTTGGCCAGGGTCATGATGTCCGGAGCCACGCCGTCCTGCTCATAGGCGAACAGGGTGCCGGTGCGGCCGCAGCCGACCTGAACCTCGTCGAAGACCAGCAACAGGTCGTGCTCGTCGCAGATTTCTCGCACCGCGGCCAGATAGCCCGGCGGCGCTACTCGCACGCCCCCTTCGCCCTGGACCGGTTCCAGCATAACGGCGCAGACGTTGGGACTGATGGCCTTGCGCAGGGCTTCGGCGTCGCCAAAGGGCACATAGTGAAAACCGGGCAACAGGGGATTGAAACCGGCTTTGACTTTGTCCTGGCCGGTGGCGCTGATGGTGCCGATGGTGCGGCCGTGAAAGGAGGCCAGGGCGGTGATGACCTCGAAGCGGTTGGAACCGAACTTCTCCGCGCTGTATTTGCGTACCAGTTTCATCGCCGCTTCATTGGCTTCGGCGCCGCTGTTGCAGAAAAACACCCGGTCGCCGAAAGAATGCTGGCAGAGCAGCTCGGCCAGTTCGGTCTGGGCGGGAATGTGGTAGAAGTTGGAGCAGTGGATCAGCTGCGCGGCCTGCTGCTGCAGAGCCGCGACCACCTTGGGATGGCAGTGGCCAAGGTTGTTGACCGCCACCCCGGCGAGAAAGTCGAGGTAGCCCTTGCCATCCACGTCCCACAGCCGGCAGCCCTCGCCGCGCACCGCCACCAGCGGATAGCGGCCATAGGTCTTGGCCAGGTGCTTGTCACTCCGGGCGATCCATTGTTCAGAAGCGGTCATCAGGCAAACCTCCCTACGGCAGTGCCGATCCCTTTATCGGTGAAAATTTCCAGCAGGCAGGCGTGTTCCACCCGTCCGTCGATGATGTGAGCCTTGTGCACCCCTTCGCTGACGGCGTCGCAGCAGCAGTTGATCTTGGGGATCATGCCGCCGCTGATGGTGCCGTCGTTGATCAGGTCGGGGGCGCGGTCGATGTCGATGGTGGAGATCAACTGGCCGCTCTTGTCCTTGACCCCCTCGATATCGGTGAGCAGGATAAGCTTCTCAGCCCGCAGGGCGGCGGCGATGCGGCCAGCCACCAGATCGGCGTTGATGTTGTAGGTCTCGCCGTCGAGGCCGACCCCGACCGGGGCGATGACCGGGATAAAGCCGCTGTTTTCCAGGGCGCTGATGATCTGCGGATTGATCTGCTCGACCTCGCCGACCATGCCGACGTCGATGATCTCCGGTGTCAGAGTGTCGGGGTTGAGGGCTTTGACCTCCAGCTTGCGGGCCACGATGAGCCGGCCGTCCTTGCCGCTCAGCCCCACTGCCTTGCCGTCGTGGCTGTTGATGTTGGCGACGATCTCCTTGTTGACCTTGCCGCCAAGGACCATCTCTACCACATCCATGGTCTCTGCATCGGTCACCCGCATGCCCTGTACGAAGCGGGTTTCCTTGCCCATGGCCTTGAGTACCTGGCCGATCTGCGGCCCGCCGCCGTGGACGATGACCGGATTGAGGCCGATGTATTTAAGCAGCACGATGTCCTTGGCAAATCCCCGCTTGAGGCGCTCTTCGACCATGGCGTTGCCGCCGTACTTGATGACGATGGTCTTGTTGGCGAAGCGCTTGATATAGGGCAGCGCCTCCATCAAAACACCCGCTTTTCTGATCAGTTCTTCCATGCTTGGCTTCTTTCCGGTTTATCTTTATATAGGATTTTAAAATAGGTTGCGGACTCGGCAGTAATGTTCCTTGAGTCCCGGACCTGGATTATAAAATATATCGCGACAGGTCCTCGTCCTGTGCGATATCCGCCAGGTGCCGGCGGACATTGTCGGCGTCGATGACCACCGTGTGCTCCTGGCGCTCCGGGGCCTCGAAGGATAAATCCTCAAGGAGTTTTTCCAAAATGGTGTGCAGCCGCCGGGCACCGATGTTTTCCGTGCGATCGTTGACCAGGGTGGCGGTGCGGGCGATTTCGCGAATGGCGTCGTCGCTGAAGGTCAACTCGATTCCCTCCGTGGCCAGCAAGGCCCGGTACTGGCGGATGAGGGCGTTCTGCGGCTCGGTGAGGATGCGGATGAACTCCTCTTCGCCGAGGTTCTCCAACTCCACCCGGATCGGGAAGCGCCCCTGCAGTTCGGGGATCAGATCCGAGGGCTTTGCGATGTGAAAGGCGCCAGCAGCGATAAACAGCACGTGGTCGGTCTTGACCGGGCCGTACTTGGTGTTGACGGTGCAGCCTTCGACGATGGGCAGGATGTCCCGCTGCACCCCTTCGCGGGATACGTCGGGGCCCTGGCGGCTGCTCTGGCCAGCAATCTTGTCGATCTCGTCGATGAAGATGATGCCGCTCTGCTCGACCCGCTCTTTGGCCAGGCTGTTGACTTTGTCCATGTCGACCAGGCGCTCCGCCTCTTCTTCAATGAGCAGTTCGCGGGCCTCGATGACCTTGAACTTGCGCCGTTTGGTCTGCTTGGGGAACAGGTTGCCGAACATCTCCTTGATGTTGAAGCCCATTTCCTCGGTGCCCTGGGGAGTAAAGATCTCCATGGTCGGCACCTTGGCGGTCTGAGTTTCGATCTCCACAGAGCGCTCGTCGAGGTCGCCGCGGCGCAGCAGCTTGCGCAGCTTGTCGCGAGTACCGCCTTCACTGCCGTCCTCGCCATGTTCCTGAGTGTCGGCGCCGGGCAGCAGCAGGTCGAGCAACCGCTCCTCGGCGGCGTCCTCGGCTTTGATGCGTACCTGGCGGGCTTCTTCGTCGCGGACCATGATCACCGCCAAGTCGACCAGATCGCGGACCATGCTCTCGACGTCGCGGCCGACGTAGCCGACCTCGGTGAACTTGCTCGCCTCGACCTTGATGAAGGGCGCCTGGGACAGCTTGGCCAGCCGCCGGGCGATCTCGGTCTTGCCGACCCCGGTGGGGCCGATCATGATGATGTTCTTCGGCATGATCTCGTCGCGCAGTTCGGCCGGCACCTGCTGGCGCCGCCAGCGGTTGCGCAGGGCGATGGCCACCGCCCGCTTGGCGTTGTGCTGGCCGATGATATGGCGGTCGAGTTCGGAGACGATCTCGCGCGGGGTGAAGTTGGTCACGGCAGGCTCTCGGAAGTGATGTGGTCGTTGGTGTAGATGCAGATGTCGGCGGCTATTTTCAATGCTTCTTCGGCGATCTGCCTGGCTTCGAGCTGTGAGTGGCCCACCAGGGCTTTGGCCGCGGCCTGGGCGAAGGGGCCACCGGAGCCGATGGCGGCGATGCCGTCGTCCGGCTCGATAACGTCGCCGGCACCGGACAGCACCAGGGTCGTTTCGGCATCGGCGACGATCAGCAGCGCCTCCAGCTTGCGCAAGATCTGGTCGGTGCGCCAGTCTTTGGCCAGGGCCACCGCCGCCTTGGGCAGATTGCCGCGAAACTCCTGCACCTTGGCCTCGAACCTTTCAAACAGGGTGAAGGCGTCGGCGGTGCTGCCGGCAAAGCCGGCCAGAATCCGCTCGTTGTACATGCGGCGGATCTTGCGCGCGGTATGCTTCATGACCGTGTTGT
Source organism: Desulfuromonadales bacterium (assembly GCA_030613545.1). Lineage (GTDB taxonomy): Bacteria > Desulfobacterota > Desulfuromonadia > Desulfuromonadales > Syntrophotaleaceae > Syntrophotalea_A. Next base: position 17,310 of record JAUWLU010000004.1, read on the forward strand.
TCAGAGTCACCTGACCGTCGCCGGCCATGGCGATCTGGTCGTCTTTACGCACGCAGATGATGGTTGTTCCGCGAATATCCATGGTCTCTTTTCAGGTTGATGATCATTTTGAAAAAATAGAGGATATTTTAACACATGCCCAGGGCTAAAAAAAGAAAAATGGCAAAGAACTGGGCCTTTGCCAGGGGCGATATGAACTGGGCGTGAGCGAAATCAAGTTGTTTTTTTCGAAGGATCCACAAGGTAGGATAGGATCTATTGGTTGCTGCCAAGGAGTTCACTGCCGTTCGCATTGTGGGAGGGATATCAAGTAGGCAACAAAAGCTGCCGGCAGACCAAAGAAGGGGGCCGGCAGCTTAGCGTTTTTCGGAATGGGACGGTTATTTGATGCTTTCGCAAAAAGCCATGAGATGGCGACGCCATCTTATTTGAGGGGCGGGGTAAAGAGAGCCAGCAGTTCAACCGGCTCTTCTCCGACGTTCTTCAGGTTGTGGGAGACCCCCGCTGGTGCCACCACACAGCATCCGGCGGTGAGCAGGGTCTCTTTGCCGTTCATGGTGCAGAGCGCCTCGCCGCCGAGGATGTAAAACGTTTCGGCCTGCTGGTCGTGGGTGTGTGTGCGAATCTCGCCGCCGACTTCGATGCGGCCGCGATGGACGGAGAGGGCAGGGTTGAGGGCCGCGGTCACCACGTCACGCAAAAAGAAACGGTCGTGCGTCGGATGGGCGTATTCTTCCTGCTCGGCGGTGCGAACGATGGTTCCCTTCATAATTTTCCCCGTCCTTCTTTGTAATGGTTTTCAGTAGAATCGGTCAAAAAGTACAAACCCTAATGTCGCCGGTCCCGGCCGGCAGCCGGATTACTTTCTTTGCTGGCTCCAAAGAAAGTAATCAAAGAAAGGGCCTGGCTGTCGCCGGACTTCCGTCGCGGGCGGCGGCGGATCGATCATTCTTTGCTGCGCTATGGGCAGGTTGGCTCTTCGTTGGCGACCCCCCTGATCCGGCACGGGTTGCCCGGCCGGGAACACCCGCAGCGACGCCAGGGCTTGTGCATGGCTTGTTGCAGGTTTTTAAAGGCTTTTACACCAGTAAAGCATAGGATCCCGCTGAGCAAGGGAAGCGGAACAGTGGCCTCAGCAACCAACTCTCGCAAGAGAGGGCGCGGCAAAGAATCCGCCGTCGCTGCGGCACGATACAACGGTCGTTGCTTCCGCTGCCCTGACGACCTGCTGCCCCACGCAGTGGCAGCCATTTTTTGCCTACTTTTTGTTGGCTCGGACAAAAAGTAGGGCGTCTGGCGGGACGCGACCCGCCGGTGTTGATGTTGATTGGTCAGATTGCAACCGCCAACCTCGCCGGTATCGTCTTTCCTTAAGCCGTCTCCAGCGCCTCGGCAATAATCTCCGGAGCTGCAGCCAAGGCTTCACTGAGCTGCTCCGGCTTACTGCCGCCAGCTTGGGCCAGGTCGGGCCGGCCACCACCGCCGCCGCCGACCATGGCGGCCAGCTGTTTGATCAACGTCCCGGCCTGCAGACGTTTGGTCAGGTCTTTGGTGACCGCCACCAGCAACCCGGCCTTGCCGCCATGGGCGCCGCCGAGAATCAGCACACCCGACTCCATGCGATCGCGAACCTGGTCGGCCAACTCGCGCAGGGCCTTGCCATCGAGGTTGTCGGCCCGACCGCAGACCAGCTGAATGCCGGCCACGTCGCTGGCCTGCTTGAGCAGATCGCCAGCCTGGTCCGCGTTGAGCTTGCCTTGCAGGGCTTCTACCTCGCGCTCCAGTTCCTTCTGCCGCTCCAGCAGTTTGCGCAGCCGGGTTTCGAGCTGAGGACGATCGGTTTTGACCAGAGCCGCCAACTGGTCGAGGGTCTGTTCCTGGCCGCGCACCAGCTCCAGGGCCTTGGCGCCGGTTGCTGCCTCGATGCGCCGCACGCCGGCGGCGATGCCGGTCTCCTGGACGATCTTGAACAGGCCGATATCCCCCGAGGCGCCGGTGTGCGTACCGCCGCACAGTTCCATGCTGAAGTCGCCGATCCGTACCACCCGCACCGCATCGCCGTAACTTTCGCCGAACAGGGCGGTGGCGCCGGCGGCGACCGCCTCGTCTGTGGACATCTGCTGAGTGGCGACCCGCAGGTTGTCGCGGATGCGGCGGTTGACCTGCTCCTCGATGCGGATCAACTCGTCGGCGGTCAGGGCCGAGAAATGAATGAAGTCGAAACGCAGCCGCTCCGGGGTGACCAGGGAACCGGCCTGCTGGACGTGTTCGCCGAGGGTTTCGGCCAGTACCTTTTGCAGAATGTGGGTGCTGGTGTGGTTGAGGGCGGTGGCCTGGCGCAGGGCCTGATCCACGGTCAGTTCGGCGCCGGGACCCTTGGCGACGCTGCCCTCGATGACCTTGCCGACATGCACGGTCAGTTCCGGCAGCGGCTTCTTGGTGTCGCTGATCGTCACCTTGCCGGTGGCGGTGGCGAGTTCGCCCCGGTCGCCGGTCTGGCCGCCCGATTCGCCGTAGAAGGGGGTGGCGGCGGTGACGATCTCTACTTCACTGCCCTGGTCGGCGCGGCCGACCGGCTGGCCGTCCTGCAGGATGGCGACGATTTCGCTGCTGCCGGTGAGGCTGTCGTAGCCGGTGAATGCGCTGCGCAGACCCTCCTCGACCAGTTGCCGGTAGATGCCGGCCACCGCTTCTTCACCGGAGCCCTTCCAGTGCTCGCGGGCCTTGCGGCGCTGCTCTTCCATGGCGCTGTCGAAACCGGCTTCGTCGATGGTGAAGCCTTCACCGGCGACGATGTCGGCGGTCAGGTCGATGGGAAAGCCGTAGGTGTCGTAGAGGCGGAAGGCTATCTCGCCGGGAAGGACGGTCTGTTTCTGCTGCTGCAGGCGAGCGACTTCGTCGGTCAGGATGCGCAGGCCGTTGTCGAGGGTCTGGATGAAGCGTTCCTCTTCGTTCTTGACCACCTTGGCCACGTAGTCGGTGCGCTGGGCCATCTCCGGATAGGCCTCGGCCATCGATTCGAGCACGAACACCGCGCTGCGGTAAAGGACCGGCTCCTCGAAGCCGAGCATCTTGGCATGGCGGGCGGCACGGCGCATGATGCGCCGCAGCACGTAGCCGCGCCCTTCGTTGCTCGGCAGCACGCCGTCGGCGATGAGAAAGGCGGTGGCCCGGCTGTGGTCGGCGATGACCCGCATGGAGACATCCTGCTCCTCGTCGGCGCCGTACTCTTTGCCGGCCAGTTCTTCGATGTAGGCGATGATGCCCCGCAGCAGGTCGCAGTCGTAGTTGCTCTGTACCCCTTGAACTACGGCGGCGATGCGCTCCAGGCCCATGCCGGTGTCGATGGACGGCTTCGGCAGCGGGCTCAGGGTGCCGTCGGCGCTGCGGTCGTACTGCATGAAGACCAGGTTCCACAGTTCCAGGTAGCGGTCGCAGTCGCAGCTGCCGATGCCGCAGTCGGGGCCGCAGGTCATTGCTTCGCCCTGGTCGATGTGAATCTCCGAGCAGGGGCCGCAGGGACCGGTCTCGCCCATGGACCAGAAGTTGTCTTTTTCGCCCATGCGAATGATCCGCTCTTCCGGCAGGCCGATCTGGTCGCGCCAGAGGGAAAAGGCCTCCTCGTCGTCGCGGAACACGGTGATCCACAGCTTGTCCACAGGAAGCTTCATCTCAACCGTAAGAAACTCCCAGGCGTAGCGGATGGCATCTTCTTTGAAATAGTCGCCGAAGGAGAAGTTGCCGAGCATCTCGAAAAAGGTGTGGTGGCGGGCGGTGCGGCCGACATTCTCCAGGTCGTTGTGTTTGCCGCCGGCCCGCACGCACTTCTGTACCGAGGAGGCTCGCACATAGTCGCGCCTTTCGCGGCCGAGAAAGACGTCCTTGAACTGGTTCATGCCGGCGTTGATGAACAGCAGGGTCGGATCGTTATGCGGGATCAGCGGCGAGGAAGCGACCAGGGTGTGGTTGCGCTCCTCGAAATAGCGCAAAAAGCGGCTGCGGATTTCATTGGCTGTGAGCATGAGCGGTCTCTGTTACCTTTCTTAATGGCGTCGCAAAAAGTCCGCCCTGCGGCGTTGCAGTGGTTTTTCAGGACTTCGACATACGGTGTATGCCTTCACCCCTGAAAAATCACTACGCCTTGCAGGTCGAAATTTTTGCTTAGCCATCTCATGGCTTTTTGCGAAAGTGCGGACGATTGGGTCGACGCAGGGGCGTTGAAAATCGCACCGCACGGGGCATTAGCTGCCTTTCAGTTGTTCCAGTATTGCCGCCAGGGCGAAGCCCCGGCGTAAAAAATAATTGACGACTCGGCGTTTCTCCCGGTCGTCAGCCTGTCGATAGTCAAAGGAAGGGAAACGCCGCTCCAGCAGTTCGGCGAGCAGCGCCTCCTCGTTGAAGTCTGCTTTCAGTTCCGCCAGGGTTTGCTCGGCAAGCTCTTCGGCGATGCCGGCAAGCTGCAGCTCCCGTCGCAATCGCGCACCGACGGCCCGGCCGCCGGTCAGCAACTGGCGGGCCCGGCAGCGGGCGAAACGACTGTCGTCGACATAGCCGTATTCCCGGCAGCGGTCTACTGCGGCTGATATTGCGTCCGCCTCAAAGCCCTTGCGTTGCAGTCTTGACGCCAGTTCTTTTTCGCTCCGTTCACGGGTTTTCAACAACCGCAAGGCGGCGTTGAAGGCGTCATTCCTGATCATTGCCCTCGGACGCACCTTCCGCCTCATCCTGTGGCGCTCCTTCGTGAGGGCGCTCGAAATCGTCCCAGCTCAAATCCGAGGTAGAGGAGATGCCGGAGGCCTTGAGCTTGAAGTCGTCGGGGTTGGAACTCTGGCGCAGGGCTTCCTCGAAGGTGATGAGATTTTGCTTGTAGAGGGTCATCAGCGACTGGTCGAAGGTCTGCATGCCGTAGGAGACGTAGCCCTGCTGAATAGCGTCGCGCAGCAGCTTGGTCTTCTCCCGGTCGTCGATGAGGTCGCGGGTACGGGCGGTGGAAACCATGACCTCCACCGCCGGGACCCGGCCCTTGCCGTCGGCCCGCGGCACCAGGCGCTGGGAGATGACCGCCTTGATGATACCGGACAGCTGCGCGCGAATCTGCCGGTGCTGATGGGGCGGGAAGACCGAGATGATGCGGTTGATCGATTCCGGAGCGTCGACGGTATGCAGGGTAGCCAGCACCAGATGGCCGGTCTCGGCGGCGTGCAGGGCGGTTTCCACCGTCTCCTGGTCGCGCATCTCGCCAATCAGGATGACGTCCGGGTCCTGGCGCAGGGCGTACTTGAGGGCGGTGGGGAAGTTTTCCGTGTCGCTGCCGATCTCGCGCTGGTTGATGATCGACTTGCGGTCCTTGTGGAGGAATTCGATGGGGTCCTCCACGGTGAGGATGTGCACGGTGCGCTGGCTGTTGATGTAGTCGATCATGGCCGCCAGGGTGGTCGACTTGCCGGAGCCGGTGGCGCCGGTGACCAGCACCAGGCCGCGCAGTTCCATGGCGATCTTCTTGATCACCGGCGGCAGGGTCAGTTCGGCCAGGTTGGGGATGGTAAAGGGGATGACGCGGAAGACCATGGTGATGCTGCCGCGCTGGCTGAAGATGTTGGCGCGGAAGCGCCCCAGGCCAGGCACGCCGTAGGCCATGTCGACCTCGTGGGTTTCTTCAAAATGGCGCTGGCGCTTTTCATTCATGATGGCAAAGGCGATCTGCCGGGTCTCGTCGGCGCTGATCCGTTCGGCCTTGGGCAGCGGCCGCAGGGCGCCGTCGATGCGGTAGATGGGCGGCAGCCCCGGCTTGATGTGGATATCCGAAGCCTTGGCCTTAAGGGCTATGGTGAGGATTTCATTCAGTTCCATGGTCCGCATCCGCTGCAACGGCGGCCGGCGTTGCCAGGCCGAAGTGCTCAAAGAGTTTTTGTTCGATGGACAGGCTCATGTCGGGGTGCTCGCGCAGAAACTGCTTGGCATTTTCTCGGCCCTGGCCGATGCGTTCGCCGGCAAAGGAATACCAGGCGCCGCTCTTGTCGATGATGTCGTGGGCCGCGCCGAGGTCGACCAGATCCCCCTCGCGGGAGATGCCCTCGCCGTACATGATGTCGAATTCCGCTTCTTTAAAGGGGGCCGCGACCTTGTTCTTGACCACCTTGACCCGCGTGCGGTTGCCGATCACATCCTGGCCCTGTTTGAGGGCGGCGATGCGGCGGATGTCCATGCGTATCGACGAGTAGAACTTGAGGGCGTTGCCGCCGGTGGTGGTTTCCGGGTTGCCGAACATGACCCCGATCTTCATCCGGATCTGGTTGATGAAGATCAGGCTGCAGTTCGATTTGCTGATGGTGCCGGTCAGTTTGCGCAGGGCCTGGGACATGAGGCGTGCCTGCAAACCCATATGAGAGTCACCCATCTCCCCTTCGATTTCGGCCCGGGGCACCAGGGCGGCTACGGAGTCAATCACCAGCACGTCGATGGCACCGCTGCGCACCAGCACCTCGGTGATTTCCAGAGCCTGTTCGCCGGTGGCGGGCTGGGAGACCAGCAGATCGTCGGGCTTGACTCCCAGTTTGCGAGCGTAGTTGATGTCGAGGGCGTGTTCGGCATCGACAAAGGCGGCGATGCCCCCCGTTTTCTGTGCTTCGGCGACAATATGCAGGGCCAGGGTCGTCTTGCCCGACGATTCCGGGCCATAGATTTCGACGATACGGCCGCGGGGGATGCCGCCGACGCCGAGGGCCATATCGAGGCTCAGAGCCCCGGTGGGGATGACCTCGATGTCGGGCATGGCGGAATCTTCGCCGAGGCGCATGATGCTGCCCTTGCCGAACTGTTTTTCAATCTGGCTCATGGCCAGGTCGATGGCGCGATCGCGGTTGTTGTCGCTCATATGACTAAAATCCTTTGATGGTTAAAGGCCGTTTCAGGGTTGCGGTCCGGTCAGGGACACCGTGCACCTCGGCAGATGCAGAGCGCCTTGTGGACCGAGCCGGCTTTCGTAGAGGACCAGCCGGTCGAGCGGTGCACTGCCGCAGTTCCGGTCGCTAAATGATTCGAGTATCCGCCCGGCGCCAGGGGTGGGTTTTCGGCAGCGGCCGAGGGTCAGGTGGGGCACGAAGGGCCGTTCGTCGACCGGCAGCTGCAGGGCGTTCAATTCAGTGTTCAGGGCTCCATGCAACCGAACCAGGGTGTCACCACCGTCGAGGCCCAGCCAGATCACCCGCGGTCGGTGGCGGGAGGGGAAGGCGCCGACCCCGGAAAGGGCCGCTGTGACGGGCGGATACAAGCTACCTATCGATAGCATAGAACTGCCGAGCTTTTCAAGGGAATCTTCTGCAATATCGCCGAGAAAGGCCAGGGTCAGATGGATCGTTTCCGGCTTCACCCAGCGCATTCCCGGCAGGGTCTCCGCCAGTTCCTGCTGCAACGCACCGATGGTTCGCAGGGTGGCTTCCGGCAGGGGCAGGGCGACAAAAACGCGTACCTTGTGCATGGCAGGCTCCAGGGCAGATTGTTGAAAAAGTCTCTCCATGGGCTCCGAGGCTGTCTTTCAACAGGCCCCTAGCCCAGTCGGGCGCTCAGGTAGCGGCGCACCCATTCCAGAGCCATGCAGCTGGCCATGCGGCGAATCCGCTCGCGGTCGCCGCTGAAGCGGTAGCCCTTGACCTGCTCGGACCGACCGTCGCAGAGGGCGAGAAACACCGTGCCCACCGGTTTTTGCGGTGTGCCGCCGTCGGGGCCGGCGATGCCGGTGATGGCCAGACCCAAGTCGCTGCCGGCGGCGGAGCGGATGCCTTGAGCCATGGCCAGGGCGCAGGCCTCGCTGACCGCGCCGGGATTCTGCAGAATCTCGGCCGGTACCTGCAGCCAGTCGTGCTTGGCGGCATTGGCGTAGGTAACCGCGCCCCGTTCGAAAAAGGCCGAGGCGCCGGGCAGTTCGGTGAGCATGCAAGCGACCTCCCCGCCGGTGCACGATTCGGCCAGGGCAATGGTCAGTCCCGCATCGGTGAGCATGCGGGCGACGTTGCCGGCCAGGGTCTCCCGGCCGTTGGCAAAGACATAGGGTTCCAGCAGCTGGCGAGCTTGCAGTTCGGCCCGGTCGAGCAGGTTGCCGGCCGACTCGCCGCTGGCGCGGAGCTTGACATGGACGAAGGGGAAATCGACGCCGAAGGCCAGGGCGACTCCCGCAGGCAGGGTCTGGGGGTCGAACAATTCTTCGACCCGCGGCTCCGAAAGGCCGAATACCTTGAGGATGCGCTCCTGCAGGGGGGCGCTGCCGCCGCTACGCTTTTGGATGCGCGGCAGCACCTGCTGTTCGAGCATATCGACCATTTCCTTGGGCACCCCGGGCAGAAAGAACAGCTCGCAGTTCTGCTGCCGCAGGGTAAAACCGGGGGCGGTGCCGAGGCGGTTGCCGAGGATGGTCGATTTTTGCGGCAGCAGAGCCTGCTTTTCGTTGCGCGGATTCATCTCCGTATTGCGGCCGGCAAAAAAAGCCCGAATCTGGGCCAGGGCTTCATCGTTGAGCACCAGCCGACGGCCGAAGGCCCGGGCGGCTACCCGCGCGGTCAGGTCGTCCTCTGTGGGTCCGAGGCCGCCGGTGACGATGACCACCTCACGCCGATTGGCCAGGTCGCACAGGGCTCGTTCGATTTCCTCCTCCACATCGCCCACCACTCGGGATTCGCGGATCGTATAGCCTTGAGCGCCGAGCATGGTGGCGATGCGCGAGGTGTTGGTGTCGGCCATCTCGCCGTTGATCAGTTCATCGCCGATGGCCAGTACGGCAATATCGAGACTCATGATCGGCCCTCCAGAAAAAGTGCCGAAAGCAACAGGCAGAGGCGCAGGGCAAGGGCACCGTAGAGGCCGGCAACCACGTCGTCCAGCACTACGCCGAAGCCGTTTTTCAGGCGCCGGTCGAACCAGGAGGCCGGCGGCACCTTGACGATGTCGAAGATGCGGAACAGCACGAAGCCGAGCAGGGCATTGGTCCAGGAAAAGGGCAGCAGGGCCACCGTGACCAGGTAGCCGACTAGTTCGTCGATGACGATGCGGCCGTCGTCGGCCTCGCCGTAGATGTGGCCGGCTGCCCCAGCCACCCAGAAGGACAGGCAGAGCAAGGCACTCCAGGTAAGGATGTAGAGGGGCGCGGGCAGGGACGCCAGCAGGTAGAATGCCGGAATCCCGGCCAGGGTGCCGACGGTGCCGGGGGCCACCGGGCTGTAGCCAAGGCCGGCATTGCTCGCCAGACAGAGGACGAAGCGGCGCATGTAAGCTCCTTAGGTATCAAGCGGTGGGGGATGGCCGAGGCCGGTGCGCCATCAGCCTGCAAGGCTAACAAGATAGCAATTCGGCAGGGAAAATCAAAGGGGAAATGTCGCGGCGAGAGCGGTGCTGACAGGGGCTGGCGGGAAGCCGGGGAAACTTCCCGCCAGGAGGATTACTTTTTAGGGTGCATGATCGGACCGTTGGGCCAGACCGGATAGAAAAAGGGGAAATCGCCGGTTTTCTCCTTGCCGAAGTCGGCCATGAAATTCTGGATTTCGGGCGACAGGATGAAGTCGGCCAGGGCCTTGGCCCCCCCCATGGTTGACCTGGGGGTGACGGGCCGGATTGGCTTCCATGAGGATATAGGGGCGGCGCATGGTGGGGTCCTGGTCGAGCAGGATCTGCGCGTTGCCAAAGGGGTGCTTTTGCAATACCGAGGGCATGCGGCCGAAGATGAAATAGGCCTTCCGCTCGTTAGCAAAGAGCGGAATGTTGCCGGCATAAGGTGCTTCATCCTGAATGAACCATTCGCCGCTCGGCCGAATGCCGGCTCGTTTCCACAGGGTGTGACCGACCTCACGGGGACCGTTGCTGTTGACGTCGAGAAAGGTGCTCTGTGTCGCGGCGATGCGTTTCAGGGCCTCGGCGCCGTCCTTGAGACCGCGGATGCCGGCCGGGTCGGCGGCCGGACCGTAAATAACCAGGTCGTTGCGGGCGCAGGGCCGCATGTTGATGCCGTAGCCGTCGGCCACCAAGTCGGTGGTGATGTCGCCGGCATGCATCACCAGAAAGTCCGCTTCGCCACTGCGGAAGGGTACCGAAATGGTCGGCCGCGGGCCGCTGGCGACCAACTCGACCCGGTAACCGGTCTTGGCCTCGAAGCGTTGCACGATCACATCCCACAGGCCGGTCATGGTCATGCCGCCGATCACGCAGGCGCGCACCGTGTGTTGGTTGCTTGCCGGTTCGGTGTTCGCCTTGTCTGGCGATGCGGCCAGGGCCGTCTGGGCCAGCAGCAGGCAGCCGAGCAGGACCGCGAGAAGGCCGCGGGCGGGGCTGATGATCGCTGATTTCATGAAGTCCCTCCTTCAAATGCTTGTTGTGTCGACAGACCCAATAAGCCGCCGCGAAATATTAAATGTAAATAGGCTGGCCGGTGGCAAGATGGCAGTTTTGCGGCGTTGTTTAGGGGAATGTATAGCGAAGTTTTTTGGAGTGCAAGTTAGAAGTGTTTTAAGCGGGACTTGTTCTGCTGCCGGTTGCCAGGGAGGCGCTATATTGATTGCTTGACAACGCTTGCAGGGCTTCGTTATAGTCGCGCAATTATAGCGGTGGAGGCCATTTTAATCCCAACGGGCACCCCTGCATTTCAAATGGACTCTTGAATGATGACAAAGGAGGATCTATGAAGCACAGATTTGTTGCGGTGCTGGCCGCAATGGCAATGCTGGGTGGAGGCGCCGGGCTGGCGTCGGCCGCCACCGATGGCGTCTATCGCCTCGGCGAGGTCGTTGTCTCGGGCCAGAAGACGGGGGTCGAGGCCATCGGCAATACCCATAAAGTGACGGCGGAAGAGATCGAGCAGCGCGGTGTGCGTAGTCTCGACGAGGCCATCAATCTGTTGCCGGGGGTGCAGGTCCGCACCGGTGGCGACGGCGCGCCGCGCATCGATATCCGCGGATTCCGTACCCGGCATGTCAAGTTGTTGCTGAACGGCACCCCGTTCAACGGCACCTATGACGGCCAGTTCGATCCGAGCCTGATTTCGGTGGAGAACATCGCCGAGATCGTGGTCACCACCGGCGGCAGTTCGGTGCTGTACGGGTCGGGCGGCAACGCCGGGGTCATCAACATCATCACCAAGAAGGGCGTCAAGGGAGCCCACGGCTCTGCGGGGGTAGAACTGGCCGAAGGGGACGCCCAGTTGCTGCGGGCCACCGGTTCCTATGGTGGAGAGAAGTACGACCTGTTTGTCAGCGGCAGCCTGTACGACCGCGACCACTTCGAGCTGTCCGACCATTTTTCGGCGACCGCTGATGAAGACGGTGACGAGCGGGAGAACAGCGACCGGCGGCGCAACAATGTCTTCGTCAATGTCGGCTTCGCCCCCAGCGACGCCACCCTGCTCGGTCTGACCTTCAGCTATCTCGACGGGAAGCGCGGCAAGCCGCCGGCAATCGTGAAAGACGATTATTCCAGTCAGAAGTTTGAGCGGGAGGAAGATGCGGAAGAATTCAACTTCCAGCTGGCTCTCAGCCACGATTTTTCAGGCCCTCTGAGTCTCAAGGGCTGGGCGTATTTCAACAGCCTTGATGTGCTGGAAAGCCGCTACGATGATGCCGATTACGACAGCCAGACAAGGAAAAGCTCCTCCCGTACCGATTCGACCACCGAGATTTCCGGGATCAATTTGCAGCTGCGCTACGGCTTCGAGCGTTTCGGCGCCTTGACCCTTGGCGGCATGTTTGAGAACAACGATTGGGAAGCCGATGGATTCTCTAATCCGGCTAACAACAATAGTGTGCCGTTTGATGAAGAGGAAGACTTCCAGCTCTACTCGGCCAGTCTCGAATACGAGGTGTCGCCCCTGCAGGACCTCGGTGTGGTGCTGGGCTTCGGCTATCATTGGCAGGACCGGGACGGGAAGGATGCGGATGATTATTCTTATCTGCTCGGTTTGTACTACGACCTTCGCGAAGGTACCCGCCTGAAAGCGTCCCACGCCCGCAAGGTGCGTTTCCCGACCCTGCGTGATCTCTACGACACAGACAAAGGGAATCCCGAACTGGATGCCGAGGTGACCTGGCATTACGAAGCCGGCATCGAGCAGGATCTGCAGGCCGAGACCATGGTCTCTCTGACCGGCTTCTACATCGACATCGAGGACTTCATCGAGGTGCCCGATGGCGATAGCCAGTTGCAAAACTTCGACGAGTACGAGTTTTATGGGGTGGAAGTGGCGGCCGAGAATCGCTACTTCGAGCGCCTGTTGCTGCGGGCCAGCTATTCTTACATGCACACTGAGGATAAAGGTTCCGACAGCGAGCGGGACGAACTGCAGAACCGGCCCGAGCACAAGACAACTCTGGAAGCCACCTACCAGCTGCCTTGGGGATTGAGCGCTTACGGTTCTGCCCGGTATGTGACGAACAGCCACTACTACAACAAGAAGGATTGGACCGACCAGCAGCGCCTGCCGGAATATGTTTTGGTTGATTTCAAGATCAACAAAAGCGCGGCTAATGGCGCCCTTGATCTCTATATCGGCATCGATAATCTGTTCGACGAGGACTACGAGCAGAGCTATGCCTTCCCCCAGGCCGGCCGTACTTTCTACGGCGGTGTGAACTGGAAGTTCTGATCGAACGAAGCTGGTTTAGACAACAAAAACGGCCGGTCCCGAAAGGGGCTGGCCGTTTTGTATTCAAAGGCATTTTCTCACGCGGTGACGCGGAGGCGCGGAGAAAGGCTTAACGGATGATCAGGTTGTTATTTGCTAATCGAGGTTTGCGGTGACTGTAGATCAGGATGCTTGATTCTGACAACAGGATATTCGTCTTTGATCTTCTCCGCGTCCCCGCGTCTCCGCGTGAGTCGATTTTTACTGGACAAGTAAATGCTCAGCTCTCCTCCGCCAAGCCGATGGCCCGCTCCACCAGCCGGTAGACCTCAGGCAGAGGCCGGCCACTGTCGTTCGCCAACTGGCGGCAGCTCTCAAATTCCGGTACCGTGCGCAGTCGTAGATTCCCTTCATAAAAATGCTTGACCTGAACCGGACCGAGGGGGGTGGCGACAGTGCCCGCTTCGCTGCGCAGTTTGTAACGCCGGGACTCGCGCCAGCGTACCCCGGCGGCGCTGCTTTCGCGCAGGATTTTCCGCCCCAGTTGTTCGGACAAATGGGGCGGGGCGATGACCGTCAAAGCGAGGCCGGGGCGGTTTTTTTTCATCTGCAGGGCGCTGTAACCGACGTCGAGGGCGCCGGCTGCCAGCAGGTTGTCCATCAGGGCGCCGAGCCATTCGGGGTTGGCGTCGTCGAGGTGGCTTTCGAGAATCGCCACCCGGTCCTGGTCGAGGGCCTCTTCGGCGTCCGTTTCACCGAGCAGACCGCGCAGCAGATTGGGCCGGTCGCTCAGCTCCCGCTCGCCGGCCCCGTAGCCGACTGTTTGCAGGGTCATGGCCGGCAGGGTGCCGAAGGTAGCGATCTCGGCGGCGATGGCGGCACCGGTGGGGGTGACCAGTTCGATTCCGGCGCCATCGTCGACCACCGGCAGACCGCGCAGAATCTCCAGGGTGGCCGGGGCCGGCAGGGGAAAGCTGCCGTGGGCGCAGCGCACCGTGCCGCGGGTCATCGGCAGAGGGGCGCAGACGATCCGCGGATTGCCCAGCAGATGCAGACCGATGGCGGCGCCGACGATGTCGACGATGGAGTCGAGGGCGCCGACCTCGTGGAAATGGACCGTTTCCAGGGCCACGCCATGAATCTTGGCTTCCGCTTCACCGATGCGGCGGAAGATGCGTCGCGCCAGTTCTTTGGGGAGCCGGGCCAGGTCGCTGTCCGCCAGCATGCGGTCGATGCCGCTCCAGGTGCGGTGGTGATGTTGCTCCTCACAAAGCACCGTCAGCTTGCTGGCGGTGATGGACTGGCGCTGGACTTTTTTCAGTTCCAGGCGGTAGCCGGCAACGGGCAGCTTGGCCAGTTGCTGTTCAAGGTCGGCCAGGGGCAGGCCGAGATCGAGCAGCAGGCCGAGAAACATGTCACCGGAGATGCCGGAGAAGGTGTCGAGAAACAGGGTCTTCATGATCGGTTCCGTCGGTTGATGCGGGCGGCGGCACAGGCGGCGCCGAAGCCGTTGTCGATATTGACCACCGTGACGCCGCTGGCGCAGGAATTGAGCATGCCGAGCAGGGCGGCGATACCGCCGAAGCTGGCTCCGTAGCCGACCGAGGTCGGCACGGCGATGACCGGCGCCGCCACCAGGCCGCCGATCACCGACGGCAGGGCCCCTTCCATGCCGGCCACCACGATCAACACCGCCGCGCGGCGCAGCAGCTCCAGTTGGTCGAACAGGCGGTGAATGCCCGCTACCCCGACATCGACCAGTTCTTCGACCTCGTTGCCGAGTATGCGCGCCGTGATGGCGGCTTCCCGGGCCACGGGCAGATCGGAGGTGCCGGCGCAGACCACCAGAATCTTGCCGCGGCCGACGATTTCGATGGGGCTCTGCACCAGGGAGAAGGTTCGCGCCTCGCTGTCATAACAGCCGCGAGGGAATTCGGTCAACAGCTGCTCAGCCTTGTTTTCGTCGAGGCGGGTGATCAGCACGTTGCTGCCGCGGCGCAGCATGGCAGCGACGATGGTGGCCATCTGGGCCGCACTTTTGCTGGCGCCGAGAATCGTCTCCGGGGTGCCCTGACGTAGCTCCCGATGGTGGTCGAGGCAAGCAATGCCGAGGTTCTCGTAGGGCAGGGTGGCCAGTCTTTCCAGTCCTTCTTCGACGGAGAGTCGGCGGTTGCTGAGATCGTCAAGCAGTTTTTTCAGCTCATTGGGATTCATGAAAACTCGCGGTAGGGGCAGTGTCGGCGCTCGGCCCAGTGCTCAAAGGGCACCTCTACCGAACTCATGCTGCCTGGCTGACGGTTAAAAAGTCTCGTCGATGGCTTGAAAATCCAGCTCAGTTTCGGCCAAAGATTGTAGCAGGGTGATCTTCTGCCGGTCCTCGGCGTCGATCTTGGCGACATCGTTGGCGATGGCCGAAAAGACTTCGGCGCTGCTGAAGCTTTTGGCGCGCATATAGGGGATCTGGCTGCGGTCGAGAATCTGCTGGGTGACCTTAGAGATGGGAATCAGGCCGGGTATCACCAGTCCGGCAATCTTATCCCGGTAGTCGGAAATGTTGTACAGGGCGGCCAGGGTTACCAGCAGCTCGTTGCGGGTGCTGGTGACGATCAACAGGGACGAATCTTCCAGCAGGTCGTGAACCCGTTGAGTGGAGGCGGCACCGAGCTGTACGTGGTTTATGATGCGCGGTCCGGCGTTCTGCTCGCCCTTGAGGGTGACATCGAGCAGTTGGGCGATGTGCTTGAGGGTTGGATTGGCCAGCACCGGTGAGAAGTCGAAGCCGGCGACGACACGAAAGGGCTGGTCGGTAAAAGCCTGCTGCAGGTAGCCCATGGTCTGTTGCCGTTTGTCCGGCAGCAGCTTATTGATCAGCAGCATCCGCAGGTCGGCCTGTTCCTGGCGGAGCAGGGCCATATTGAGGTGAACATTGTCGATCACTCGGCCGATGCCGGCATCGGTCACCATCAGAATCGGCGCGTCGAGCAATCGAGCCATGCGGGCATTGTTCAGACCGATCACCGAGCCGACGCCGCTATGACCGGCCCCCTCGATGATCAGCAGGTCGCAGCGTCGCTCCAGTTCGCGGGCCGCCTGCAGCACTTGCCCCTCGAGGTCGTCGGCCGAGATCCTTCGATCGAGAATCTGGCGGGTCGAGTTGGGCTTCAAAACCACCGGCGACATGTAATCGAGGTCGTCTTTCAGGTCGTAGATTCGGGCAAGCAGGGCGGCATCCTGATCGACCCAGCGACCCCGAAACATGGTCGGCTTCGGTCCCAGCGGTTTCATAAAGCCGACCCGGCGATACTTTTTACGGGCCATATGCAGCAGGGCGATGCTGGTGGTGGTCTTGCCACACTGCTGGCCGGTAGCGGCGATAAAGATTTTTTTGCACACGGCTTTGCCTTCCGGGCGTAAATGTTCAGTTTGTGATTTCGCACCATTATATAGGCAAGCCCGGCCATTTCAAAGACCTGTTAACGCGTCTGGACTCATGAGCGGTTTTCGGCCTGTTACGGAACGGCCAAGGAAGGTTGCCGGATAAAATTTAATCCATCTTGCCAGGTCATGGGTAAATGTTTGACTCAGCGATACAAGTTCGTTATATTCCGCTGGGGATAGCGGTGCTTGATTGTGCCGAATGGCGCACTGGCGGCCTCGGCAATGCTGTTAAGGAAGATGGCGTCGCAAAAAGTCCACCCTGCTACGTTGCAGTGCTTTTTCAGGACTTCGACATACACCATGTATGCCTTCACCCCCGAAAAACCACTACGCCTTGTAGAACGAAATTTTTGCTTAGCCATCATATGGCTTTTTGCGAAAGCATCAAGGAACAAACCGGCGACTTTGAGGTTTGCCGGTGAGAACGGATATATTCGGACGATGGGCGTAATTTTGCGGTTGAAGAAATTTTCCTTCACCTATCCGGAGGTGGAGACGCCCGTCCTGCAGGATCTCGATCTGGAGGTCGAGGCCGGTCGCTGTTACTGTCTGACCGGACCGACCGGTTCGGGCAAGACGACCCTGGCTCTGGCCCTCAAGGGGCTGCTGAGTGCCGGCCGGTACGAGGGTGAGATCGATATGCCTTCGGTGGACGGTTCGCCCGCCATGGCGGTCGGCATGGTGTTGCAGGATCCGGAGGTGCAGTTGCTGACCAGCACGGTGGGCGCGGAGGTGGCCTTCGGTCTGGAAAATCTCTGTGTTGAGCCGGCGGAGATGCCGCAGCGGGTGATCACTGCTCTGCAGGCGGTAGGGCTCGAAAAGCCGCTGGATTATCCGGTGGACAAGCTGTCCATGGGACAGAAGTATCGTCTGCTGATCGCTGCGCTGCTGGTCATGGAGCCGCGTCTGCTGATCCTCGACGAGCCGGGTGCGCAGCTCGATCCGGAAGGTCTCGACCTGTTGCGCAAGTGCCTGCGGCGCCTCAAGCAGAGCGGGGTCGCGATCATCCTTTGCGAACACCGCCCCGAGTCGCTGCTGAGCGAAATCGACACCTTCTGGCAGCTCGACGGCAGCGGCAAATTCGCCGATGGCCGCTACCGGGGGGAAGAGCACGCCCCCCTTGAGCCGCCGCCTCCATCGACGACCGCTGAAGCGGAACCGGTGCTGCAAGTGCAGGACCTGTCCTTTGTCGGGGTTGGCGAACAGCCGGTCTGGTCGCAGGTCTCCTTTGCCGTCGACAAGGGCCGGCGTTATGCCGTTACCGGCCTGAATGGTACCGGCAAGACCACCTTGCTGCGCTGCCTGGCCGGTTTTCTCAGTCCCCAGCAGGGAGCGGTGCAGATCCTCGGCGGCGCACCCGATGCCTATCGCCTGCGCGGCCGGCTCGGTTGCCTGTTTCAGAATCCGCAAAAACAGATCTTTGAAAACACCGTTGGCGAGGAGGTGGCTTTTCCGCTGAAACGTTTCGGGCTCTTAAGCGGGACCGTGGAAGAGCGAACCGCGGAGGCCCTGGCCGCCTGCGGCATCAGCCATCTGGTCGACCAGTCGCCCCACAAGCTCAGCTACGGTCAGAAACATCTGGTGGCTCTGGCCTCGGTGCTGGCCCCCCGTCCTGAACTGCTGCTGCTTGATGATCCCTTGGCCGGACTCGATGACGGCCACAGCCGGGCGGTGATGGAATTGCTGGTTCATTACAATCTGCAGCACGGCATGACCATGCTCTGGACCTTCCACGATCCCGAGGCCTGGCCGGGTTGGGCCGATCAGGTGCTGCACCTTGAAGGAGGCCGCCTTGTTGCCCGGTAAGCTCTTTTCGACTCGAAAGGTCTGCCTGCCGTCGGTCTCCCTTGAAGGCCCGGCTCCGGCCGGTGACGCGGCGCGGGTCGGTCTGCGCATGCTGCTGGCCCTGACCCTTTCCTGTCTGGCCTTTGCCGCCCGCACCATCCCTTTTCTGCTGGTACTGACCGCTATCGATCTGGCCCTGCTCTGGTGGCTGCGCGGCAAACAGCTGTCCCTGCGACGGGAACTCAAGGCTTTCGCCTGGCAGACCCTGGTCATTCTGATGCTTTATCTGGTCCGGTTCCGTGACCTGGCCGGTCTCTGGGGCGGTTTCAAGATTTCCTGGCAGCTCTTTCTGGCCTTGCTGCCGAGCATGGTTTTTGTTCGCAGCACCTCTCAGACGCGCATTGTTCAGGCCCTTAACCGGGTCATGCCCTGCCGCATGGCTTTTGTGCTCAGCACCTGTCTCAAGTTTGCGCCTCAGCTGTTGGCGGAGGTGCGCAGCATCTACGAAGGGCAGGTACTGCGCGGAGCGCGCATTCTGCCCCGGGATCTGGTGAAACCCTGGCACTGGTTCGATCTGCTGCATTGCGTGGTGGTGCCGGCGGTGGTGCAAAGTATGGCTCTGGCCGGCAACATCGCTCTGGCGGCTCGAGCCCGCGATTTTGGTAGCCAACCGCGACGCAGCTGCTGGCCTGGACTTTAATTGTTTACCGCAAAGGGCCATCCCAGGCTGTTTTGCAACACTCGGCTGAACGGGAGAACCATCCGATTATGAATCCAGTTGTTGAACAAGCCGGCGGCCTGTTCCGTTTGTCCCTTAAAGAGGCCCTGTTCATTGGCTTTTGCGCCGTCTTTGCGGTGCTGGCCCGGATGATGCTGCGGCTGCATCTGCATATCTCCGGTCATGCCATGCTGGTGACCGCTTTCTTTCTGCTGCTGGCCCGCGGCAGTGTCCGCTACCGTTTCGGCGCCAGTTTCGCCGGGCTGTTGGCCGGCAGCGCGTCGATCTTTCTCGGCTTTGCCAAGAGCGGCCCCTTCATGCTGGTCAAGTATCTGGCTGTGGCCCTGGTCATCGACCTGGCCGGTTTGCTGATGCCGGGTCTGTTTCGTAACTATTTCTGGTGCGCCCTGGTCGGCGGTTGCGCCGGCGCGACCAAGTTTTTCACCGCCTATAGTGTGAACTTTCTGGCCGGCATGGACCGCACGGTTAATTTTCAAGCCTCGCTGTTCGAAGCGGCTGGCGCTATTTTGTTCGGGGTACTTGGCGGTCTGTTGGTCCCCGTGGTTCTCCGCCGTTTGCATGCCTACGGCGTAATATCGTAAGGAGCGGCGCTAGAGTGCCGCCAACAAGGTGACAAGATGAACGTACTGATCTGTATCGACGACACGGATAATCTCGAGTCCCGGGGCACCGGGGAACTGGCCACCATTCTGGCTGAAGAAATCGAACGACGCTCCTGGGGTAGCAGCGATTTCGTCACCCGCCACCAGCTGTTGGTCCATCCCGACGTGCCCTATACCTCCCATAACAGCTCCATGTGTTTTGCCGCCGATATCGACCTGGCCATTCTCGATTCGCTGATCGCCTATGCCGGCGATTTCCTGCGCGAGGAGAGTGCTGTCGGTTCGGATCCGGGTTTATGCGTATCGGTGATCGACCAGTTGGCCGATCCCGAGGCGGTTATCGCTTTTGGTCGTTCGGCCAAAGAGGAGGTGCTGAACAAAAAGCTAGCCTACGATCTGGCGACCCAACTCGGCGTGCACCTTTCCGAGCATGGCGGCACCGGTCAGGGAGTGGTCGGGGCACTGGCCGGCATCGGTCTGCGCTTAAGTGGCAACGACGGCCGGATGAAGGGCTGGCTGCGGATTCAGACCCACGATGGTCTGGCCAGCGTCGGTGATATCATGGCCCAGACCGACCTTGGCGGGGTGCGCACTCTCGATGGCGCATTGCTGTCGGCGACGGAAATGGTGGAAATAGAAAGCAAGCCCAAGGCCGTGCTGCTCGATGGAAAGATCTACATGATGGTTTCGCCGGTGACCGATGGCGGCCGGGTGCGCTGGCGGACCACGCCGCGCAGTCAACTGAAAAAGTTTTGAAAGGAGTTTCTCTATGTGGCTGAAGGATACTCAGGGCAAGAAGGCGTTTCGCCACGGTCATGATGCCTTTAACCGGGCCAGCGAGGCGGCTGCGGAGTGCGGTGATTTTCGTCCGGACGTGGAGGAAGAGTGGGTGGCCGATGAAGAGCGGTCCTGCTACAACTGCCGCCTGCGGCGCTGGACCGCCGAGTCCTTTGTCTGTCTGCTGCCGGCCTGATCCGGATCGAACCTGACGAAAGGTTGATGGCGTCGCAAAAAGTCCGTCCTCCGGCGTTGCAGCGCTTTTTCAGGACTTCGACATACTGTATGTATGCCTTCACCCCTGAAAAACCACTACGCCTTGTAGGCCGAAGTTTTTGCTTAACCATCTCATGACTTTTTGCGAAAGCATCAAAGGTTGGAACCATGCGTTTTGTTGGAATCGTTGCCGTCTCCCTGCTGCTGTTGGCCTCTGGAGTTTCGTCAGCTGCCGAGTGGGTGCAGGAGAGTCCCGGACAAAAAGCCTATTACGACAGCCGGGGCCAGCTCGAGCGGTTGGAAATCGATGCCGATGGCGACGGCCGCTTTGAGGCGGAAGAGCGCTATCGCAGCCAGCGCCGTGTCGAGCGGCGCGAGGATCTCGATGGCGACGGTCAGTGGGAACGACAGTACCTCTGGCATAAGGACGGTTCGGCGGAGTTGATCGAGCAGGGTCGCAAGGGGAAGCTGCAAAAGACCTTTTATACCGCCGACGGTTCCGTGGCGCGGATCGAGAAGGATGGCGATCGGGACGGCAAGGCGGAATCGGTCTGGGAATATAAAGCCGGGGTGCTACAGCGGGTCAGCAAACCCCGCGGGGTCTGGCACTATCAAAACGGCAAGCTGAGCCGGGCCGAGCTCGACGAGGACCGTAACGGCCGTGTCGAGCGGATCGAATACTATCAGGATGCAAATCGCCTGGCCAAAGTCGAGGAACTGGCGGCCAACGGCAAGGTGCGCAGCACCTGGCACTATGGCGCCAACGGCAAGCCGCAGCGGGCCGAAGAGGATACGGACGGCGATGGTCGCCTCGATCTTCAGCGGCGCTACCATGCCAACGGCACTATGGAACAGATCATCGATGCCGATGAGAACGGCGTGCCGGAGATCCGCGAGCTGTTCAGCGCCGCCGGCAGTTTGATCAGCCGCGAAGAGGATCTCGATGGTGACGGGGTTTTCGACTTGCGCACCGGAAAGCTAGCCAAACACTGAACTTTGATGGCGTCACATGACTTTTTGTGAAAGCATCAACTTTGGGGAGGAGAAGCGATACATGGAAAGTCTCGTTGCCTTTTTAAGCAAGGCTGGTCCCATCGGCATCGCCATCGTCGGCTCGTCGGTGATTGCGCTGTTTATCATAATCGAACGCTGCTGGGCCTTTCGCCAGCTGCGGTTCAAGGATGCCCGCCTGCTGCACCGCTTGCGCAAACGGGCCGTCGCAGGATCCTATGCCGAGGCCATGGCCCTGGTGCGGGAGGAGTCTCATCCCCTGGCGGTAGCCATGACACCGGTATTAACCCGCCTCGATGGGCCGCAACGGACCACTCGCGCAGCCCTGGAAAAGGCCATAGGCCACGTGGCGGCTCGCGAGGTTCGTCAGCTGGAGCGTTTTTTGCCAACCCTCTTTTTGATTTCCAGCGTAACCCCGCTGCTCGGCCTTTTCGGTACCGTCACCGGCATGATCAAGGCCTTTCAGGCCATTCAACATCTCGGCGGCAAGGTTAATGCGTCGGTGCTGGCCGGCGGTATCTGGGAAGCCATGTTGACCACTGCTCTCGGCCTCGGGGTGGCGATTCCGGCTATGGTGGCGCACAACTATCTGCAAGGCAAGGTTCATGTGGTGGTGGCCGAGATCAAGGAAGAGTCGGGAGTGCTGCTCGACGAGCTGGAGGAGGCCGGTCGTTTCGATTCTGCTAGCAAGTCGGCTTCGCTGCATGAAATTAACCAAGCTCAACAGGAGATTGGCTGATGGATATCCCGGTACGGACCAAAAGCACCGGGCTTAACCTGACTCCGTTGATCGATATCGTCTTTTTGTTGCTGGTCTTTTTTCTTTTGACCACCCAGTTTATTGAAGAGGATGGTATCGGGGTCAAGCTGCCCAGTTCCAACTCAGTCACCACCCGCGATCGGGACGAGGTGGCGATAGCCATTACCCGGCAGGGGGATCTCTTTGTCCAAGGACAGCGTTTGCCCCTCGCCAGCTTGACCGCCAAGCTGGAGGAAGTTCTTGGCGCCGATACCACGGTAGTGGTGCGGGGCGATCGCGAAGTAGCTCTGCAGACCCTGGTGTCGGTGATGGAAAAGGCCAAGCAGGCCGGGGCAGCCCGGCTGGTGGTCGCAACGCTTCAAGAGGGTGGCTGAGCCATGGTAGCCCGACAGCGATGGGCCCTGGGAGGGTCTCTGCTCATACATGCCGGTCTGGTGTTGCTTATCGGTGCCAGCCTGATGACCCCGCAACGGGTTGTCAATCGCATCGAAATCGATCTCGAAGGGATGGCGGTCCCCAACCAGACCCTCGGTGTGCAGACGCCGGCTCCTTCGCAGATTCCCAATCAGCCCACCACCGTGGCTGTGCCGGTTCAGACCACGGTGCCTATGCATCTGCAGATGCCGCAAATGGTACCACCACGGCCGGCGACCAGTTTCGATGCCGATGCCTCTCTGGCGGCACCCGCCGTTCCGGCATTGCCCGGGCGGCCGGCGGTTGCTCTGCAGCGACCGGTCGGAGGCACCGCCGGCGGTGGCAGCGGCAAGCGTGGCACAGGGCGCGGTTCCTCTCTCGACGGCTATTGTAATACCGTTCGCTTGCATATCGACCGGGCCAAGCGCTATCCCCGGATTGCTCAGCAGCGTCGCATCGAAGGGGTGGCCGTGGTCTCCTTTCGGCTCAGCTCCGCCGGCCTGGTCATGGCCGGCCCCGATCTGCTTAAAGGGTCCGGTTACGGCCTGGTCGACAAGGCCGCTCTGCGGGCGGTAACCCGGGGGGCTCCCTATCCGAAATATCCCGGCCCTGCCGACCCGGCTGGCCATGCTTTTGAAGTGCCGGTCCGCTTTTACCTGCGATAAGTTTTTCGGCATAATAATCTCTTGCCAGCCCCTCGTCACGACTCTTAATCCCCTGCCGACGGTACCTTCGCATTCTTCGCTATTTGACCCGGCTACCACTCAAAAGGTACAATTAATCATGACTTATAAGGTCCTCATTGTGTCGGAGGTACCTTCTATCGGTGTATCTGGCAACGGGAGGGGATCATGGCTCAAAGAACATGAGGAAGGAGCTGACGTGAGGCGGATTGTGGAAATCACTCCGGTGACGCTGCAGAGGTTGCGCAACTATGGACGGGTCGCCGAGAACAAGATGAAAATGGCTCACAAGAAGCAGTGGATGACCATGACCCTGGAAAGCATGCAAGAATATCAGGAAGCCCTGAAATATTCCGATTATGCCGGTGCCGTGGTCGGCTATGCCAGCTTCCTGTTCCGGGTGCAGAACGGCATGACGCCTCCGCGAATCCTCTATGGCGAACAACTGTTGAGGAATACCCTGGTTCACCTGCTGAAGGAGTTGCACATTCCGATTGTGCTGGTCGAGGTGCCTGTGGATGAGCACTCGGCTGTTGTTGTTCCTTGATGACGCAATGCAGGCTGCTTGAAGCTGCTATCAGCAGCCTCGCAGGAAAGCAAAGGCCGCCGCGGCTATTCAACCGCGGCGGCCTTTTTCCGTTCTCGATCCTTATCGTGGTCGCGGGCTACCAGCATGTAGATGGACGGAACGATGAACAGGGTGAAGAGGCTGCCGATGAACATGCCGCCGACCAGCACCAGACCGATGGAGTTACGGGCTGCGGCGCCGGAAACCCGCTAGTGTCCATCCGGAAACTCCAGATGGACACTAGCGGGAAAAGAAGCGAAACATGCCGGCCGCCTGCTGATTGGCCGCCTTGACCGCGCAGCCCATGCGATTCATATTCAAGAACCGCCAGTACTGCTGCGGTTAGAGCGGGAGTGACGGCGGGAGGCAGGGGAAGGGCTGGCCGGGCTGGTGATTGGACCGGGACTACAATACGGTGTCGCAGTGTTGGCACTTCAGTTCGACTTTGCCCTGCAGGCCCATGTAGGCCTTGGTGATGTCTTTCCAGGTGACAATGCCCTCGATCTGCCCCGTCGGCGATACCACCGGCAGGCAGGAGACATTGTTTTGCAAGAGGATCTCTACCGCTTCGGCTACCGGGGTGTCGCGGCTGACGGTAATCAGATTCCTGGTCATGATCTGATGGGCTTTGCGCGACAGGCGGGCGATGTCGCAGGGGCGCTCGGCCGGGGTGTTAAGGAACGGGCTGCTGGCCTTGAGAAGATCCCGGTCCGAAATGACCCCAACCAGCTTTTTGCCTTCCACCACCAGCAGGTGGTGGAATTTGGCGTAGCAGAAGATGCCGTTGATGGTTCGCAGGGTATCGTCCATCTCCACGGTCGCCACCCGGGCGGTCATGATCGAAGCGATCTTCATGATTTCCTCGTTTTTTGATTTGGGGAAACATACAGGTTTGCAGTCTTTGGTAATGCATTGATGA
>JAUWLU010000197.1 GCA_030613545.1 Desulfuromonadales bacterium
CTCCTCGATGGTGGCAATCTCCTCCGCCGAGGCGTTGATGATCAAACGGTTATCCCAGGTACTAACCTTACCCTGCCCTTCGAGCACATCCCGCACCACTGGCAGAATCTCTTCCGCTGCAACGTGTTTAAGAGCAAGCACCTTGATTTCCGCCTGGCAGGGCCAGGCAATCGCCAGCGAAAGCAGCATCAGGCTGCAACAAAGCATATAGAATCTGCCGGGCATATCCGTCTCCCTATATCGGTTGGTCCCTTGAAAAAGCCCCCCGGGACAAGCCAAGTCGCCCATAGGCCGAGGGCCACTATACCAATTTCATATCGTCCCATAAACCTGTTTTGTTAACTTATATAATGATGGCTTCGCAAAAAGTCATGAGATGGCTAAGCAAAACACCGAGGGCAATCCGGCTGGGCGACGGAGCCGCTGATCGTTGTTGATATGTTATTGTTTTGTGGCAGCACCTCGCTGCAACAAAAGCCCGACACTTGCCGCCACAGCAAAGGAGGCCCCATGGATCGTCGACGTTTTCTGCAGGATGCAGCATTCTGGTCCCTGTCCTGGTCCTTGGCCCTACACTGGCCCTTCTCCTCCACGATGAGCGGTTCCGTAGCACAAGCCGCGCCGGGAAATCTTTTCCTGGCCCAGGTCGGTATGGGCAAAGGCCAGGATTACCCGCAACTGGTACGGCAGGTGGTGGCCCTGGTCGGAGGCATGACGTGCTTCGTCAAGCCGGGCGCGCGGGTGGTGATTAAACCCAACATCGGCTTTGACCGGCCACCGGAAATGGCCGCCACCACCCACCCACTGGTGGTTCGAACCCTGGCGGAAATGGCCCTGGAGGCGGGCGCCAGCCAAGTAAGAATCTTTGACCGCCCCTGCAATGAAGCACGCCGCTGCTATCACAACAGCGGCATCCTGCCGGCGATAAAGGCCATGGACAACAGCAAAGTGCGCTGTGACTATATCGATCGCAGGAAATTCGTCACCACAACCATTCCCCAGGGCCGGGTTTTAAAAAGCTGGGATATTTATCGCGATGCTCTGGAAGCCGATTGTTACATCAATGTACCCGTTGCCAAGCAGCACAGTCGCGCCGGCCTATCCCTCGGCCTGAAAAACGGCATGGGAGTACTGGGCGGTAATCGCGGCCAGTGGCACCGGCAGCTTGAGCAAAACCTGGCCGATCTGGCCACCATCCTTCGCCCCACCCTGACCGTAATCGATGCCACGCGCATGCTGCTGCGCAACGGCCCTCAAGGCGGCAACCTGCGCGATGTGCAAATCAACGACACAATCCTCGCTTCATCCGACCCTGTGGCTGCCGATGCCTGCGCCACCCTGCTTTTCGGCCGATCTCCCGACGAAATCGGCACCACCGTGACGGCGGCGAGCATGGGCCTGGGCACCATGCAATTGAACCGGATTAAGAGAATTGCCGTACCATGAAAAACCATCCCCGACCAATCCTGTGGCGGCGCTTGAGTCAGCTGCTGTTTCTCGCGGTTTTCCTGGTTCTGTTTCTGCGTACCGACTATCAGGGCCAGGACCAACTCTCCGGGGCCGTCAATCTGATCTTTCGCATCGACCCGCTGGTGGCCCTGGCCGCTTGCCTCGCCACGCGCAGCTTTATCCTTCTGGTTTTGCCGGCGGGGTTTTTATTGCTGTCCTGCCTGCTGCTGGGGCGCTGGTTCTGCGGCTGGGCCTGCCCCATGGGCACCCTGCTCGATGCTTCCCGGACCCTGACCGGCAGCAAAGCGGTTACCCTGCCGCCCACGCTACCCAGAATACGCTATGCCCTTTTGTTGCTGATCCTGGTCGGTGCTCTGTTCGGCTTGCCCTTGGTCGGCTACTTTGACCCCTTTGCCATTCTGGTACGCGGCCTGACCATGGCGATCTATCCAGCCGCCGGCATGGCCATTGAAAGTCTTTTCACATTTACTTATCAGCACGGTCCCGCCTGGTTGAATCTGTTGACCGAGCCTTTATATCAACTCTTAAGGGACACGGTGCTGCCCTTTGAGCAAAAGCTCTTTACCCTGGCCTTGCCTGCCATGCTGATGCTGCTGGCGCTGTTTGTACTGGAGATTTTCCAGCGGCGTTGCTTCTGCCGCACCCTGTGCCCCCTTGGCGCCTTGCTCGGACTGGCGGGGCGCTTTGCCCCCTGGCGGATAGCCAACCGGCAGCCTGCCTGCCACGCCTGCGGCCAGTGCAGCACCCTGTGCCGAACCGGGGCCATCGACCTACAGAGTCAGGTCAACACTGAACGCTGCATCCTCTGCCTGGACTGCCTGTCCCGCTGCCCCAACGAACATTTCGCCTTCGGCCACGGTGCAAAGCCGCCCGTCCCGCTGGCCGAGGGGCTCAGCCGGCGTGCTTTCGTCGGCACCACCCTGACTGGCATCACCCTGCCCTTCATGTTGGCCGTGCGCCCCTTCAAACGCCATCCGCAGCCCGGCTTGATTCGACCGCCGGGGGCTCTGCCGGAGGAGCAGTTTCTCGGCCGCTGCGTGCGCTGCGGCGAGTGCATGCAGGTCTGCATCGGCAACGCCCTGCACCCGGCCCTGACCGAGGCCGGGGTCGAGGGACTGTTTACGCCAAGGTTGATCCCCCGTATCGGCTATTGCGAATACCAATGCACTTTATGCGGACAGGTCTGCCCCACCGGAGCCATACAGCGTTTGCCTGCCGCCGCAAAACAGCTGACCACCATCGGCCGGGCCTTTGTCGACAGGGACCGCTGCCTGCCCTATGCCAAAGGGGTACCGTGCATCGTTTGTGAAGAACTCTGCCCTACCCCGCAAAAAGCCATCCGTTTTCGTGAAGTATCCGTTCAGAACGAACTTGGGGAAACCGTTCGCGTAAAGCAACCCTATGTGATCGACGAGTTATGTATCGGCTGCGGGATCTGCGAGAACAAGTGTCCCCTGCCCGGTCGCAGCGCCATTCTGGTCACCTCGGCCGGCGAGTCGCGACTGCAGAAGGCAATAGCGAAGGATAGCTACAGCAAGCCTTAGTCGGGACTGGCCCCTGCAGAATGCCCCCCCAAGGCCATGGTCATTATCCCCTTTTACGCCGACCTGCTGGCCGGCCGCGCGCTGCATGCCTTCGAAGTGAGTCAGGAGGCGGAGGATTATCGCTTTCGCGTCTCTGGCATGGTGCTGACCTTCGGCGCCATCGTGCAGCGCGCGCTGTTTGTGCTCAGCAACTTCTTCATCAGCTGAGGGACTGCCCCTGCATTGGCCAATGGTGGATTGAGATGCCGAATATGCCGGAAAGATTTGTTGTGGCTTGGCCGGAAAAGATCATCTAGAGGAAGATGTCACAAAAAAACTGTACATAAGGATGGTAACGAGCAGGTCCGGCAAGCCGAAGAAGGGCTTAACTCAAGGCACTAATTAGGTATGGCGTCCCCGGCATTAAGAAAATTTAGCCCAGCGGAATCTGCCACCGGTCCCTTCGGGAGGCAGGCCTCTTTGGGCAACAGCCCGTCAAGATCTTCCCCCAGCCCCCTCCCAGGTAAGGTAAAGGTCACTTTTGTTCCTTTTCCAACTTCGCTGTCGACCCATATTTGGCAACCATGCGCTTCGATGATGCTCTTTACAATGGCCATCCCCAAACCAAGCCCCTCTTTTGCTGTATTGGAGGCATCGACCCGGTAAAACTTGTCGAAGACCCTTTCCACCTGATCGGAGGTGATGCCGACACCTTCATCGCTGACGACGATACGAACATTTTCTTCGGACACCTCACAGGCCACTCGAATCAGGCTTCCCGCCGGGGAGAATTTTACCGCATTGCCGAGCAGGTTTTCCATCACCTGAAAGAGCTTTCTATCATCCAGGAAAACCATCAGCGGCTTTTCGGGAAGAACTGTTTCAAAATGGTGATCGGGACAAGCCCTTTGATAGTCGGCGGTGCAACGCCCGATTATCGATCCAATGTCAGCCCAATCCTTTTTCAGACGGATAAGCCTGCCGGAATCGACACGAGAAAGGTCCAGGAGATCGCCAATGATTTTCCCAAGGACTTCAGACTTTTTGTGGATGACGGAAAGATACTCCGACTGCTGACCCTCATCGAGATCCTTTCTGCTCAGCAACAGCTCGGAAAAGCCCATAACCACAGTTAAGGGCGTACGCAGCTCATGGGCAGCGGTGGCGATAAACTCTCTTTTCATCCGGTCGAGTTCCCGCTCCCGGCTCACATCCCTCAGGAGGGTGATTACCCCGACTTCCATACCGTCCCCGTCCCTCACAACCGCGGGCTTTGCCTG
>JAUWLU010000366.1 GCA_030613545.1 Desulfuromonadales bacterium
CGCTGTAAGATGCTTGGGGTCGAAGTCGACGTTGGTCACCGTGGCGAACAGCCCTTCCAGCATAAAGATGTCGATGGCCGGATCTTTGGCGCCCAGTTTTCTCGCTTCACTGGCGTAGCAGGCCAGGCCGCGCAGACCGTAAAGCAGGTTGTCTTGCAGGGCGCAACATCCGGCTTCTTGCCACATACCCCCATTTTGGTGCATCCGGTGCCTTTGGCAGTTTGTTCACATTGATGACAAAACATGGCGTCTCCTTTTGGCTGGGTAGCTTGTTTGGATTTCCCGGTCGATTTGCCAATATCGTGGATCGTTGTTGCAACAGACTAGCGTGGCCGGTTTCTGCGGAAGTTGACCAATATCAACTTATTGTCGATTCCTGCGTACACCAGCACGAATTTTAACAAATAATGATGTTTTAACAAACGCTAAGCTAATGTCAGGGGCGCCTGGGAGGGGACGGCAAAAGGGAAAGAAGGAAAAACAGCCGCCGGTTGCGGTTATAGCAAAGTGCCCAGCGTGGCCAACAGGTGGTCCTGCATGGCACGCCACTGGGCTGGGTTATCCAGAGGATGCCGCTGGTTGATTTCCAGCTCGATGCCGAGATAATCGCCGGCCGTAAACTGCCCGCGCAAAGCGGTCACCAGGGCGTCGGCGTCGCCCCGATAAGGATAGTTGCGTCTTGTCCGCAGGGCGGGGGAACACGCGGCGAGGGCGCTCTGCCACTTCAGGCAGAGGTTTTTTTCGGCCGGCTGTTTCGGATCGTAGAGGAGGCCGATGTCGGTATTGCGGGGTTTGCCGTTGAGAACCGGGGTGAAGGAGTGGATGGAGAGATGCAACACCTGCTGGCCGGTAGCGATCATCCCAGCCACAATGTTCTCGGCCGCACGCCAATATGGCTGATGGTAAAGGCGCAGGATCTCCTGTCGTTCGCTGCGGGGCAGAGGGCGCGTCAGTTCCGAAAAAAGGGCCCGGCTCTTGCGGGAGCGGTTGAGATCGACCAGCAGGCGGGTGACATCGGCGGCGAGGAGGGGGGCCGACAGTTCCGCCGCCAGCCGTTCGGCCAAGGGCAGAATGCCGATATCGTAGCCGCGATGGCTGGTCAGCAGGGCCCGGTACCCGGCAAAGAGTCGGCGATAGGGCTCGGGAACCCGGTTGCCGCCATGTTCGCAGCTGATGAAGGGTTGAACGGCCTGCTTCATAGAGGACTCCTTCTGCCGCTCTACCGTGGGACAAGCGAAGCGGTTGCTCTGAAAGGATAGCAGACGCGCCAGCAGGCCGGGTCCGGCGCCGTCATTTCGGCAATTTGTTGCGCAACGCCTTGCAGACCTGGCGATATTCCGCCTCGATGATCTCCAGCAGGGAGCCCGCCTGACCCAGTTCCCCCTCCCGGGCCTGCAGTTCCAGTTCGCGGCAGAGCTCAGCCAGACTGCGGCTGCCGCCGCGGTGGATGTCTTCCTGAGTGATGACGTAGACCGTAGCCGCCGCCTCCGCAAACTTTTCGGTCTTTTTCGACACCGAGGAGATTTCGATGCCGAGCAGGTTTTCCAGGCTCAGTTGCTTGAGATAGGCAAGTTTGATGGCGTCGCAAAAAGTCCGCCCTACTACGTTGCAG
>JAUWLU010000332.1 GCA_030613545.1 Desulfuromonadales bacterium
TTTACCACCACCGCCAAGCTGCCGTCACCGTCTCTGGGCGACGAGCTGACGCCCGAAAAAATCGCCACCAAACCCGAGCTCGCGGTGCTACGGGACCGCCGCAACCGTTTGTGGAATGTTGCGCACCCCCTCGATCAGCAACAACAGCTAACGGTCAAGCTCAACCGCCCCCGCGGCATCAAGCGCCTGACCTATCGCTTTAAACCGAGCAAGGGGCGGCGCCATTGGAATACTGCCTCGATCATGCTGCAGCGGGGAATCAGCACGCCAACGCCCATCGCTTTCTATGAGCGCCACCGCAGCAGCGGGGTCAGGGACAGCTACTATATCTGTGAGTTCATTCCCGAGGCTTTTTCTTCACGTCAGGTGTGTGCCGCTTTCCGGCAGGGGCAAAAAGAGTACAGGGGGCTCGATAAGCAGCAGTGGTTCGAGTTGTTGGCCGGCTTTATTTGCAAAATGCATAATTCCGGGATTCTGCACCGGGACCTTTCTGTCGGCAACCTGATGCTCACGCAGGGGGAAGACGGCCAGATTACGCCCTATCTGATCGACATCGGTCGGGCTAAAGTGGTGAAGAAGACCCTTGGCGGGCGGCAGCGGATTCTGGATCTTATGCGGGTCTGCTATAAGCTCGACTGGCCGGATCGCGAACTGTTCATACAGTATTACAGCAAGTGCTGGCACAAGAAGTTTTCGTCGTATTGGCGGCTGGCGCTGGCATATTACGACTTCAAGCAGGGGAGCAAAAAGTACGTCAAAAGGAAGCTGAAGAAGAAGTGCTAGCCGGACCTCCGGTCATGCGGCGGGGGCCTTGCGACCAGGGCGCGGCCCCTGTGGCCATTCAGGTCACAACCTTTGTTTAGATTCTGGATTCGAACGATACAGGCCCGCCCCTGGCAAGGGGGCGGGCCTGTTGTTATGCCGCTTCAGCGGTTCACTTGTCCTTACGTTCTTCGCTCCATTCCTCGTCGAGAAAGCGGTCCCGGCCTGAGTTGTAGCGGTAAAACTTGTAGCGTAGCGGATTTTTTTTGTAGTAGTCCTGGTGATATTCCTCGGCCGGGTAGAAGGTCGATGCCGGTACGATCTCGGTGACAATCGGCTTGTCGAAACGGCCCGACTTGTCCAGGGCCTGTTTCGAAGTTTCGGCTAACAGCCGCTGCTCTTCGTTCAGGTAAAAGACGGCCGAACGATACTGGTTGCCCCGGTCTACGAACTGGCCGCTGCCGTCCGTCGGATCGATGTTCATCCACAGGATCTCAAGTAGCTGTGGATAACTGACTTGGACAGGGTCGAAGACGATCTCGATCGCTTCGGCATGGCCGGTACCGCCGGCCGATACCTGATGGTAGGTCGGATGGGACTGCTGCCCGCCGGTATAACCGGAGGTCACCGCCAGTACCCCCGGCAGCTTTTCAAAGGGGGGCTCCATGCACCAGAAACAACCCCCTGCAAAGATCGCCAGTTCCGTGTTGGCCGATACGGCGGCCGTCCGTTCTTTTTCCGTCATATCCCCGTCCTTTTTGTCTGCGGCGACCACAGTTACCAGGCCGGCGGCCAGCAGGGTCAATACCAGAATAGCAAGTCGTTTCATGGCAGTCTCCTTGTCGGCAGCGCTTTATTGATGGCGTCGCAAAAAGTCCGCTCTACTGCGTTGCAGCGTTTTTTCAGGACTTCGACATACTATATGGATGTCTTCACCCCCGAAAAACCACTACGCCTTGTAGATCGAAATTTTTGCTTAGCCATCTCATGACTTTTTGCGAAAGCATCTTTATTGGTCGGCAGCGAAGTCGAGGGCGGCGGAATTCATGCAGTAGCGCTTGCCGGTCGGCGCCGGGCCGTCATCAAACACATGGCCGAGATGTCCGCCGCAGCGGGCGCAGACCACCTCGGTGCGCACCATGAAGAACTTGCGGGGCTTCTTCAGTTTCACATTCTCTTCAGCGACCGGTTCGTAGAAGCTCGGCCAGCCGGTCCCCGACTCGTACTTGGTCTCGGAGCGGAACAGCTCGAGGCCGCAGCCAGCGCAGCGGTAGAAACCCTGTTCGTGGTGGTCGTTGTATCGGCCGCTAAAGGCCCGTT
>JAUWLU010000167.1 GCA_030613545.1 Desulfuromonadales bacterium
CAAAAAGACATGAGATGGCTAAGCAAAAATTTCGGTCTACAAGGCGTAGTGGTTTTTCAGGGGTGAAGGCATACATATAGTATGTCGAAGTCCTGAAAAAGCGCTGCAACGCCGTAGGACGGACTTTTTGCGACGCCATCAGTTGTGAAACGCCGGACAAGCAACGGTCAGTCAGGTTAAAAAAACGCCATATAGTTAATTGCAGAACGGTATTGACTTTGCCCCGGCTATTTATTTATCCTAAGCGGCCTTTAGAAGGACAGACCTTGTCATGGCATAAAGTGCCGGCCCAAAGGTATCATCCGACTTTTTAGCCGCAAGGAGCGTCCCCTTGGACTTTCTGCTCGACTCGCTGATCCAGGCCCTGCAGCTGATCCTTTCTTACGATCCCGAAGTCTACATGACGGTCTGGACCTCGCTGTATGTGGCGTCCATTGCCATCATCCTTGCGTCCCTGCTCGGCATACCGGCGGGACTGATCATCGGCACCTGCCAATTCCCCGGCAAGCGCATAGTCATCACCCTGCTCAACACCCTGATGGCCCTGCCGACGGTGGTGGTCGGCTTGGTCTGCTACGGCTTCTTTAGCCGCATGGGCCCTCTTGGTTCCTGGGGGTTGCTCTTTACCCCCTGGGCGATGGTTATCGGCCAGGTGATTCTAGCCACCCCGATCATTGCCAACTACACCCTTGGCGCCTTGAGCGCCGCCGATGGACGGATCATGCCTACCGCCCTGACCCTCGGCGCCAGTTCTCTACAGAGCTCTCTACAATTATTACAGGAGATTCGCTTCGGCGCTATGGCAGCCATCATCGCCGGCTTCGGCCGGGTGATCGCTGAGGTCGGCGTAGCGATGATGCTCGGCGGCAACATTCGCGGCTTTACCCGCACCATGACCACTGCCATTGCCCTCGAAACCAGCAAAGGAGAGTTCGCCTTCGGTCTGGCCCTGGGCCTGTTCCTCATGACCGTAGCGCTGCTGGTCAACATGTTTCTCAACCTGCTACAGCAGAGGTAAGCCGTGAAGCCCATCCTGTCAGTTCGCAACATTCAGAAGAGCTATAATGGCCATGTCGTGCTCGATATCGAAGAGCTCGACTTCCTGCCTCAGCGCATCTACTCCCTGGTCGGTCCCAACGGTTGCGGCAAGAGCACCCTGCTGCAGATCCTGGCGCTACTGATGAAGCCCACAGCCGGTGCCCTGCTCTACCAGGAACAGACGATTCCATGGAAGCGTCGCGGGTTGCAGAAAGTTCGCCGTCAGGTCACCCTGGTTCACCAGTCCCCCTACCTGTTTCACCGCAGCGTGCGCTACAATCTCGCCTTCGGCCTGAAGGTTCGCGGCATTCACGGCGATGAACAGCATCGGCGTATTCACGAAGCCCTCGACCTGGTCGGCCTGGCCGGCTTCGGCCGACGTAACGCCCGGGAACTTTCGGGCGGCGAACAGCAGCGGGTGGCCATCGCCCGCGCCCTGCTGCTGCAGCCCAAGGTACTGCTCATGGATGAGCCGACCTCCAACATGGACAAAAATAGTATTGAAACTTTCGACGCGCTGATTCCGACCCTGATCGAGCGGGATATCACCATCATCCAGGCCACCCACATGCCCGATCAGCCGCAGCGCCTCGGCAGCGAGATCATCACCATGGATCAGGGCCGGCTGGCCTGACTTCCTTATTTGTTTTGCCGCCTGCCTCCCCCCGATCTGCTCTTCCCTGCACCCGCACGCCAATCCCTTGGCCCCCTTTCGCAACAAATGCAAAAATCTTGGCAACACCCTTAAAGTACTTTACTATTATATAACTCATCGATTCCGGTCACAACGCCGGCAAGCGAAAGGAGATGGGGTGAAAAGGGTTTTGTGCCTGCTGTTCCCGCTGCTGCTCTGTTCCGGAGAGGCCCTGGCCGAACGGAACATCCTGGTGCTGCATTCCTATCACCGCGGCTACGAGTGGACCCGCAACATCGCCACGGCCATGGAAACGGTCCTGGCCCGGGAACTCCCCGATGCGGAGCGGTTTGTCGAGCCGATGGACAGCAAACGCCACCCCCCAGCCCAGCTCTTTCCCCACCTGCAACGCTTTTATAGCCGTAAGTACGCCGACCGGGCCTTCGACGTCGTGCTCTGCTCCGACGACAATGCCCTCGACTTCCTCCTCGCTTACGGCGACTCTCTCTACCCTGACGTTCCGGTCGTATTCTGCGGTATCAACAACTTCGATGACCGTCGGCTGGCCGGCCACCCAAACTATACCGGCGTGGTCGAAGCAAACGATTTTGCCGGCACCCTGGATATTGCCCTGGCTCTCCACCCCAGCGTGCGCCAGGTGGCCCTGGTCAGCGACCGGACCCCCTCGGGACTGGCCAATCTGCAAGGCGTTCGCGAGATAGTCCCCCGCTATCGCGACCGCATCGATTTTATCGAACTGGTCGGCCTCAGCACTCCACAGTTGCAGAAGAAACTGGCAGCCCTGCCGGCCGAAACTATCATTTTGCATCTCGACTTTTTCCAGGCAGCCGAAGGCCGTTACTACACGGTGGCCGAAAGCAATGCCCTCATCAGCCGAAACAGCAAGGGGCCGGTTTACGCCCTTGGCGACGACAAGATCAAGGCCGGGGTGGTCGGAGGATTGGTGATCAGCGGTCGCCAGCAAGGTGAAACGGCTGCCAAACTGGCCGTGCGTATTTTGCGGGGAGAGCGAGTAGCCGATATTGCCGTGGCCCGGATCAGCCCCAATGTCTACATGTTCGACTACCGGGCATTGCAGCGCTTCGGCATCGCCCCTGGCGACCTGCCCCAGGGCAGCCTGCTGCTCAATGGGCCAGCGCCGGTCAATACCCGCCACCGTCAACAACTGATCATCACCACAGCCCTGGCAGCGGCCTTCGCCGGCCTGGCATTGTGGCTGACCATTGCCCTGATGCAGCGACGGCAGACCAACAAAGCCCTGCGCCGCAGCAAAGAGCCCCTCAACGCCATGCTGGGCAGCATCAGCGATCCCATGTACATGATGGACCGGGAGCTGAACGTCCTCTGGGCCAACGACGCCGCCAAAGAGTTCTACGGTGAGCAGATAGTCGGCCAAAAGTGCTACCAAACCTTTCATCAACGCAGCAAACCGTGCTCCGGGCCCTGCCCGATCCTGCAAACCTTTGCCGATGGCCAAATCCACAAGCAGCAGACCGACATCGCCGACAAACAGGGTCAGACAAGGCACTTTCACTGCGTTTCCAACGTCGCCCTGCGAGACGACAAGGGACAGCCGGAAACGGTGCTGGCGACCTATCGCGACCTCACCGCCATGAAGCAGGCCCAGGAAGCTCTGCATCTGACCAAATACGCCATCGACAGCTCGATCACGCCCTTCGCCAGGGCCGACCTCGAAGGGCGTCTGACCTATGCCAACCGGGCCTTTCTCGACCTGTGGGGCTACGACAGCGAGAAAGAGATTCTCGGCCGTCATGTCAGCATGTTGCATCAGCATCAAGCCGATGTCGAGGCAGTCTTTCAGCAGTTGACGACCGAGGGGGCCTGGCAGGGGGAACTATTGTCCCGCCGCAAGGGAGGCTCCCTGTTTACGACGGAGATGCGTGCCTGTGTCGTCACCGATCCGGATGGCACCCCCCTCTGTCTGACCAGCTCTTTCCTCGATGTCACCGACAAGCGCCAGAGCGAGCGAGAGATCCGGCAGTTGGCCTATTTCGACACCCTGGCCGGCCTCCCCAACCGGACCCTTCTCGCCGACCACATGGAACTGGCCT
The DNA here is from genome assembly GCA_030613545.1 of Desulfuromonadales bacterium. GTDB lineage: Bacteria > Desulfobacterota > Desulfuromonadia > Desulfuromonadales > Syntrophotaleaceae > Syntrophotalea_A. Next base: position 3,766 of record JAUWLU010000167.1, read on the forward strand.
TCAACCAGGCCCGCCGTCACCAGGAGTTCGTGGCCATACTGCTGCTGGATCTCGACAATTTCAAACTGGTGAACGACACCCTCGGCCACGCCATAGGCGATTTACTGCTGCAGCAGGTTGCCACTCGCCTGCAGTCGACCCAGCGCAAATGCGATACCCTGGCCCGCTGGGGCGGCGACGAATTCGTCCTCCTGATAACCGGCATGCAGAACGAACTGGCCACAGCCAAAGTAGCGAACAAGGTGCTTGACCTCCTTACCGAACAGCCCTTCGAGCTCAATGACAGTGAAATCTTCACCTCGGCAAGCGCCGGCATCGCTCTCTTTCCCCGCGACGGCGAAGACTGCGAAACCCTCCTTAAACATGCTGACACCGCCATGTACGAAGCAAAGCGAGACGGCCGTAATAATTTCCATTTTTTCTCCAAACGTATGCAGCAAAAAGCTATTACCCGCCACCGTCTCGAAGCCAACATGCGCCAAGCCCTGCAACAGGAGGAGTTCTTTCTGGTTTATCAACCGCAATTCGACCTGAACTCCGGTCAAGTGGTCGGCGTCGAAGCCTTGGTACGCTGGCAATGCGACAGCCTCGGATTGATCCCTCCCGACAAGTTTATCCCCATCGCTGAGGAAACCGGACTCATCCACCCTCTTGGCGAGTGGATTCTACGCACGGCTTGTCAGCAGGCAGTGAGCTGGCAGCATATCGACCTGCCGCCACTGAGGCTGGCGGTCAACTTGTCGGTGTGTCAGATCCGCCAGCCAAACCTGGTGAAGTTCATCGACAACCTGCTGAAAGAAACTGGTCTGCCTCCTGAACTGCTGGAGCTGGAAATAACCGAAAGCGTCTTTATGAAACAGAAGGAAACAGCGACGCTGGTCCTCGGCCAATTACAGAAACGCGGCGTTCAAATCGCCATCGACGATTTCGGCACCGGCTATTCGTCCTTGAGCTATCTTAAAAACGTTCCGATCGACCGCATCAAGATTGCCCAGGAATTCGTCCGCGACATACCGAACGACCCCGATGACGTGGCCATCGTTCAAGCCATTATCGCCATGACCGGTCGCCTCGGCCTGAAACAGATCGCCGAAGGCGTTGAAACCATTGCCCAACTGGAGTTTCTCCGTCAACACGGCTGCCATGAGATGCAGGGCTATTACTTCGCCAAGCCGATGACCGCAAAGAAGCTGCCAGAATTTCTGGC
>JAUWLU010000051.1 GCA_030613545.1 Desulfuromonadales bacterium
CAAAAATTCATGAGATGGCTAAGCAAAGATTTCGACCTACAAGGCGTAGTGGTTTTTCAGGGGTGAAGGCATACATATGGTATGTCGAAGTCCTGAAAAAGTGCTGCAACGCAGTAGGACGGACTTTTTGCGACGCCATCAGAATTGGCCGAAGATGATTCGCCGGGCGATTTCGTCCTGTGCTTCGGTCATGAAAGGCAATCCCGTTTCCGCGGCGGTCTCCCGGTTGGCGGCCATCAGGTCCTCCCTGCTGATCTCTGCCAGGTTGAATTTTCGGGCGCCAGCCAGAAATTGCTGCAGGCCACCGGCGAGTTTGTCGGTATAGCCGTACATGGCCACGGCGCCGAAGGGGATGTTGTTTATCTCCTTTGAGCCGACGAGCTTTTTGACAGCTTCCCATCCGGCAAAGATCTCCTCGGGATAGGTTCCTATCGCTGTGACGCTGGTGGGCAGTTCATCCCAGTAGCCGTTAAGGCGGGCCTTGTTTTTCGGCTCAAAGACGCCCTGAATGTTGCTGCCGAGGAATCCGGCAATCATCGGAGCGCGCCCCATGCAAACCAGCTTGGTGAAGGGAGCCCCCAGGGCCAGCGCCTTGAACAGGTGATCCTCTCGGGCCAGTCCCCCCGCCAGGGAGAGGTCGGGAACCCTTTGGCCGGCCTTCTCCAGCAGCGCACAGTACTCATAGGCTTTGGCATGCAACGCCAGCGAAGGTATCCCCCAGTGTTCCATCATATTCCAGGGGCTCATGCCGGTCCCGCCGCCGGCACCGTCCACGGTAAGCAGGTCGAGGCCGGCTTCGGCGGACAGGCGAATGGCCATCGCCAGCGCCTCCATACCGTAGGCTCCCGTCTTCAGGGAAATACGCTTGAAGCCCAGCGTGCGGAGGTAGGACACACTGTGCAGGAAATCGTCCCTGACCTGGGCCGCTGTAGCCAGGTTGGTGGCTCCCAGGCGGCTGTGACGGGCAAAGGAGGTAATGGCGTGGTTTTTAAAGGCCTCCTGAACCACCGGGTCGTTGGGGTCGGGGTCGACTACATAGCCCCTTTGCTGAAGAAACTGTGCGTACTCCAAGGTGGTTACCTGGATTTCACCACCGATATCCTTGGCGCCCTGGCCCCACTTGAGCTCGATGATGACCTTGTCGCCGTATTTATCGATCAGGTATTCGGCGACGCCATTGCGGGTGTCTTCGACGTTGATCTGGACGATAATGGCTCCGTAGTCGTTGTAGTAGCGGAAAAAGGAGCTTATCCGGCGGTCGAGTTCCGGTGAGGAGATCACCTTGCCCTTTTTGATCTGGGACTCCTTGTCGACGCCCACCACATTTTCTCCGACCACGATAGGGAAGCCGCACAGGGCGGCGCCTACGGCGAAGGAGTCCCAGTAATCGGCGGCGATGAAGGTCGACCCCAAGGCACCGGTCATGATGGGCAGGCGGCATTTGGTTTTGATTTCCGCGCCGAACTCCGTTTCGATGCTGACGTTGGGAAAGATGCAGTCGTCAGGATCGTCGGACAGGCCGGCCGGGACCCCCTTGGCGCCGTAGGCGTAGCCATGAATGCGCAAGGCATGATAGCCGCAGCCAACGGCAGCGACATTGCTCGAGCCAGCGGTGGTTCTGCCGAAATTTCTCGGGTACAATAATTTGCGGCCGACCAGGCAGGACAGCCAGGTTTCGCATTTGCCCTTGCAGTCGGCGGTACACAGGGTGCAGAGTCCGGATTCACAGGGCGCGCCGCGATTGCTGGTGCCCAAGGCATCATTCGTTTTTGGCCACTGAAGCATGCTGTCTCCTCTTCTTCAAAAACATCATTTTGGGAAGCCGGGCACTGGACAAACCCTTCTTCGCAAAAATCGCGACCTCTTCCCGTGCTGAAAGCCTTATTTGATTATTACCTACAAAACTCTTGTTGCAAGAATCTGCCATTATATTCTGGTTGTTGAGGCGGCAGGCGACGGCCGATAAATAGTTTTCTACTTGACCCATAAGTCAAACGTTTGTTTTAATCGCACGTATAGTCCTTTAAATCAATACGGATCGCGAACGGAAGACGGAGTGGCATGGATAAGTCGGATACCAAGCAGCGCCTGTTGGATGTGGCGGAAAAGCTCTTTGCCAGCAACGGCTATCACTGCACGTCACTGCGCAAAGTAACCGCCAAGGCCGGGGTGAACCTGGCGGCGGTGAGCTATCATTTCGGCTCCAAGGAGGCACTGGTCGAGGCTATTTTCGAGCGCCGTCTGCGGCCCCTCAACGAGGAGCGTATGGGCCGGCTGGAAACCGTTCGTGCCGCTGCCGGTGCCGCCGGACGCAAGCCGACAGCGGAGGAGGCTTTGCGGGCCTTTATCGAGCCGACCCTGCGCTTTCGCGACTCGGCCCCCGGCGCCCGATATTTTCTGCACCTCATCGGCCGGGCTCTGACCGAGCCCGATGACGCGGTCCGGTCAATTTTTTTTCGCATGATCGGCCCGGTCTTCGCCCTGATGTTTGAGGTTCTGTGCGAGGCCCGGCCGAACCTGAGCCGCAACCAGGTCTTCTGGCGGCTGAATTTCGCTATTGGCGCCATTAGTCGCTGTACCTTCCTGCCGGAAAAACTGCCCGTGGTGCCGGCCGGGATCGAGATAGAACTCAGTGCCGACCGTCAGATCGACATGCTGGTCGACTTTCTCGTCGCCGGAATGGAGGCGCCATGAGTGTGCGAACGAGCTTGCTCGGATTTGTCCTGGCGTCCCTGCTGCTGGCTGCCTGTGCGCCTCATCGGGCGCAGAAGGCGACCATGCCCGGACCGTTGCCGGAACGCTGTGCCGCTGCCGGCGGCATGAATTCCGGGACACCGCCGGAGCGCTGGTGGGAGCAGTTCCAGGATCCGCTCCTCAACGACCTGATGGCCGAGGCCTTTACCCGTAATCTCGATCTCGAACAGGCCCATGCCCGTCTCGAGCAGTTCGAGGCGCAGGCCCGTATTGTCGGCGCGGCGCGGCGCCCGACGGTCGATCTGCAGGGGGCGGCCGGAAGAGTTCGACAGCCGGGGCTGTTCGGGGGCCAAACCGACGACAGCTACCGTCTGTCGGTGGCGGCCGGTTTTGAGCTTGATGTGTGGCGCAAGCTTGCCTCGCGCTCTGAGGCGGCGCGTCTCGATACCCTTGCCGTCCGTCAGGATCTGGCGGCTCTCTATCTTTCCCTGTCGGCCCGGCTGGCCGATCACTACTATCTGGCCGTGGAACAACGCTCGCAGCTGGCGTTGGTCGATCGCACCATTGCTTCTTTTGCCGATACCCTGCGGCGGGTGGAAAATCGTTATCGCGAAGGGTTGGTGCCGGCCCTCGATGTCTACCAGTCGCGCCAGAATCTGGCGGTGGCCAAGGCCACGCGACCGCTGTTCGAGGCCCGTCTGGCGGCCGCGGAACATGCCGTTGCGGTGCTCATCGGCCGACCTCCCGACCGGTCCATGGCCGGTAGCCTGGCGGAGCTGCCGGCTCTGGAGGGGGCCTTTCCCGTGGGGCTGCCGGCGACCCTGCTGCGGCGCCGACCCGATATCGCCGGGGCGCTGGCACGGTTGCAGGCGACCGATGCCCGAGTCGCTGCGGCCATCGCCGAACGGTTCCCTTCCTTCAACCTGGTGGCCGATTACGGCGGCGCCGGCAGTGAGCTCGGCAGCCTGCTCGATTCGCCCAATATCTTCTGGAACCTGCTGGTCAACCTGGCACAGCCGGTGATCGACGGCGGCCGCCGCAAAGCCGAAGTCGATCGCAATCGGGCGTTGTTCCGCGAGGACCTGGGCTTCTACCATCAGGCGGTGCTGCAGGCTTTGCAGGAGGTGGAGGACGCCCTGGTGCAGGAGCGAACCGGCACTCGGCGTATCGAGTTGCTCGCAGAGCGGGTGACCGCCACCGCCGGATCGTTGCGTCTTTCCACCGATCGCTATCTGCAGGGTCTTTCTGAATATTTGCCGGTGCTGACCGCCCAGATTGCTCATGCCGAAGCCCAGAGCGCCCTGCTCGAATCCCGCCGGCAGCGCATTGTGGCCCGTATTTCCCTGGCTCGGGCGCTGGGCGGCAACTGGATGGATTCGTTCGTTGAACAACGTCTGCCAAGGTAGGCAGGACAAAGGAACCAGACCATGAGTCGAACAACCGTGCTAAAGATTGTCTTGCCGTTTCTGGTGTTGCTGGTCGGTGTGGCCATACTGGTGGTGCTTATTGCCAGCCGCCGGCCGCCGGTCAGGGAAGTTCGGGAGTTTGCCGGGGCGCTGGTGGAAACGGTGACGGTGCAGCGCCGCGATCACACCGTTACGGTGGCCGCCACCGGTACCGTGCAGGCCCGCCAGCAGGCCGAAATCGTCGCCCAGGTCAGCGGCAAGGTCACCTGGTTGGCCGGCGAGTTCATTGCCGGCGGATTGTTTGAAAAAGGCGAAACGCTATTTCGGCTCGAAGATGTCGACTATCGGCTGGTTGTCGAGCGGGCCGAGGCCGATCTGGCTGCCGCCGAGCTGGAACGGGCCATGGTCCGGGGACAGTCGCGAGTGGCCCGTGACGAGTGGCAGCGGCTGCAGGTGGGGCAGGGGGACCCCAATCCGCTGGTGCTTTACGAGCCGCAGCTGAAGAACGCCGAAGGCCGCGTGACCGCCGCCAAAGCCGCTTTGAGGCAGGCCGGCATCGATCTGCAACGGACCGAAGTGCGGGCGTCTTTCAACTGTCTGGTGCGCAGTGAGGGCATCGACCTGGGTCAGTACGTGCGGGCGGGCGTCACCGTCGGTACCTTGCTCGGTACCGATAGGGCGGAAATCGTGGTGCCGCTGCCCCTGGACGCGTTGCCCTGGCTGGATATTCCTCGCGGCGGTGGCCGGGGGGCGTCGGCTACGGTGCGTTTTGCCGCCGGGGCGCTGAATTATGACTGGCCGGGGCAGGTGGTACGGACCCTGGGCGAGGTCGATCCCCTGGGGCGCATGGTCCGGGTGGTGGTGGCTGTCGACGATCCCTATCTGCTGCAACGGCCGGCGGGCGATGAACGTCCGCCACTGGCCGTTGGCAGCTTTGTCGAGCTGGAGCTGCAGGGCAAGCGATTGCCCGCGGTGAGTGTCCTGCCGCGCCGCGCCCTGCGCGACGGTGATACTGTCTGGCTGGCGGATTCGGATTCGCTGTTGCGCATCCGGTCGGTGCAGGTGCTGCGCCGTGAGCGGGAGTCGGTAGTCATCGGTGACGGCTTGCAGGACGGTGAGCGGGTCATCGTCACTGCCCTGGCCGGCGCGGCCGATGGTCTCAAAGTGCGGGTCCGCGGAGAGGAAGCCGGGCCATGAACGGTGCCATTCGCTGGATGACCCAAAATCATGTGGCCGCCAACCTGCTGATGCTGGCCTTTGTGGTCGGCGGCCTGATCATCGGCCTGTCGGTCAAGCAGGAGGTCTTTCCCGAGGTGGCTCTGGACAAGATCCAGGTTGCTGTGTCCTATCCGGGAGCCGGGCCGGAGGAGGTCGAAGACGGCATCCTGCTCAAGATCGAGGAGAACCTGACCGGGGTCGACGGTATTCGCCAGCTCAAGGCCCTGGCTGTGGAAGGCTACGGTACGGTGACCGCCGAACTGATGACCGGCGCCGATCCCAATGTGGTGCTGCAGGACGTCAAGACCGAGGTCGACCGCATCATCACCTTTCCCGAAGAGGCGGAAAAGCCGGTCATTACCAAGCTCCTGAACCGCAGCGAGGTTGTCTCGGTGGTGGTCTACGGCGATCTGGCCGAGCGCAGCCTGCGGGAGCAGGCCGAGACCATGCGCGAGGAGCTGCTCAACCTGCCGGGCATCACCCAGGTCGACCTCTCCGGAGTGCGGCCCTACGAGATATCCATCGAGGTTCCCGAGGCCAACCTGCGCCGCTACCGGCTGACCCTGGACCAGATCGCCCGGCGCATTCGTCAGGCCTCCCTCGATATGCCCGGCGGCACCATCAAAACCGCTGGCGGCGAGATTCTGGTGCGTACCAAGGAACGCCGCTATCTCGGCCGCGAATACGAATCGATCGGTGTCGTCAGCGCCGCGGACGGTACCGAGGTCCGGTTGGGGGATATCGCCCAGGTGCGGGACAGCTTCCGTGAGACCGACGAATTCGCCCGCTTCGACGGTCAGCCGGCGGCCATGGTCAAGGTCTTCCGGGTTGGCGACCAGAAACCGACGGAGATCTCCGCCACGGTCAAAGAGTTCGTGGCGCAAAAGCAGTCGCGGTTGCCGGCTTCGGTGAAACTGGCGGTGTGGAACGACAGCTCGGAAATCTTCGCCAGCCGGATGGGTTTGCTGACCAAGAACGCGGCGCTCGGCCTGCTGCTGGTGCTGCTGGTGCTCGGCTTGTTTCTCGAAGTGCGTCTGGCCCTGTGGGTGATGCTGGGCATTCCCATCTCCTTTTTAGGGGCGCTCTTTCTGCTGCCGGCTCTCGACGCCTCCATCAACATGATTTCGATGTTTGCCTTCATCATGGCCCTGGGGATTCTGGTGGACGACGCGATCGTGGTCGGCGAAAATGTCTTCGAACATCGCCAGCAGGGCAAGCCCTATCTGCAGGCGGCCATAGACGGGGCTCTCGAGGTGGCGCCGCCGGTGGTCTTTGCCATCCTTACTTCGGTGGTGGCCTTCTGCCCGCTATTGTTTATCTCCGGCACCATGGGCAAGTTCATCAAGACCATTCCGGTGGTGGTGATTGTCCTGTTACTGGTCTCGCTCATCGAATCGATGTTTGTGCTGCCGGCCCATCTGGCCCTCGGTAGCCCACGGCCAGCGGGCCGCGGCCTGCTGGCTTCTATTGAAAAGGTGCGACTCGGGTTCGGCCGCAAGCTGCGCGCATTTATCGACGGCCCCTACCACCGGCTGCTCGACCTGGCGTTGGCCTACCGCTATGTGACCGTAGCGGCGGCCATCAGCTTGTTGTTGCTGTGCGCCGGTCTGGTGGCCGGCGGCATTCTCAAGTTTCGCTTCATGCCCAAGGTCGAAGGGGATATCATCCTGGTCGATCTGGTCATGTTACCCGGCACGCCGGTGGCACAGACGAGCCGGGTACAGCAACATATCGAGGAACTGGGCCGCCGGACTATCGCCGAATTCGACCGCCAGGGCCCGAAGGACAGCACCATCCTGCGCAACGTGTATACCCTGATCGGCAGCAGTTTCCAGGGCGGCGGACCGGAGGGGGCTTCGACCACCAGCGGCGCCAACCTGTCGACCATCGCGGTCTTTCTCACGCCGAGCGAAACCCGGAATGTCAGCGCCTCGCAGGTCGCCAGCCGCTGGCGAAAGCTGGTCGGCGAGATCCCCGCTGTCGACTCCCTGACCTTCACCACCGATATGATGAAGATGGGGGCCAATATCGATATTCAGCTGGCTCATGAGGACTTTGCCGTGCTGGCTCCCGCGGCCGAGCGGCTTAAGACCGCCCTGGCCGATTATCCCGGGGTTGGCGACATCGCCAGCAGTTATTCCAAGGGCAAAAAGGAACTCAAGTTCCGCCTCAGCAGCGAGGCCCGCACCCTCGGCGTCACCGAGGAGGAACTCGGCCGGCAGTTGCGGTCGGCGTTTTACGGTGCCGAGGCGGTGCGCCTGCAGCGGGGTCGCAACGAGGTGCGGGTCATGGTCCGCTATCCGCAGCAGGATCGCCAACATCTGTGGAACCTGGAGTCGTTGCGGGTACGCCTGGCTGACGGCGGCGAGTTGCCCCTGGCGCGGGCGGCCGTGGTCGAACCGGGTCGCGGCTTCGACAGCATCAACCGCACCGACCGCAAGCGGGTCATCAACGTCTCGGCCAGCGTCGACGACCGGCAGGCCAATGCCGAGGAGATTCTCGCGGAACTGAAAACCACCCTGCTGGTGGAACTGGCCGCCGACTATCCCGGCCTGACCTTCAATATGGAGGGGGAGGCCAAGGAGTTCAGCGATGTCATGGACAGCATGAAGCGCGGCTATCTGCTGGCCATGTTCGGTATCTTCGCCCTGCTGGCCATTCCCTTTCGCAGCTATAGCCAGCCGCTGCTGATCATGGTAGCCATTCCTTTCGGCGTGGTCGGCGCCGCCCTCGGTCATCTGCTCATGGGTTACAGTCTGAGCATCATGAGCGTGTTCGGCATCGTCGCCCTGTCCGGGGTGGTGGTCAACGATTCGCTGCTGCTTATCGACTACGTCAACACCCGCCGCCGGGCCGGCGACGGTCTGCAAGAAGCCCTGCTGCAGGCTGGCCGACGACGCTTCCGGCCGATCCTGCTGACCTCTTTGACGACCTTCTTTGGCCTGGCGCCGATGATCCTCGAAACCAGCATGCAGGCCAAATTCCTCATACCCATGGCCATTTCCCTGGGCTTCGGCATCCTCTTCGCCACCGGCATTACCCTGCTGTTGATTCCGGCCCTCTACCTGGTGCTGGAGGATGTTCGGCGGCTGTTCGGGTTGAGTCCGGAGCACGCCAATCATGGAGTAGACGGCATGCTGTAGCAACGGGCCGGGCCTTGCAAAATCTGCCGAAATGGCTTACAACAGCCTCCACTGCCAGACAAGGGGAGGGCGCTGTTGGCCATCATCGAAGATCGTCTCTTTCGCAAAATCAGAAAACAGGTCGGCAAGGCCATCGGCGATTTCAATCTCATCGAGGAAGGGGACCGTATTGCGGTGGCCGTCTCCGGCGGCAAGGACAGCTATACCCTGCTGCACGTCCTCGACAGCCTGAGGCGCCGGGCGCCGGTGCGCTATGAGCTGATAGCGGTCAACGTTCACCCCGGTTTTCCCGGCTATCGTCCCGAACCGTTGGAGCAGCATCTGCGTCAGCATGACTTTGCCTGTCGCATGGAGCGGACCGACTGCTATCAGATCATCGAGGCCAAACGCCGTCCCGGCTCTTCCTACTGTTCCTTCTGCGCCCGGCTGCGGCGGGGGGTGCTCTATTCGGTGGCCGACGAACTCGGCTGCAACAAGCTTGCTCTCGGCCATCATCTGGACGATTTTATCGAGACCCTGCTGCTCAACCAGTTCTTTGGCGGCACCCTCAAGGCCATGAGTCCCAAGCTGTTGGCCGACAATGGCCGGCATACGGTGATTCGGCCGCTGGTTTATGTCGAGGAGCGACAGATCGCTGAATTCAGTTGCGCCAACGATTTTCCCCTGATCGCCTGCGCCTGCCCGGCCGGCAGCGATGGCGACCGTAACCGTCGGCGCATGAAGCGGCTGGTCAAGGAGCTGAGCGGCGACATTCCTCACTTGCGAAGCAGCCTGCTCGGTGCGCTGGGCAATATTCAGCCTCGGCATCTGCTCGACAAGCGTTTCAACGATTTTTAGCCGGCGCGGCAGATATATCAGTCATACTCAAGATGTAAGCCGAGGAGGCCTATGGCGAATTTACCGACCATCGATCTTGACCTCGATCTGGCCAGCAAGGTTCAGCGTCTGCTCTTTCCCAAGAGCTCACCGCTGTGCGACTGGGGCTGCATGGGGGTGAAAAATCGCATGGCCCTCGGGCTGGGCGGCGATTTTTTTGAATTCATTGCCCTGCCCGACGGCTGCCAGGTGGTTTTCCTCGGCGATGTCACCGGTCATGGTCTGCAGGCCTCGGTGGTCATGTCCTTGCTCTACGGCTATCTGCACCGGGCTTCGACCAGCGGTTGCCTGCCGAAGCAGACCGTGGCCGACGCCAATGCCTTTCTGCAGTTTTTCGCCAAGCGCTCGCGCAAGTTCGATCACTATTTTTCGGCCACCCTGTTCTACAGCATCATCGACCCGGCCAGCCTGTTGATGATCTATGTCAACGCCGGTCATGTGGCTCCCCTGGTCAAGCGCGGCGATGAGGTCTTCGCCCTGCAATCGACCGCCTCGCCCCTCGGCTACTTCAGCGATCCGGAACTGGAGGTGGCGACCTTTCAATTTGAGGTCGGTGACCGCCTGCTGCTCTATACCGACGGTCTCAGCGACAGCTTCAACAGCAGCGGGCAGTTTTTTGGCAGCGAGCGTATCGAACAGCTGCTGCTGAACCATCCTGACCCGCACCTGGAGTTTCTCGAGCGGCTCTTCGCCGCCTTGCATGAGTTCGGCGCCCCCGACCCGCCTGATGATGACTGTACCGCCATTGTCATCGACCTCCACGGTCGGCAGTTTGCCGCGGCGAAGCCGGCAGGTGAAGCCCGTCCCCCTGGCTGAAGATTGTTGTCTTTGGCCGTATGCTGTGCTAAACGGAGAGCTTCCCCGTTTCGGGGAAAAGGTCGTCCGGCTTCTGTTTTCAACGGAACCCGCTGATCATCCACCGTCAACAACTGAGTCTGTGAATAAGGAGGCTACGGCCCATGATGGATAGTGAATGGCAGGTCGGTCAGCGGCGGCACGGTTTTGTCGTGACCGGCGTTACCCCTTTGAGCGAACTGAATCTGACCCTTGTCGAACTGCGCCATGAGCGGCTCGGTTCCCGTATGGTCCATCTGGCCTGCGAAGACGACAACAATCTTTTCGGGGTCGGCTTTCGCACCACGCCGGGCGATTCGTCGGGGGTGGCCCATATTCTGGAGCATACCGTGTTGTGTGGCTCGCAGCGCTATCCGGTGCGGGATCCCTTCTTCACCATGCTCAAGCGCAGCCTCAACACCTTCATGAATGCCCTGACCTCCAGCGACTGGACCCTCTATCCCTTTTCTTCGCAGAATCGCAAGGATTTTTACAACCTGATGGGCATCTACCTCGATGCCGCCTTCTTCCCCCTGCTGCGGGAGCGGGACTTCCGCCAGGAAGGTCATCGCCTGGAATTCGCCGAAGCGGCCGATGCCGACTCGGCACTGACCTTCAAGGGAGTGGTCTACAACGAGATGAAGGGTGCCATGGCCGACCCCGGGTCGCTGCTGCACCGGCGTCTGACCAAGGCCCTGTTTCCGACGACCACCTACGGCTTTAACTCGGGGGGCGAACCGGAAGCGATTCTCGATCTGACCCATGAGCAGCTGGTCGATTTCCATCGTACCTACTACCATCCGGCCAACGCCTATTTCTTCAGCTATGGCGATCTGCCCCTGGACGACCATCTGGCGATGATCGAGGAGCAGGTGCTGCAGCGTTTCGAGCCGTTGGCGGTCGATACGACGGTGCCGGATGAGGTGCGTTTTAGCGCACCTCAGCGGGTGACCGAGGGCTTTCCGGTTGCGGCCGGCGAAGCTCTCAGCCAGCGTTCCATGGTTCAGGTGGCCTGGTTGACCTGCCCCCTCGCCGACAGTTTCGAAAGTCTCGCTCTGAGCCTGCTGTCCCAGTTGTTGCTCGGTCATCCGGCTGCGCCCCTCTATCAGGCGTTGCTCGAATCGGGCCTCGGTCAGAATCTGGCGCCGGGCACCGGCTATCATGACGACCAGCGGGAGACCTATCTGGCGGCCGGCCTGCAGGGCACCGATCCGGAGCAGCTCGAGGCCATCGAGGAACTGGTGCTGAAAACCCTGCGACAGGCGGCCGAAACGGGTTTCAGCGACGAGCAGATTGAAGCGGCCATTCATCAGCTGGAACTTTCCCATCGCGAAGTAATCGGCGACCAGTATCCCTACGCTCTGCTGTTGCTGATGCGCCTGTTCGGCCCCTGGCTGCACGACGACGATCCCGTTTCGCCTCTGCTGCTCGACGCCAACCTCGCCCGGCTGCGGCGGGAACTGGCCGCGGGGCCCTTCTTTCAGGAGCTGATCCGTCGCCAACTGCTTGATAACCCCCATCGGGTCACCCTGCTGTTGCAGCCCGATACGCAGCTCAAGGAACAGCAGGAACAGACCCTGAACAAGCGTCTGCAGGATCGTTCTGCGCAGCTCAATGACGAGGACCGCCAGGAGCTGGTACGGCTGGCCGAGGAACTGCAGCAGGCCCAGGAGGACGAAGAGGACCTGTCCTGCCTGCCGACCCTGGAACTGAGCGATATCCCGGCGACGGAGCGCACCGTGCCCTGTCAGGAAGAGCAGCTCACCGGCTGCCCCCTCTATCGCTTTGCCCAGCCGACCAACGGCATCGGTTATTTTACCGCCAGCCTGGTAATGAACGATCTGCCCGCCGATCTGGTCCCCCTGGTGCCGCTGTTCGGCACCCTGCTGCCCAAGATCGGCGCCGCCGGCCACAGCTATCTGCAGATGGCCGAGCGCATCTCTGCTGCCACCGGTGGCATTCAGGCCTGCGGCACGGTGATCTGTGATCCTGTCTCCCTCGACGATTTCGAGGTGGCCTTTGAGATTCGGAGCAAGGCTTTGCTGCGTAATCAGCAGGTGATGTTCGAGATACTGACCGATCTCTTTTCCGCCCCCGATTTCAGTGATCTGCAGCGACTGCATACAGTGATCAATCAGCTGAGCGTTTCGCTGGAGAATGGCGTGCCCGGTTCCGGCCACAGCTATGCCGCCCGCAGTGCCGGGGCGGCCCTGTCGTCCTGTGGCCGTCTGCGTGAGGAGTGGGGCGGCCTGCATCTGGTGCGGGCGGTGAAGGAGCTGGCGGCTCAAAAGCCGGAACAGCTGGCAGACTTCGCCGGTTCCATGCAGCGCCTCGCCGAGCTGCTGCTGTGCCGTTCGCGGCTGCGCTGCGCGGTGACCGCCGAACAGCCGGCCTTCACTGCTATCGATGCCCCTCTGCAGGCCTTTCTCGCCGCGTTGCCAGCCGGCGATCGGCCGACGGGAAAACTAGCGGAACTGGCCGTAGGCGAAGCGGCGGTGGGTTGGGCGGCGGCGGTGCCGGTCTCCTATGTGGCCCGAGTGTTCCCTGCGGTGCCCCTGATTCATGCCGACGCCGCCGGTCTGCTGGTGCTGGCCAAGTTACTGCGGGCCTGCTACCTGCACCGCGAAGTGCGGGAGAAGGGCGGCGCCTACGGCGGCATGGCCACCTACGATGCTCAATTGGGGCTCTTCTCCATGCTCTCCTACCGCGACCCCCATCTGCTGCGGACCCTAAAGGTCTTTCGGGACGCCGCTGCATGGGCCGCCGCCGGTTCCTTCAGCGACGAGGATATTCGCGAGGCGATCCTGGCGGTGTTCGGCAGTCTCGATCGACCGGTATCGCCGGCCGGCAAGGGTCAGCGTGAATTCGGCTATCGCCTGCAGGGCCTCAGCTCCGCCAGCCGGCAAGCCCTGCGCCAAGGGATTCTGGCCGTCGACCGGGCCACTCTGCAGCGGCTGGCCGATACCTATCTGCTGGCCGGCTGGCAAGCCAGCGCCGTGGGGGTGGTCTCGGCGGAAGGGCTGTTGCAGGAGGCCAATCGGGAGCTGGGAGAGAAGGGGCTGAAGCTGGAAAAAATCTGAGATCCGCCTTGTCTTGGTGACCCTGTCGGGGTAGGATGGCGCTCGGCGTCAGCAGGCGGTTTCGGTTTATATTTCCAGGGACAAGTTATGGAAAAGCTTCTATCCACTAAACAGGTCGCCCAGCTGCTTGGGGTCAACGAAAAGATGGTCTATACGTTGATCACCGAAAAAGGGCTGCCGGCGACCAAGATCACCGGCAAGTGGCTGTTCCCGCGCCACCTGGTCGAACAGTGGGTCGAGAGCCGAACCATCAACTTCCCCCAGGGCGAAACCGCTTCGATGCGTTCCGGGCAGCTGATGGTGGCCGGCAGTGACGATATCCTCTTTGAGCGCACCCTCAACCTCTTTATGCGCCTCAACAGCGGTCATCTGGCCACCTTCGGTATTTTTGGCAGCCTCGGTGGCCTTAAGGCCCTGCGGCGCGGCCTCTGCCACATGGCCACCAGCCACCTGGCCGAGGAAGACGGCCTCGATTTCAATTTTTCCTTTGCCGCCAGCGAACTCGATGCGTTGCCGGCGGTGGTCAATTTCTGCCGTCGCGAACAGGGTCTGGTGGTGGCCAAGGGTAATCCCCTCGGCATCACCGGTTGCGCCGATATCGGGTCTAAGAAGCTGACGGTGGTGAATCGCTCGCTGGATACCAGCACCCGCATTCTGTTCGATCGTGAGTTGCAGAAGGCCGGCCTGCAGACCGACAAAATCAAGGGCTATGGCCATGAAGTGGCTCGGCATTTCGATGTCGGCCTCGAAGTGCTCTCCGGTTGTGCCGATATCGGCCCGACCATTCGCCCGGTAGCCGCCTTGCTCGGTCTCGATTTCATTTCCCTCGGCTGGGAGCGTTTCGACCTGCTGGTGCCCAAAGAGCACTTCTTCGACCAAGGGGTACAGCTGTTTCTCGGTCTGCTGCACGAGCCCGAATTCCGCGCTCTGGCCGATTCCTTGCCCGGCTACGATCTGGAACTGACCGGCAAGATGGTCTATCCCAACGAAGGACAGTAGCCGCACTGGCGCAGTCCGCTTTCCTTTCGTCTGTCATGCTTCCATCAGAGCGGGCCGTCCGTTTTATGACCGGACTGCCCGCTCTGATGCTTTTATGCCCCCCCCTGTCGACCTCATCCCGCCCCGGCAGTCCGCTTGGCGTAATATATCTCAGGTTATAACTTTTTGTTGTCGTAATGTATTTGAAGTGATAACATTGGCCTCCGTTGGAAAAGGGACTGTTTATATAGGTGCTTCTGCCCTGTGGGCAGGGGCGTTTGTACCTTTTTAACCTGCCGTTTTGGCATCCAAGGAGGAAATCAGCGTATGAAATCGATCTTTCGTCTGTCTCTCGTTACCCTGACCCTGTTGGCTTTTTTCTGCA
>JAUWLU010000117.1 GCA_030613545.1 Desulfuromonadales bacterium
CCTGAGCGGGGATCAGGAGCCGGTAATCAGCCATGTTCACTTCGCCGGTACCGGCACCCGTTATCTGGAAGAGAACGGCCGCAAGGCCATTGTCAGTCTGTTTGAGCGCTCCTTCTAAGTAGAAGCATTCTGCAGGGTACGCAGCTGTGCTGTTCGCTTGCTTACGATAAAAGCCGCCTCGATGATATCGAAGCGGCTTTTGTCCTATTGGCCTCACTGTTTCAGATCGAAACCATGGAGAAGATTATTTACTGCAGTCACCGATGCGCTTGCCGGTCAGGGTGTAGGTTATGGTCATGTTGCTCGGTTCCATGGTGGCCGTCATGCGGCCCTGCATCTGGTCCTTTGCATAGGTGATGGAACTGTGGGCCTTCATGGTGTTGCCCTGGGCGGCACAGACCATGTCATAGGTCACCGTGTTGCCGGTAGTGGTCATATTGGCAATGTCACATTGCTGATCAGGCTGATCGGGTTGTTGGGTCTGGGGGATCAGATCCTCCTGGCTGATGCACTGAGTGGTCTTGATCGGCGGCATCTGCATGGGCATGCCAGGCATTTTCATCACCGTAGTAATCTCCCACAGACCTTCCTGCATATCGACTTTCGGTTTCTCGGCCTGGCAGGCGGCCGAGAACAGACATAATAAGACAATGAGGCATAGGCTTAGACTGTTACGCATCATGATTGACTCCTGTCGCGGGAAGGGTTGATAGACAATGGGGTAAATCTAATTGAAGCAGGATGTTAAGGCAAGACAAACAATTGCCGTGACGGGAATTTTCGGCGGTGGGCACTTGAGGGACCACCGCCAATAAAAAAACCGACCACAAATTTCGTGGTCGGTTAGGCTCATTGCTGGTGCCGAAGGCGAGACTCGAACTCGCACGGCCTTTCGGCCACCGCCCCCTCAAGACGGCGTGTCTACCAGTTCCACCACTTCGGCAATGAACGGCTTGTTTTATACTTTGTTGCGCCCGGCCTGTCAATATTAAATTGGCGACAGGGGCGAAATTATTTGGCCTGCTCGGGGGAGGCGGGCTTTTCCGTTGCCGGTACGACCGGCTGCTCGGCGGCAGTCGGCTCGGTTTGCTGCACAGTCTGACCGATCGACTCGGGCATGATGCTGTCAGCACCGGGTTTGGCGTAATAGTAGGCCAGAAACAGGCTGGTCAGCATAAATATGACGGCAGCGCCGGTCGTCAGTTTGCTCATGAAGCTCTGGCCGCCCGTTGCACCAAAGACGGTCTGGCTGGAGCCGGCGCCAAAGGTGGCACCGATATCGGCTCCCTTGCCGCCCTGAAGCAGAACAATAACGATCAGGGCAAAACAGACTACAACGTGGACAATTAGCAGCGGGGTGGTCATCGACGGAAAATCTCCTTGAATATTATTATATTGAGACGCGTAAAATTAACATAGATGGACTGGACTGAAAAGGGAAAAGTCAGCTGCGCTTAAAGCGCGCAATGCGGATGAAGTCGCCGGCCTTGAGGCTGGCGCCGCCGACCAGGGCGCCATCGATGTCGGCTTGATCCATAAGGCCGTCGATATTGTCCGGTTTGACACTGCCGCCATAGAGAATCCTGGTGGTTTCCGCTGTCGATCGATCGAACAGCTGGCTGAGCAGGCCGCGAATGAAGTGATGAGCCTCCTGGGCCTGTTCGTTGCTGGCGGTCTGGCCGGTACCGATGGCCCAGACCGGTTCGTAGGCCACGGTCAGGCGACTCATGGCGGCGCTGTCGAGGCCTGTCAGGCCCTTGCGAACCTGGTTCTCAAGGATCTCAAAGGTCCGGTTCTCATTGCGTTCCGTCAGGGTCTCGCCAATGCAGAAGATAACCTTCAACCCCGCAGCCAGAGCGGCCTTGATCTTCTGGTTGATGAAGTCATCATGCTCGGCAAAGAGGTGGCGGCGCTCCGAGTGGCCGATTATGACCGAGCGGCAACCGACATCCCGCAGCAGGGCCGGCGAGATTTCGCCGGTAAAAGCGCCCTCAGCCGGATAGCAGTTCTGGCCGGCGAGGATGATAGGGCTGCCAGTAAGAGCTGCCGCCAGCGGCGCCAGGGCAGTGAAGGGCGGGGCGATAATGATTTCGACATCGGTCAGGTCGCTCAGTTTTCCTCTGAGGTCTTTGGCCAGATCCAGGGCTTCGTCAACGGTTTTGTTGAGTTTCCAGTTGCCGGCGATGATCGGTGTGCGCATAACGTCTCCTTCAAAAGTTCCTTGGCGGCTGCACCGGTCAGTCGGTGCCCCGGTTGTCGAGGGATTGTGGGGGATCAGAGCTTGTCGTTCAGGGCAGCAATGCCTGGCAGTTCCTTGCCTTCGAGAAATTCAAGGGAAGCACCGCCGCCGGTGGAGATGTGGGTCATGTGCTCGGCGAGTCCCGATTTGTTGGCCGCCGCCACCGAATCGCCGCCGCCGATAATCGATACGGCATGGGAATCGGCCAGGGCCTGAGCGATAGCGAAGGTCCCTTTGGCAAAGGAAGGGAATTCAAAGACCCCCATCGGGCCGTTCCACAACACGGTACCGGACTGGGAAACGATCTGACAATATTCCTTGATTGTTTGCGGACCGATATCGAGCCCCATCCGGTTGTCGGGAAAATTGCTGTTGCCGCATATCTGATAATCGGCCTCGGCGCTGAACTCGGCTGCCGCAACATGGTCTCGCGGCAGCACCAGACGTACCCCCTGGTCTGTTGCGCGCTTCAGGAGGGTGCCGGCCAATGCAACGCGGTCTTCTTCAACCAGCGAAGTGCCGAGGGTGAAGCCCTGGGCACGAAGGAAGGTATAGGCCATGCCGCCGCCGATGAGCAGGGTATCGACTTTGTCGAGCAGGTTTTCGATAGCCGGCAGCTTGTCGCTGACCTTGGCTCCGCCGATAATGGCCACCAACGGACGGACCGGCTCGGCCACCGCCTGGCCAAGAAAACGAATCTCCTTCTCAATCAAAAAACCCGCTACCGCAGGGGAGAGGAGTTGAGCGACGCCGGCTGTGGAGGCATGGGCCCGATGGGCGGTGCCAAAGGCATCGTTAACGTAGAGCTCGGCCAGATTCGCCAGTTGGCGGGCGAATTGCGGATCGTTGGCCGTTTCGCCGGCGTGGAAACGGACATTTTCCAGCAGCATGACCTGTCCATCCTCGAGAGCCCGGGCAAGCTTCTCCACTTCGGAACCGATGCAGTCGGGGGCCATGATGACCGGCTGACTGAGTAGTTGCGCTAAATGGTTGGCGACGGGGGTCAGGCTGAATTCGGCTTTTGGCTGTCCTTTGGGGCGACCAAGATGGGAGGCCAGGATCAAGCGCCCGCCCTGGTCAAGGATGTGGCGTATGGTCGGTAATGCGGCGACGATACGGTTGTCGTCGCTGATGCGGCCCTCGGTGTCGAGGGGTACGTTAAAGTCGACGCGGCACAAAACTCGTTTGCCCCGGCAGTCGATATCCTTGACCGTCATCTTGTTCAGCATGGAAAATCCTCCCCAATGAAATGAAGCTGCAACGATTGTCTGCTGCGCTATAAAGAGTAGCGAGTCGTTACGGAATCGTTGCAATCATAAAGCGCCGCGGTAGGTCAGGGGCTGCAGATATGGTGCAGCAGTTCCACCACCCGGTTGGAATAACCCCATTCGTTATCGTACCAGGACAGGACCTTGACCATGTTGCCGCCAATGACGTTGGTCGATAAGGCATCCACGATGGATGACGCCGGGTTGCCATTAAAATCAATAGAAACGAGTGGTTGCTCGCAATACTCGAGAATGTCCCTGAGGTTTGATGCGGCCGCCTGGCGCAGGCTGTCATTAACTTCTGCGATGGAGGTGGCACGCTCGGTTTCGACTACCAGGGAAATAAGGGATACGTTGGGGGTTGGCACCCTCACCGAAATACCGTCCAGTCGACCTTCCAGTTCGGGCAGTACCCGTGCCACCCCGCGAGCAGCCCCGGTCGTGGTAGGAATAATGGAAAGGGCGGCTGCACGGGCCCGGCGTGGATCTTCATCGAGATGGTCGAGGATCTGCTGGCCATTGGTATAGGCGTGGACGGTGGTCATCATCCCCTTGACCACGCCAAAGCGCTCCATCAGTACCTTGGCCACCGGGGCCAGGCAATTGGTAGTGCAGGAGGCGTTGGAGACGATGCGGTGCCGCTGCGGGTCGAAGGTCGATTGGTTAACGCCCATGCAGATGGTTACATCGGGATCGGTGCCTGGTGCGGTGATAATAACCCGCGAAGCTCCGGCCCGCAGATGCTGCTCAGCCTGATGGCGTGCAGTAAACCGGCCGGTGGCTTCGATGGCCACTTCGACTCCGAGTTTGCGCCAGGGCAGGGCAGCCGGGTCCGGCTGGGTCAATACGGCAATTCTTCGACCGTTGATCAGCAGGGCACCATCTGCGGAGCTAACTTCGGCATCGAAAATACCATGCACCGAGTCGTATTTAAGCTGATGGGCCAGGGCTGCCGCGTCGCCGGTGTCGTTAATGGCGACGATATCCAGATCATCGGCGAGCCAGGCAGCGCGAAAGATACTGCGGCCGATGCGGCCAAAACCGTTGATTGCCGCTTTTATCGCCATATATGGGTCGCTCCGTACCTTTTTCGAATCGGGTTTCGATTGTCTTTTGCGAGTAAAAACATAATTAAATCAATTGTTTAGGTAATGGTTTGGATGCTTTCACCAAGAGGTAATGATAGCGAATAGACTCTAACCCGTCAACCGCTTTTGCCCTGCGACTTTTACTTAAAGGAGGATTTGTTCGGTTGTACTTTGAGGTCCGGTATGGTATGAAAAGACCGCCTCTGAGGGATCGTAGAGCCGTGTCTGCCGACTCGGCTTGCCCTTTACCATTGTTGCTCTTCGACTGTTAGATAGTTAGTGTCCATCCGGAAACTCCGGATGAACACTGACGAGTTTCTAGTTTGGAAACGAGCAATTTTTCGTAAGGTCAAGGAAGTCGAGGACTTGCGCAGAGGCGTACAACGGTACGCCGCACAAGCATGGCCGTAAATTGACGCAGAGATTACGGAAAAGGGCCGTTTCCGGACAGAAACTAGTTAAATTCCAGGCAGAACCGATTGTTGGTTTTTGTTATTGCGCCCTTGACTGGGTGGTGGAGATAGTGTTTGCGGGTCTGTTTATTAGCCAGCGGCAGTAAGGGGAACGCCGTCCTGGTCGAGTCTGGGGACAGTCGGTTGTTGATCGACGCCGGGCTGTCTGCTCGCGAGCTTAATCGCCGTCTGGGGTTGATTCACACCGATGGCGACTCCCTCGACGCGGTTCTGGTCACCCACGAGCATGGCGACCACTGTTCGGGGCTGGGGCCTATGGCAAGACGTCATCGGTTGCCGGTCTTTGTTCATCATAGGACCCGCTCGGCCTTACGCAACCCCGGGCGTCTCGACGATTGCCGGGAGTTCGACGACGGCTGTACCCTGACGTTTCAGGACGTACAGATCGAAACCGTGCCCCTGACTCACGATGCGGCGGCACCGGTCGGCTATCTTATCGATACATCCGCCGGCAAAATCGGCATTCTGACCGATCTCGGCCTTGCTACACGGCTGGTGGCTGAGCGGTACCGGCACTGCCGAGTGCTGGTCCTGGAATTCAATCATGACCAGCAGATGCTTCGGGAGGGTCCTTATCCCTGGCATCTCAAGCAGCGGATTCGCAGCAATCATGGCCATCTTTCCAACGAGGCGGCCGCTGAGTTGCTGTCCGATCTGGTATGGGACGGTCTAGAAGGGGTCTTCCTGGCCCACCTGAGTGAAACCAACAATTGTCCGCAATTGGCTGAACGGAGCGCCCGCCAGGTGCTGGCGGCCCAGAACTGTTGTAACCCCCAATTGCTGATCGGGACTCAAGCCCAGCCCAGTGGCTGTTTTGTCGTCGAGTAAATGATGACCAAGCTACGGCTGCTCGCTTGTATAATAAATAAGCTTTGTCAAGGAGTAAGATATGGCTTGGAGAATCGAAGTCGGACTGAAAAAAGGCGTACGTGACGCCCGTGGCGAGCGAGTACGCCGCGAGATCGCAGAACATCTCGGTATACACCTGGAGGGGGTGCAGACCATCGATGTCTATACGGTCGATGCCGAGCTTACGGCTGAACAGATCGAAGCGGCGGCCAATGGCCCCTTTTCCGATCCGGTGATTCAACAGGTGGCCATCAACCGTCCTCTGGCGGCCAATTTCGACATGCTCGTCGAGGTCGGTTTCCGGCCCGGCGTCACCGACAACGTCGGCCGCACTGCTGGCGAGGCCCTGCAATATCTCACCGGGCGCTCTCTGGCCGCCGAAGAAGGGGTCTATACCTCGGTGCAGTACCTGCTGCAGGGCCAGCTCGACCGAACCGTCGCCGAGCGCATCGCATCGGGTTTTCTGGGCAACGGCCTCATTCAGCGCTGGGATATCATTTCGGCTGACGAGTTCGACCCCACCGGCGGTGTGCCGCTCAGCGTGCCCAAGGTGGTCAGCAGTGCCGAACCCCAGGTGCAGCAGATCGACCTGACCGTGGCCGACGAAGAGCTGCTGCGCATCAGCCGCGACGGTGTTCTGGCTCTCAATCTGGAAGAGATGCAGGCTATTCAGCGTTTTGCCGCCGATCCCGCCACCTCTGCAGAGCGTGCCAAGGTCGGGCTCGCCGCCTCACTGACCGATGTCGAGCTGGAGGCTTTAGCTCAGACCTGGAGTGAACACTGCAAGCACAAGATCTTCGCTGCCAACATCGACTATGACGACGGCCAGGGCAATAACGAGACCATCGACTCCCTGTTCAAGACCTATATCGTTGGCGCCACTCGCACCATTCGGGCGGCCATGGGCGACAAGGACATCTGTCTGTCG
>JAUWLU010000357.1 GCA_030613545.1 Desulfuromonadales bacterium
GGCGGGGCATTGCGCCGCGCCGGGCATCTTTGCTATTCATATTGGGGGCGGCTGACTAAAAATTAATCTTTAAAATTTTTCGTGGAGGTTAGTAACTTGAACACAAAAACACGACGCATCGCCGTCAATGTAGGCACCGGATTCGTTTCCGGGATGAATGCAGTGGCAAAGGGCATAACGCTTGCCGCGGCGGAATTGGGCTGGGAGGTGGTCGGCATCCATAACGGCTTCGCCGGCCTGCTCGAACCCGATGATTATCCCGACGGCGGTTTGTTAACCGTGTCGCCACAGCTGGCAGAGAGCCTGGATCCGGCTGCCTCTGCGGGGGTGCTGGGTCAGTCGCCGCAGTTCGATCCGTTCCACAGGCGCCAGGTCGACGAAGACGGGATGCTCGTCGAGGTCGATCGTTCCGACGAAGTGCTGGCGGTATTGCAGGAGCAGGGCATTGATGCACTGATTTCGGTGGTTGATGGCCGCGGGCTGAGTATCGCCTATAAGCTGCATCGCAAGGGACTGAACACGGTGTGTATTCCCCGTTCGGTCGAGAACGACATCGCCTCGACCATGGTCACGCACGGCTTTAACAGTGCGCTCAGTTTCACGATCGAGATGCTGGACCGGGCGCGCGAGGCCGCAAGGTCTTCGCGACAGATCGCTGTAGTTGAGGTGATGGGCGAGCAAGCCGGCTGGTTAGCTCTACAAGCCGGCATCGCCGCCGGTGCCGACGCCATACTGATCCCGGAATTGGCCGTGGATATCGACGCGGTTGCCGAGCACCTGCGCGGGAAGATGAGCGCCGAACGGCCGTTCGGCCTGGTGGTCGTGGCCGAGGGCATAGGGCTGGAAGAAGCCTCGCCCAGCGCCGATAAGCCTTCGCCGATGCGGGCGTCCTTGTCGCCGCTCGCGGCGGGCGAGTCGACTGGCTATGCCATAGAAAGGTCCGGTCGGGCGGCAAAGATCGTCGCTAATCGGCTGCAGCTCAAGCTCGCAGAGAAGACTTATCCGGCGGTACTCGGGCCCTGGGCGCGCGGCGGCACGCCGACCGCGGTCGACCGTCAGCTCGGCCTTGCCTACGGTGCCGGCGCGATTCGCGCACTGAACGCCGGCGAGGAGGGGGTGATGGTTGCTTTCCAACCGCCGGATATTGCCTTCGTGCCACTGCTCGAAGCAATCAACAAGGTACGGACCGTGCCGCCAGACAGCGAGTTCATGCTGATCGCCCGATCGCTCGGCATCTGCCTGGGAGGTGTGCAATGAGTGCGGCAGGTGCGCCCGTTACCGGGACCGTCCTCAATATTCAGCGTTACTGTAGCCACGATGGTCCGGGGATACGCACGACGGTATTCCTCAAGGGTTGTTCGCTGCGCTGCAAGTGGTGCAGCAACCCGGAGAGCATTAACCCGAAGCTGGAGCTGGCCTACGACGACCGCTTGTGCAGTGGCGCGAAGGAATGTGGCCTGTGCCTGAAGGCGCCGTTTCCGGAGGGTGCGTTTTACGCGGTGCCCGGTGCGGACGACAAAGTCCGCGTCAACTGGGACCTGGCGTCTGACTGCGACGAGGAGACGATCTCCCTGTGTCCCACCAAGGCGCTGTATTTCTTTGGCTCAATGATGACCGCAGACGATGTGCTGGACGAGGTGGAAAGGGACGCGTCGTTTTATCGTACGTCGGGCGGCGGCATGACACTGAGCGGCGGCGAATGCACCATGTGCCCGGATTTCGCCACCGCCCTGCTGAAGGGCGCCCACGAGCGCGGCAGCAACACCGCGATCGAAACGGCGGGCAACGTCCCGTGGCGGTTCCTCGAACAGATGCTGCCGTATATCGATACCGTACTCCATGACCTTAAAG
>JAUWLU010000133.1 GCA_030613545.1 Desulfuromonadales bacterium
AGGGCGTTGAGGCCTGCCCGGGCATCGCCATGGGCCTGTTCCGCGAGAAAGGAGAGGGCTTCGTCTGTGGTGTGCTGGTGCCGGCCATTGAGGCCCCTTGGGTCCGCCAGGGCACGTTTCAGTAAAGTCGTGATCTGTGCTGCGCCAAGGGCGTGCAGGACGAGGATTCGAGAGCGGGACAGCAGGGCGGAATTAATCTCAAAGGACGGGTTTTCCGTCGTGGCGCCGACCAGGATGATGTCGCCCCGTTCCACATAGGGCAGAAAGGCATCCTGCTGGGCCTTGTTGAACCGGTGAATCTCGTCGACAAACAGCAAGGTTTTGCGACTGTGGTAAGCTCGTTCTTCCCGGGCCTGTTTGACCAGTTCGCGTACTTCCTTAACCCCCTGCAGGACGGCGGAAAAGAATACAAAGCGGCTGCTGGTGCTGTTGGCGATCACTTGAGCCAGGGTGGTTTTGCCGGTGCCGGGCGGTCCCCAGAAGATCGCCGAGGAGAGTTGGTCCGTCTCGATCAGGCGGCGCAGTATTTTGTCCGGCCCGAGAAGGTGCTCCTGGCCGACCATCTCCTCCAGGGTGCTGGGGCGCATGCGTTCGGCTAGGGGGGTGGCCGAGTGGGCCTCCTGGTTTGCTTCGAAGAGATCCATGGTAGTTCCGAATAATGGGTTTGGGGACGACTTCGACTGTAGCACAGAGGGGCGCTTCGCGACAAGCTGGACTTGCTATAAGTTGTTGAAAGTGATGGACTTTGTTTGGGAGCTGTGTTAGCTTCGGCGGCAAGCCGAGAGCGGCGGAAAGGGAAGGTATGAAAGGGATCGGAATCTACGCCAAATGCAGTCATCCCGATGCGGTCCGTGTCGCTGGCGAAGTGGTCGACTGGCTCGCCAAGCGGGGCCTGGAGGTCTTTCTGGAGGAAGCACTGGCCCGCCAGTTGCCCGGTCAGGGTCCGGGGTATGAGCGGAGACAGATCCCTGCCATGGTCGACCTGATCGTGGTCCTCGGTGGCGACGGCACGCTGATTTCTGTTGCCCGGCAGGTGGCCCGGCATGATTGCGATAGGGATATACCTATTCTGGGGGTTAACCTGGGCAGTCTCGGGTTTTTGACCGAAATTACTCGGGATGAGATGTTTCCCTGTCTGGAAAGGGTACTGCGTGGCGACTTCAAGCTGTCCCGGCGGATGATGCTGGAAGCGGTCATTCTGCGCGCTGGTCAGGAATTCAAGCGTTTTCGAGTGCTTAACGACATCGTCCTTAACAAGGGTGCGATTGCCCGTATCGTTGACATGGAAGTGTGGGTCGACGATGCCTACCTGACGACCTTCAAGGCTGATGGCCTGGTTATTGCTACGCCTACAGGTTCCACGGCCTATAATCTTTCCGCCGGTGGGCCGATTATTTCACCGGGGCTGCACTGCTTCGTGATTTCGCCTATCTGTCCGCATATGTTGGCCAATCGACCATTGATTGTTTCGGATGATGCCAACATTCGGATCGAGGTTAAATGCAAGGATGAGCATGTGGTCTTTACCGCCGATGGCCAGGTTGCGGTCGATTTGCAGGCCGGCGATCTGATCCAGGTCTGCAAGGCCCGGCGTGGTACTCTGCTGGTCGATAGTCCGTCCAGGGATTATTTTGAAGTGTTACGCACCAAGCTGGGTTGGGGCGAACGATAGGCCGCTGCGGCGACCTTGAGAGAAGAGCGATGTTGACGGATCTTCATATCAGAAATTTTGCGATTATCGATGCCCTGGAGGTCGGTTTCTCTGCCGGGTTCAATGTTTTGACCGGGGAAACCGGTGCCGGTAAATCGATTATTATCGATGCGGTAGCATTGCTGCTCGGTGATCGGGCACGAGTCGATTTGATTCGCACCGGCAGCGAAGAGGCCGTGGTGGAGGCTGTCTTTGATTTGCAGGGACAACCGGCGGTGCGAGAGGCTCTGGCCGCCGGTGGGTTCGAAGATGAAGACGAATTGCTGATCAAGAGGGTGGTTAATCGCAACGGGCGCAATAAAATTTACATCAACGGCAACCTGGCCAAGCTGGCCCAGTTGCAGCCTTTGACCAGTCAGCTGATGAATATTTACGGTCAGCATGAGCATCAGGGTCTGCAGCGGGCCGACAGCCATCTGGCCTTCCTCGACAGTTTTGCCGGTCTTCAACCGGAGTTGGACGCGTACCGGCGTTACTATGACGAGATTCAGGAGTTGGAGCAGCAACTGCAAAAATTGCAGGCAGCCGAGGCTGGCCGCCTGCAGCGTCTTGACCTGTTGAGCTTTCAGTTGCGCGAGCTCGAGGAGGCGGCCCTGCAGGCCGGCGAAGACGACGAATTGCTCGCCGAACGTTCCCTGTTGCAGCATGGTGAGCGTCTGTCCCGTTCTGCCTTAACTGGTTACGAGACCCTTTACGGTGCCGAACGGGCGGTCTGCACTCATCTAGACGCCGTCGCCTCTGAACTCGAGAGCGGCGCGGCGATCGATGGCCAGCTATTGCCCCTGGCTGAGACGGTGCGTTCCTCCCTGTATATGCTGGAAGATGTTGCCGAACAGTTACGCAACTATGCCGGCAAGGTCTCTTTCGATGCCGCCCGCCTCAACGAAGTGGAGAAGCGGCTGGCGCTGTTGGCCGATTTAAAGCGCAAGTACGCTGGCACCATCGACGGCCTGCTGGCATATCGAAACGAAATTGCTCGCGAAAGTGAAGATCTGGTGCATGCCGATGCCACCAGAGACGAACTGACTCAGCGTCTCGAACAGGGGCGACTGCAGTTGCAGCAGCAGGGCGAGACCATTTCAACGCGGCGACGTGTTGCTGCCGAGGCATTACGCCAGGCCGTCGAAGGGGAATTGGCCGGACTGGCTATGCCCAAGGCCCAGTTCGAGATGCGTCTGTTTGCCTTGCCGCAACCGGGGCCGGGCGGGCTGGAACGGGGCGAATTCTATCTCGCTGCCAACCCTGGCGAAGACTCCAAGCCCCTGGCCTGGATCGCTTCGGGGGGCGAACTGTCGCGCATTATGCTGGCTCTGCGCCGGGCCGCCCCGGGCGCTGACCATATCGCTACGCTGATCTTCGATGAGGTCGATGCCGGCATCGGCGGGGTGGCGGCCAGCGCCGTCGGGCAAAAACTCCAGGCCATTGCCAAAGAGGCCCAGGTGCTCTGCATCACCCATCTGCCCCAGGTGGCGGCCTTTGCCGATCATCACTACCGGGTGGAAAAGCAGGAGCGGGACGGGCGCACCTGCACCGGCCTGGTGCATCTCGAAGGGGAAGGGCGGATCGAGGAAATGGCCCGTATGCTGGGCGGAGCTCAGGTCACCGAGCGCACTCTGGAGCATGCTCGCGAGATCATCGCCCAATCTGCCCCCCGGTTGTAGCTATGGGCGGGCAGCGCCCGTTATAAACATATCAAGCGAGAGCAAAACGATGACCATTCGTAAAGCGCGCATACCCGATGCCAAAGCCATTCACACGTTGCTGATCACCTATGCGCAGCAGGAGCTGATGTTGTCCCGCTCGCTGCCGGATATCTATGAGCGGATTCGTTCGTTTTATGTCTATGAGGTCTCTGGCGAGATTTTGGGGACGGTCAGTTTGCAGATCTGTTGGGAGGACCTGGCGGAAGTGCGCTCCCTGGCCGTTGCCGAAGGTCAGGTGAAAAAGGGAATCGGCCGGCAGCTGGTGCAGGCCTGTCTCGAAGAAGCACGGGACTTGGGTCTGAAGAAGGTCTTTGCTCTGACTTACCAGCCGGTCTTCTTTGAGAAAATGGGTTTTCAATACATCGAGAAAGCCGAGCTTCCGCAAAAGATCTGGAGCGATTGCGTCAAGTGTCCCAAGTTTCCCGATTGTGACGAAATTGCCATGAGTATCGTTCTGTAGCCTGCTTGCTTCGCCTGTATGCGGATTAACGGCTTGACAGAACGCTGGTTTTTTCCTATTAATTGGAGCCGTTACCTCGGTTCGGGGCTTTAAGGTTCTGCAATGTCAGTCGCCTGGTTAACAGTCCGGGTTTTGATTTAGCCGTGGCCGATTTAATCAAGCGGTTTTCTCATGGCTTGTTGAAGGAGTATTTCTTGGCTGAACAGAAGATGTCCATTATCGTCATTCCTGACGGTTCCCGCCGAGTGCGGCGCTTCCGGCTTGGGACCCGTGGCCTGCAACTGGCTGCAGGGATTATGGCGGTCTTTCTGCTGGGTGTTGCCTGGTTGGCCTTTGACTACTGTCGGACGACTTTGGATCGAAGTGAGCTGCAGCATCTACGAGCCGAAAATGGCAGTCAGCAGGAATTGATCCGATCTCTGTCGGTGGATCTTGAGAATCTGCGCCGCGAGATGGTGATCCTGGCACAAAATGACGCCAAGGTTCGCTTAATGGCGGAACTGGCCAAGCCTGCTCCCGAAACCCCGGCCGGTCTGGGTGGACCGATCGAAGTCGATGCAGCTGGTGAGCTTTCCGCGCTGCAGCAGCATATCGATCAGATACGGCGCGACATCGATTTGCGTCGCCAGAGCCTGGAAGAGATACAGAGCTTTTTCAATGACCAGAACTCGCTGCTGGCGGCCAAGCCGAAAGGGTGGCCGACCAAGGGTTGGGTTACTTCCGGATTCGGTCCACGTCTGTCGCCCTTTACCGGGCGACGCAAGTTGCATCACGGTCTCGATATCGCTGCACGAACCGGCACTCCGGTACTGGCGGCGGCTCATGGTGTGGTCAGCAAGGTGGCGTCTCTGTCCGATTACGGTAAGATAGTGGTCCTTGATCACGGCTACGGCTATCAGACCTACTATGCGCACAATTCCAAGATATTCGTCAAAGTGGGGCAGCGTATCCAGCGGGGCGATAAGATTGCTGCCGTAGGAAATACCGGCCGTTCGACCGGCTCCCACCTTCACTACGAGGTGCGCCTCAACGGTGTTCCCGTCAATCCAAAACGTTACCTTTAAAACCTTCTCAATTCCAAGCCCCGCTTCGCCGGGGCTTTTTTGTGGCCAACTACCAGCAGAAATTGTGCATCTGTCATGCCGTGGCGCTCCGGCGCTTTCGTCTTGTCGGCCGCTAGCCTCTATGATAAAATTCGATATTTTTAAGGCATTTTTCGACAGTCCTTTCGGAGGTTTCGATAGCCGGATACTTTCTGAGCAAATTAAAATATTTACGGAGAATATAATAGATGATTAACAGCTTTCTGAAGAAACTTTTCGGCAGCAAGAACGAACGCGAACTGAAGCGTTTGCGAGTGCTGATCGAGCAGATCAATGCCGTCGAAGACACCTTTGCCGGTCTGGACGATTCGCAACTGGCAGCCAAAACAGGGGAGTTTCGCCAGCGTCTGGCTCAGGGGGAGGCCCTGGACGACCTGCTGGCCGAAGTCTTTGCCGTGGTGCGCGAAGCGGCCAAGCGGGTCTTGGGCATGCGCCATTTCGATGTGCAGTTGATCGGCGGCATAGTCTTGCATCAGGGTAAGATCGCCGAAATGAAGACCGGGGAAGGCAAAACCCTGATGGCGACCCTTGCTTCTTACCTCAATGCCCTGCCGGCCAAGGGAGTGCATGTGGTAACGGTCAACGACTACCTGGCCAGCCGCGATGCCGAATGGATGGGCCAGGTGTATCGTTTTTTGGGCTTGACGGTCGACTGCATCGTTCACGGCCTGACCGACGAACAACGCAAAAAAGCCTATCGCTGCGACATCACCTACGGCACCAACAACGAGTTCGGCTTCGATTATCTGCGCGACAACATGAAGTTTTCCCTGGACGATTATGTGCAGCGTCCGCTTTATTACGCGATCGTCGATGAGGTCGATTCGATTCTTATCGATGAGGCCCGTACTCCGCTGATCATTTCCGGGCCGAGCGAGGATTCGAGCGAACTCTACTATACCGCCAACCGCATTATCCCGATGCTGAAAATGGGCGAGCTCATTGAGCACCGCGACGGCAAGATCGGACAGACGGTGAAGGAATATACCGGCGACTATACCATCGACGAAAAGGCCAAGAGCGCCATGCTCACCGAGCAGGGGGTGGCCAAGGTCGAGAAACTGCTCAATATCGACAACCTCTATGAACCGGGCAATATCGAACTGCTGCATCACGTCAACCAGGCCCTCAAGGCTCATGTGCTGTTCAAGTGTGACGTCGATTATGTGGTCAAGGACGGCGAGGTGATGATCGTTGACGAATTCACCGGCCGGATGATGCCCGGGCGGCGCTGGAGCGACGGTCTGCATCAGGCGGTGGAAGCCAAGGAA
>JAUWLU010000388.1 GCA_030613545.1 Desulfuromonadales bacterium
AAAAGTCCGTCCTACGGCGTTGCAGCGCTTTTTCAGGACTTCGACATACTATATGTATGCCTTCACCCCTGAAAAACCACTACGCCTTGTAGACCGAAATTTTTGCTTAGCCATCTCATGTCTTTTTGCGAAAGCATCACAACTGTGACGAGAGAGGAGGTTGCCTTATGCTTGGTGCCATTGCAGGTGATATAATCGGTTCCCGGTTTGAGTGGCATAATCACAAGAGCAAGGATTTTGAGCTCTTTACCGCTGCCAGCTGTTTTACCGACGATTCGGTACTGACGGTAGCCCTCGCTGACAGCCTGCTGACTGGCATTCCCTTTGCCGAGAAACTCAAGGAATATTTCTGGCGTTATCCCAATGCTGGCTATGGCGGCCGTTTTTTCCGCTGGGCGGTCAGCGATTCTACCCAGCCCTACAACTCCTTCGGCAACGGTTCAGCCATGCGGGTTAGCCCGGTGGGTTGGTATTTCAACGATCTGTCGACGGTGCTGAGCGAGGCACACAAAAGCGCCTCCGTTACCCACGATCATGCCGAGGGCATCAAGGGCGCCCAAGTCACCGCCGCGGCCATTTTTCTGGCTCGCAGCGGCGAAAACAAGGCCGATATCCGCGATTTCATTGTTGAGCGTTTCGGCTATGTTTTTGACTTTAGCCTCGACGATATTCGGCCCCATTACCACTTTGACGTTACCTGCCAGGGGTCGGTGCCTCAGGCTCTGCAGGCTTTTTTCGAGGCCGACGATTTCGAGGATGCCATCCGCAACGCTGTCTCCATCGGCGGCGACAGCGATACCATCGCCTGCATCACCGGCGGCATCGCCGAAGCGTTTTACGGCGAAGTGCCCACGCCGATCCGTAAAGAGGTTTTTGCCCGTCTCGATCCGCCCCTGGCCGAGGTGGTGCGCAACTTTTTACAGGCTGTCGGTCGTGCGCCGTAATGATTGATGGCGTCGCAAAAAGTCCGACCTACTGCGTTGCAGCGCTTTTTCAGGACTTCGACATACTATATGTATGCCTTCACCCCTGAAAAACCACTACGCCTTGTAGGTCGAAACTTTTGCTTAGCCATCTCATGACTTTTTGCGAAACCATCATGATTGGCCAATGGCCCGAATTGTTTTGGAGACAATAGCCGTTCCGTTGGCACGTCCGGGGGGCGCTGCGCTACCGTAATGCACGAGCCCGCGGAGCCTGTGACGCAAAAAAAGGCCCCCACCTGCCGGTGGAGACCTTGGCATCTTGCATGACTTGAGGTCAGTGTTTCGGGCCGCGCTTCAGATGCACAAGTTCGGCACCCAGTTCTTCGGCGACCTGTTTCAACTCA
>JAUWLU010000061.1 GCA_030613545.1 Desulfuromonadales bacterium
CGGTCAAGGGGCCGGGGCTGCGCTTCATCATTCCGGTGGTGGACCGGATGAGAAAAATCAGTCTGCGTACCGTGGCCATGGATGTGCCGCCCCAGGATGTTATCACCAAGGACAATGTCTCGGTGAAGGTCAATGCGGTGCTCTATTTTCGCGTAGTAAGCCCGGATAAGGCCATCATCGAGGTGGAAAACTACCTTTATGCCACCAGTCAGCTCGCCCAGACTTCCTTGCGCAGTGTGCTGGGGCAATCGGAACTCGACGATCTGCTGGCACGTCGCGAGCAGATCAATCAGCATCTGCAGGAAATCCTCGACCGGCAGACGGATCCCTGGGGGGTGAAGGTTTCCAACGTCGAGGTTAAGCATGTCGATCTGCCGGTGGAGATGCAGCGGGCCATGGCCCGCCAGGCCGAAGCGGAGCGGGAGCGCCGCGCCAAGGTGATTCATGCCGAGGGCGAATATCAGGCAGCGCAAAAACTGACCGAGGCGGCGGTCATTCTTTCCACGAATAAAAGTGCCTTGCAGCTGCGTTTTTTGCAAACTCTGACCGAGGTGGCCGCCGAAAAAAATTCAACAATCATCTTCCCTTTTCCCATCGATTTGGTCCGGCCTTTTCTCGAACGGGGGACCAAGAGCGATTGATGCTGTTTGCTCCCTGTAATGTCTGAGCGCACGGCCTGCTGATTGGGCCGTGCGCTTTTCTATTTCTGCTTTGCCAGCCGTGGTAAAGTGTTGAATCCAATTGGTATTTAGTTTTCCGAAAAAAAGTTCGTATTGCTTTGTGTCGGTGCTTCTGATAGCGTCTGCTGTTCAGGATAAGGTTAATCATTGTTGTTTGGAGGGTACTTGGAATGGAAATAAAGCGTTTCAATAAGATCATGGCGGCTAATCGTGGCGAGATTGCCATTCGTATTTTTCGAGCCTGCATCGAGCTCGGCATCAAGACCGTTGCCATCTTTTCTGAAGAAGATCGGATTTCCCTGCATCGCTATAAGGCGGATGAGTCCTATCTGATCGGTAAGGGTAAGGGGCCGATCGAGGCTTATCTGGGCATCGATGAGATTATCGAACTGGCCCTCAACAAAGGTGTCGACGCTATCCATCCCGGATACGGCTTTTTATCGGAAAATCCCCTGTTCGCCGAGGCCTGCGCCAAGGCGGGAATTGCCTTTATCGGTCCTGGCGCCGATATCCAGCGCCGTCTGGGTGACAAGGTCGCGGCCCGCAAGGTTGCCCTGGAGGCTGGCGTGCCGGTGGTGCCGGGCACGGCAGATCCGGTTACCTGTGAGGAAAAAGCCCTGTTGTTTGCTGCCAAGACCGGCTATCCGATCATGGTCAAGGCCGCTGCCGGGGGCGGCGGTCGTGGGATGCGAGTGGCCCGTAACCGCAAAGAACTGCTTGAAGGGCTGAAATCGGCCTCTTCCGAGGCCAAGGCGGCCTTTGGCAACGCGTCGGTCTTTCTCGAAAAATTCATCGAGAATCCCAAGCATGTCGAGGTGCAGATTCTCGGTGACCATCACGGTAATCTGGTTCACTTCTACGATCGCGACTGTTCCATTCAGCGCCGCCATCAGAAGGTCATCGAGGTGGCTCCCTCGCTGGCTCTGAGCGACGCCAAACGGCTGGAACTGTGCGACTATGC
Organism: Desulfuromonadales bacterium; assembly: GCA_030613545.1. GTDB lineage: Bacteria > Desulfobacterota > Desulfuromonadia > Desulfuromonadales > Syntrophotaleaceae > Syntrophotalea_A. Next base: position 1,642 of record JAUWLU010000061.1, read on the forward strand.
CTTGAAGGTCGTCAGACATGTCGATTATGTCAATGCCGGTACCGTCGAATTCCTCATGGACCAGAAAGAAAACTTCTATTTCATTGAGGTCAATACCCGGATTCAGGTCGAGCATACGGTGACCGAGATGGTAACCGGTCACAATCTGGTACAGGGACAGATTCGGGTCGCCGAGGGCTATCGTTTGGCCGACCCCGAGATCGGTATTCAGAGCCAGGAAGATGTCGTACTGCACGGCTGTGCCATTCAGTCGCGGGTGACCACCGAGGATCCGGAGAAGAACTTCGCACCGGATTTCGGCACCATCGCTGCCTATCGCAGCCCCGGAGGTTTTGGCGTGCGGCTCGATGCGGGCAGCGCTTATCCCGGGGCCCGGATCAGCCCGCATTACGATTCGTTGCTGGTTAAGATAAGCTGCTGGGGGCTGACCCTGGCCAGTGCGGCCCGCACCATGAGTCGCAGCCTGGAGGAATTCCGCCTGCGCGGCGTCAAGAGCAACAAGGGGTTTCTGGAGAATGTCATCAACCACCCGACGTTTTTGGCCGGGCAGTGCGACACCTCCTTCATCGACAACCATCCGGAGCTGTTCCACATTCCGGTCAAGCGCGATCGGGCCAACAAGCTCCTGTCGTACATCGGCCACACGGTGGTCAACGGTTGTCCCGGTATCAAGGAGCCGTTGCATTTCAAGGATCTGCGCACTCCCGTGGTCCCCGAGATTGGCTACGAATGCAATCGGCCCAAGGGCAGCCGCGACATCCTGCGCGAGATGGGGCCGGAGGGGCTGGCCCAGTGGGCGCTGAACGAGAACAAGCTGCTGGTCACCGATACCACCATGCGCGACGCCCACCAATCGCTGATGGCGACTCGCTTCCGGACCTACGATCTGGAACGTATCGCTACCGCAACCAGTCATCTCGGCAGCGATCTCTTTTCTTTGGAGATGTGGGGCGGGGCTTCCTTTGATGTGGCCATGCGCTTTCTCAACGAAGATCCCTGGGAGCGCCTCGATCGTCTGCGCGAGAAGATTCCCAACATTCTCTTCCAGATGCTGCTGCGCGGCTCCAATGCGGTCGGTTACTGCAACTACCCCGATAATGTGGTGCAGGAGTTCGTCGCCCAGGCTGCCAAGAGCGGCATCGACGTGTTCCGGGTGTTCGACTCCCTGAACTGGACCAAGGGCATGAAGGTGGCTATGGATGCGGTACGCAAGTCCGGTGCCGTCTGCGAAGCGGCCATGTGCTACACCGGGGATATTCTCGATCCCAAGCGGGACAAATACCCGCTCGCTTACTATGTCGAGATGGCCAAGGAACTGGAACGCATGGGCGCTCATATCCTGGCCATCAAGGATATGGCCGGATTGCTCAAGCCCTTTGCCGCCGAGAAGCTCATCAAGGCCCTGAAGCAGGAGATCGGCATCCCCATTCACCTGCATACTCACGATACCTCCAGCAACGGCGGCGCCACCCTTCTTGCTGCGTCCATGGCCGGGGTCGATATCGTCGATACGGCACTCTCCTCGGTTTCGGGCCTCACCGCCCAGCCGAACATGAATGCCCTGCTGTCCGCCCTCAAGGATTCCGAGCGCGATCCGCGGCTTGACGAAAAGAGCCTGCAGAAGCTCGCCAACTACTGGGAAACGGTGCGTACCTATTACGCCCCCTTCGAATCGGAACTGCGCAGCGGCACCGCGCAGGTCTATCATCACGAGATCCCCGGCGGCCAGTATTCCAACTACAAGCCGCAGGTGGAAGGCCTTGGCCTCGGCCATCGTTGGGAAGAGTGCAAGGAGATGTACCGCAAGGTCAACGACATGTTCGGCGATATCATCAAGGTAACGCCGTCGTCGAAGATCGTCGGCGATATGGCCATGTTCATGGTGCAGAACAACCTGGAGCCCGAGGATGTCTACGAAAAGGGTCAGGAACTGACCTTTCCGCAGGGGGTGGTCGACTTCTTCAAGGGCATGATCGGCCAGCCTTACGGCGGCTTTCCGGAAAAGTTGCAGAAGATCGTGCTCAAAAGCGAAGAGCCCATCACCTGCAGGCCCGGCGAGTTCCTTGAATCGGTCGATTTCGTTGCCAAAAAGGCTGAGGTGGAAAAAAAGCTCGGCCAGCCGGTGAGCGACCGGGATGTCCTTTCGGCGGTTCTTTATCCGGGGGTTTTCGAAGAGTTTGCCCGTCATCGTCAGGAATACGATGACACCTCTGTGTTGCCGACGCCGGTCTTTTTCTACGGCCTCGATCTCGGCGACGAGACCTCCATCGATATCCAGCCCGGCAAGACCCTGGTGGTGCAGCTCAACGCCATCGGCCGGGTGGCGGAGGACGGTACCCGTGACATCTACTTCGAGCTCAATGGCGAACCGCGTCAGGTAGCGGTTAAGGATCTGTCGGTGGAATCGGATATAGTCACCCACCGCAAGGCCGATCCGGAAAACCTGCATCATGTCGGCGCTCCTATGCCCGGTAAGGTTTTCCGTATTCTGGTCAATGTTGGCGATGTGGTCAAAGAGGGGGATACCCTGTTGTCTACCGAGGCGATGAAGATGGAGACCAACGTCAAGGCCGCCAAGGACGGTGTTGTTTCTGAAGTCCTGGTCTTTGAAGGGATGCAGATTGAAGCCGGTGAATTGCTGGTCATTCTCGACTAGCCGATAGGTTTTGGCGAAAAAAGGCCGAGTCCTGAGCAGGACTCGGCCTTTTTTCGTACGGGGTGCCGGTTAATTGAAACCGAGTTGATAAATTTTCAATACATAAAGGATGACAGGGTAGCTGACCAGGGAAAAGAGGGTGGAGAGCAGAATAATGGAACCGGCCAGCTCCGTATTGCTGTTCAGTTGCTGAGCCAGAACGGTGCAGGCAGCAGCTGCCGGAGCACCGGCCATCAGCACGGCGATACCCAGGTCGAGACCGCGAACCTCGAGTAGCAGCATGAAGACGATGGTCAGCAAAGGCAGGCCAATGACCTTGAAGAGGCTGGCTAGCGTTGCCTGAACCAGGTCGCCGCGCAGCTTCCGTAGGGAAAAGCTGCCGCCGATAGCCAGCAGAGCCAGGGGCAGGGTGATTGTGGCGGTGAGGCTGAAGGAGCGTGCTACAATCTCCGGCAGGGGCAGTTGCCAGTAGCTCCAGACAATGCCCAATAGGGCTGCTAGTACCAGTGGGTTAGAGAGCAGGCTGCGGTACCAGAAGGACCAGCCGGTCTGCCGGGTGCCCTTCCTGTGCGGAAGCAGCAAGGCCAGAATGGCCAACAGGTTGATGACCGGGACCAGGCAGCCCATGAACATGCCGGCACGGGCAAAGGCCTCCTCGCCATAGGCACTGAACACGACAGGCAGACCGATGTAGGCCAGGTTGCCGCGAAAGGCTCCCTGGCTGAAGGCTCCGCGGTCTTCCCGTCGGTACTTGCGACCCAGGGCGGCATAGCCGTAGGAAAGGGTCAAGCCGCTCAGCATGACTACTGTGGCTCCAGCAACCATGCGGCCGTTGAACGTGGCGCTGAAATCGGCGCTGGCGATCTTATGGAAGAGCAGGGACGGTAGGCCGATGAAATAGATCAGCCGGTTGGCTTGATACAGAAATCGGTCGTCGATCAGTTCGATGCGTCTTAGCAGGTAGCCCAGGCCAATGACGAAAAATACCGGCAGGATGATAATGGCGATCTCGGCGAATACCTGCACAAGCGGTCCTTTTGTTGATGGTTTTGCCCAGCATACCCCGCCGTAATGGTGGCGGCAACCTTAGAAATCACTGCGCTTGAGCTTCCTTGACTTTTGAGTCTGGACGGTTAGATGTTAAACATGGTCGGCAGAACACGGACAAAAAAACTCTTATCGTTTGCAGCGGTCCTGGGCCTGGTGATCTTGATTGTTGCCGGCCTATGTTATCCAGGCTCTCGACGTAGAGCGGTGTTGCATCAAGCAGGGGCTATTGTCGGTGACCCTGCACCCGATTTTTTGCTTTCCGATATGTACGGCCGACAACTATCCCTGAGCCAGTTTCGAGGCCAAAAAGTACTGCTCGCCTTCTGGGCTTCCTGGTGCCCGCCCTGCCAAACAGAAATGGTCTCCTTGCAACGCCTGCATGAAAATCTTAGCGTTCGGAACCTCAAAGTCCTTGCGGTCAATGTTGGTGAAACAGAAGGCCAAGTCGCCGCTTTTGTCGCTCGCCAGCAGCTCTCTTTGCCGATCCTTTTCGATGCAGAGGGCGCCGTCCAGAGGCGTTATGGGGTGCATCAGCTGCCCATTGTTTTTCTAGTCGATGGCCAGGGCAGGATTATCGCCCGCCACCTTGGCCTGCGGGATTGGAGTTCCAGCGAGGTCATCGATGAGCTTAACCGTATGGGGGAGAATGACTAAATGGGCAATGCCACCGATATTACCTTGTGGATCGCTTTTTCCGCTGGGATTCTGTCCTTCTTTTCCCCTTGTGTCTTGCCTCTGTTGCCTTCTTATGTGACCTACATTACCGGCCTCAGTTTCGGTCAACTGCAGGAGGCGCACCCCGGTGCCAGGGTTCGACTGACGGTGTTGTGCCACTGTCTGATCTTCATCGCCGGTTTTTCCGCCGTTTTCATTCTGCTGGGGGCTTTGGCCGGCATGGCTTCCGCTTCCTTGCATGGTCAATTGAGGACGGTGCTGGTCTGGGTGCAGAAAATTGGCGGAATTCTGATCTTTCTTTTCGGTATCCATCTCAGCGGGTTGTTTCATTTCGGCATTCTGCTCGGAGAGAGACGGATTCAGTTGCATCGCAAACCGGCTGGATTTGTCGGCACCTTTCTAGTCGGATTAGCCTTTGCCGCCGGTTGGACCCCCTGTATCGGACCGATTTACGGTGCCATCTTGGCCCTGGCCACCGGATCGGCAGCCGGACCCGGCCGCGGTATTCTGTTGCTGACCGCTTATTCGGCCGGCTTAGGTCTGCCCTTTTTGTTGGCTGGACTGCTCTTGCACAGCTTTTTGGCCTTTTTTAACCGCTTTCGCAAATACATCCGTCTGGTTGAGATCTGCACCGGTGTGTTGCTGATGGTGGTAGGGGTCATGCTGTTTTTCGACATGTTTGGCATGGTCACCGGCTATCTGTACCGCCTGCTGCCTCCGTCTGGCTGATGTAAGACCCTGTTTTGGCCTTGACAGTCATCCTCCGCTACTGATATTTTTTGAAATTCAATTTCACGGGAGGGTGATGATGGACAAGCGTGTAATATTTCGCGAATTTATGGCCCGCAAGGGGCTGAAGTCGACGCGGCAGCGGGAAGCGATTCTTGATGCATTCCTCGATTCGAAAGAGCACCTTTCCACCGAGGATCTCTATCTTGAGATCCGCAGCAAACATCCCCATATCGGTTATGCCACTGTCTACCGTACCTTGAAGCTGTTCGCTGAGTGCGGTATCGCCGAAGAGCGCGATTTTGGCGCCGGCCAGACTCTCTATGAATTGAGCCATCGGGACGAGCATCACGACCATATGATCTGTACCGCTTGCGGTGCCATCATCGAATTCAAGGATCGGCGGATCGAACAGCTGCAGGCGAAGGTGGCACGCGACCATCAGTTCGCCATGGTCAGCCACCGGCTGGAGATCTTCGGCCTCTGTGCCAAATGCGCGGCCAAATAATGGCCACGGCACCTATCCTTTCGGATAACTTCATACCTGCTTTGAATAGAGTTTAACTGCAATGGCCAGTCAGACGAAAATGCCCGCAAGTGACCGTAAGGTCATTCTGGTGGGTAACCCCAATGTTGGCAAAAGCGTTCTCTTTAATGCCCTGACCGGGGCCTATACCGTCGTTTCGAACTATCCCGGCACCTCGGTGGCTGTGGCGCGCGGTCATTGCGAGATCAGCGGGCAGCGCTACGAAATTCTCGATACCCCCGGTATGTATTCGCTTTTGCCGATCACCGAGGAAGAGCGCGTTGCCAGGGAGATGCTGCTGCTGGAAGATGCCCATGCGGTCATTCATGTCCTCGATGCTCGAAATATCGAGCGTATGTTGCCCATGACCCTGCAGCTTATCGAAGCGGGCCTGCCGGTGATTCTTCTGGTCAATATTCTTGACGAAGCAGAACGGTCCGGCATGTCTATCGATATTCCGCTGTTACAGGAGAAACTCGGTATTCCGGTGGTAGGTGGGGCGATCCGCAACAAGCGCGGCCTGAAGGAGGTTCGGCGGGCTATTGCCGAATGTGCTGCGGACGACTTGCCGTCCTTCGGCTACTCTTCCGATCTGGAAAAGGATATCGCCAAGGTGGCCACGACCCTGACAGAGGATTATCGCCTCGACTTGCGGGCCCTGGCTTTGTTGCTGCTGCAGAAGGACGAAGAGATTCTGGATCTGGTGCGCAGCAGCGAGGGGGACAACTTCGAGCGGGTGCAGCAGGCTGTTGCCGAAACGGCCTTTGAGCATCGTTTTGACCTTCACCTGCGCATCAGTCTTGAGCGTAAGCGGGTGTGCAAAGGCCTGCTGGCGGAAACGGTGCGCCAACCAGATAACCAGAGGCTGCGCTTCGCTGATCGCCTTTCTGCCTGGACCACCAATCCCTGGACCGGTTTCCCCATATTGATTTTGGTGCTCTATTTTGGCATCTATCAATTTGTCGGCAAGTTCGGAGCTGGTGTGCTGGTGGACCTCTGCGAGGGATCCCTGTTCGAAAACTACCTCAACCCTTTAGTTGTGAGCCTGGCTGACCGCTTCGTGCCCTGGTACTGGTTGCGGGAGCTTGTCGTCGGTGAATACGGCGTCTTTACCCTCGGCGTTCGCTATGCGGTGGCTCTGGTGCTACCCATTGTCGGTACTTTCTTTCTGACCTTCTCGGTTATCGAGGATGTCGGCTATTTTCCCCGTCTGGCCATGCTGGTAGACCGTATTTTTAAAAAAATCGGTCTTAACGGGCGAGCGGTGATCCCCATGGTGCTCGGTTTTGGTTGTGATACCATGGCGACCATGGTGACCCGTACTCTGGAAACGGTTCGAGAACGGGTGCTGGTGACGCTTCTGCTGGCACTGGCCATCCCTTGCAGCGCCCAACTGGGGGTTATTCTCGGTCTTCTTTCCGGAGTGTCGGGGGCCTTGTTGGTCTGGACTGTTTGTATCGTATTGGTTTTTCTGCTGGTCGGTTTCCTCTCGGCCCAGGTGTTGCCCGGTGAGCGGCCGATGTTCTACATGGAGTTGCCGCCCATGCGGCTGCCCCAATTCCATAACGTGCTGGTCAAGACCATGACCCGCATGCAGTGGTACTTTCTGGAAATCTTTCCCCTGTTCATTATCGCCTCCTTGCTGCTATGGGCGGGAAAAATGACCGGTGCCCTGGAGTGGCTGGTTCGTGGCATGACCCCGGTCATGGGGTTGCTCGGTCTGCCGGCTGATGCTTCGGCCGCATTCATTTTCGGTTTTTTTCGCCGCGATTTTGGTGCTGCCGGGCTCTACGATCTTCAGGAGGCCGGGCTGTTGACTCCGGTTCAGTTGACCGTTGCGGCTGTAACCATGACCCTCTTTGTGCCCTGCATTGCCCAGTTTCTGATGATGAAAAAGGAGCGGGGCTGGAAAGTCTCCCTGGGCATCTTCCTGTTCGTTACTGTGCTGGCCTTTTCAGTCGGCTGGTCGTTGAATGTACTGCTGCTGTTTAGCGGCATACTTTCATGAAGTGTGGGTTTTGCGGTCGCCATTTTTCGCCAGCGGAAGCGGTGGAGAAAGAATCCTGCGGTCGCTGTTTACGCGGCTGTCAAAAGGCCTACTGTCCCTATTGCGGTTACGGCAATCCGTTGATCCCGGGATTTTTAGATCGCTGGCTTAAAAATAAAGAGAAAAAGGAGTGATGGCGTCGCAAAAAGTTCGCCCTACTGCGTTGCAGCACTTTTTCAGGACTTCGACATACCCTATGTATGCCTTCACCCCTGAAAAACCACTACGCCTTGTAGGTCGAAATTTTTGCTTAGCCATCTCATGACTTTTTACGAAAGCATCAAGGAGTAAGTCGATGAAAAATTCCAGTAAGGCCGAGGATATCCTCGAGGCGCTATGGATTGCTGTTGTTGAAGAGGGAGACAATTCCATCTCTCTGCAGGATCTGCAGGTCTCAGCCGACGATCAGCCTCTGGTCGAACTGGTTGAACAGGCCCTGATCGAAGTCAAGGGAGCGCGGGTCTATTTACGCCATTCAGGTCGTCTGGAAGGGGAAAAGGTAGTGCGACGGCACCGCCTTTCCGAGCGGCTGATGATGGATATATTTGATCTTAAAGGGGCAAACGCCAACAATAAGGCCTGTGAGTTCGAGCATCTGCTCAACGAAGGTATCGACACCAAAATCTGTACCCTGCTCAATCATCCGACGACCTGCCCCCATGGCAAGGCCATTCCTCCCGGCCCCTGCTGCCTCGAGGCCCGCAAAAAAGGGGGGACTGGTGTGGTGCCCTTGACTGAACTAAAGGTCGGTGAGGAGGGGGAGATTGCCTATCTGTCGACCGAAGACCCCAAGAAGATGCAAAAACTCATGTCCATGGGGGTTCTGCCCGGGAGCAGCATTCGCTTAAGTCGTACTTTCCCCAGCTATATTTTCCATGTAGGAAATTCTGAATTTGCCGTGGATGAGCAATTGGCTCAGGAAATCTTCGTTCGACAGCCCTGATCAAAGATTCTGCTCATCCTGCCGGGGATGCCTCTATTTATTTATGAACAGCCCGTTTGACGCACTTGCTGACAAGATGCGTTAAGCGGGTTTTTTTACTTTGTTTCGGCCTAGCGTTAAGCACGAAATTAACGTGTATCAAAAATACTTTTCAGTATCGCCACAATTTGTTAAGGTAGGGCAATGTTGAGGAAATGTTAATTCAATTAATGGGCCGTCTGATAAAAGATTAGCCGCGACTAAAATTATATACGGTGTGACGGCGATTATTCTCTCCTGCCTATCAAAGAGTTAACCTTTTTGGCGTCCTTGTCGCTATTCGGATTCCGGATAGAGTGTTTTGTTGGAAACTGTTATAGATCCGCGTCTTGTCATGTCTTCTTGGTATAGTGTCGATAATGAGAAAACTCTTTTCCCGTGCAACTCTCAAGCAGAAGTTAACCACCATTATTCTGCTGGTCTGTAGTATCGTTCTGCTCCTTTCCTCGCTGGCATATTACGGTTTGGAAATCTCTTCCTTCAGGCGCTCGATGGTGGCTAACCAGACCTCTCTGGCAGCGGTTATCGCTGCTAATGCGGCGGTTGTCCTGCCGTTTAATGATCGGGAGTTGGCCCGCAATACCCTGGCTTCCCTGTCCTCAGAGCCTAATATCCAGCTCGCTTATATCTTCGATAGATTCAATGAGCCTCTAGCCCAGTACATTAGAAAAGGACTTTCTTCAAGGTCTCCGGTAAGCGGTCATCCGCGGATATCTCCTGCAGAATACAAACAGTTGGCCGAAGGAATTCAGGCGGGGGAAAAGGCCTTTTTCTTCACCGGCAAACATTTGGCGGTATTTTGCCCCGTTGTCACTCAGGGGCAACGGGTCGGCATGGTTTATCTCAATGCCGACCTGGGAGCTTTTGCGCGTTGGAAACGTCTTTTTGCAGGTAGCGTGATCGCTGTGTTGGGCCTCTCTTTTTTGCTCGCCTACTTGCTGTCGCGACAACTGCAACACATCATTTCTCGGCCTATCCTTTACCTGGTCGATCAAATGCAGACGGTGACCAAAGAAGAGGATTTCACGATCAGGGCCACAAAAAGTTCCAACGACGAAGTAGGAGCGTTGATTGACGGCTTTAACGACATGCTGGAGCATCTGCAGGACCGCGATCAGCAACTAGCTAACTACCGTCAGCATTTGGAAGATCTGGTTTGTAAGCGGACTGCTGAGTTGCGGTCCACCAACGACGAATTACAGGAAACCGTAGCTGAGTTGGAGCAGACCAGGGATGCGGCGGAAGAGGCGAATCGGACCAAATCCCGCTTCCTGGCCAATATCAGTCATGAGCTTCGCACGCCCATGGTCGGGGTGCTCAGCAGCACAGAATTGCTTTTGAACAGTGGTCTCGATGCCGAACAGCTTAGCCTGGTAGAAACCCTGAACAGTTCCGGCGAAGCACTGCTTGAGATTCTTAACGACCTGTTGGATCTTTCAAAGATTGAAGCGGGTAAACTGACCCTGGAACATGTCGAGTTCAATCTACTGGAAGTGATCGATTGCCCCATCGAGTTGTTGGGAAAAGTGGCTTTTGCTAAAGGTATAGAGTTGATTTGCCATGTTGCGCCGGAGATTTCACCGGTGCTGCGTGGTGATCCCGGTCGCCTGCGGCAGGTGCTTTTCAATTTGTTGAGTAATGCCATAAAATTCACACATTCTGGTGAAGTATCGTTGCGGGTCGTAGCCGAAAAACAGCTGTCTGATAAGATAACGCTGCGTTTCGAAGTCATTGATTCCGGTATCGGTATCGAACCGGCGGACCAACAGCGAATTTTCGATTCCTTTTCCCAGGCAGACAATTCGACCACCAGGTTGCATGGCGGCACCGGCCTTGGCTTGTCCATTGTTAAGCAATTGGTAGGGATTATGGGGGGGCGGGTCAGTCTTGAGAGTAAGCCAGGTCAAGGGTCGGTTTTCTCCTTTGCGGTCTCCTTTGACAAGGGGAGCGTTGTTTCGGCCCCGCCAGAAGAAGGCTCCGGCAAGAGAATTCTGGTGATCGAAAAAAATCTGACAGCGTGCCGTATGTTGAAACAACATTTGCAGTATGCGGGCTGGTCTGTCCACATCGGCCACAACTGTTCTTTTGCGGGCAAAAAGCTTGAAGAAAGTCTGGCCCACAATGAACTTTATGACGTGGTGTTAATAAGTGATACGTTTCCCTTAGAAGATCGTCGTTTATTGATGGAGAAGTTTAGTCGATCTTTGGCTTTTCAGGGGATTCGGCTGATTGTCATGGGGCCACGCAACTCCCATGCCTCTTGGGATCAAGCGACCCGAGATGCAATCTGTGCTTATTTTTACAAACCTTTGCTTCCTTCGCGGTTACATGTGTCGCTGGCAAATGTTTTAAATTCACCGGCGAACCAGACATCTGCGCCGACCGAATTAACGGTAGCGGTGGAGGAATCAGTTTCTTCCGCAGAGGAACGTATTCGAAGCTCCGGTTCTATTCTGGTGGCCGAAGACAATTCGACCACCGGCAAGCTTATCGATATCAGCCTCTCCAATATGGGTTATCGGGTGACTGTTGTCACTGATGGACAGGCGGCCGTTAATCTGGTTGGGCAACAGGCCTTTGATTTGCTGCTCATGGACTGTCAGATGCCTACCATGGATGGTTATACGGCAGCCAGGAACATTCGGGCAGCAGGGCACAGAATCCCAATCATCGCTCTAACGGCGTCCTCTCGCCAGGAAGACGAAGAGCGTTGCCGAGAGGCGGGCATGAACGATTTCGTGTGTAAACCCTTCAAACACAAATTGCTTCATCAAGTTATTGCCAGGTGGCTTCGCGAGGCACAAAACACATCCGCCGAAGCTCTCTGATGCCCATCGGTTGTTCTGTCTGAAGAGAACGTGGTCACCAATGATGGCGTCGCAAAAAGTCCGTCCTACTGCGTTGCAGCGTTTTTTCAGGACTTCGACATACCATATGTATGCCTTCACCCCTGAAAAATCACTACGCCTTGTAGGCCGAAATTTTTGCTTAGCCATCTCATGACTTTTT
>JAUWLU010000106.1 GCA_030613545.1 Desulfuromonadales bacterium
AAAGGCCTGGCTGCTCCTCAGGGCGGATGAACAGGGGGGGAATAGGTGCGGACCTTCTGGGCTGGGGTTGGGTCAAGCAGCTATTCGACAGCGCGGGCGGAGGATTTGCTTTGGCTATTTTTTGAGAACCTGGTTCAGTTGACTGGAAGGTTGTTTGAAAAACCATTTAGTAGCCTGGAAGTCCGGGGCAGGCCTGCGCTTGAGGGAATCGATTATTAGGTTACAGTTATAATTGTATGGCATGGGCTTGCTGCCGTTCTGGATCTGCAGCGGTATCTGGCCGGAGGTTGATCGCCTCGGCAGGACCGGCCGCTTGGCAACGACAATTCATTTTTGCATCCAACAGGGGGTATCATGGTCACCTTCTCTCAGGTTTCCGTATTGGCGCGCATGCTGGTCGCTGCCGGTCTGACCGGTCTTTGCCTCTTCGGCTGCGGGCGCCAGGAGCCGCCGACGGCCGCTGCCAAGGCCGTGGAGGTCAGCGCACAGCGCATCGCCCTTGCCGATACACCGGTCGTCTTCCAGTTCGTCGGCCAGACCGAGAGCTCCCGCCAGGTAGAGATCCGGGCCCGGGTCGAGGGTTTTTTGGAAAAAATCGCCTACCAGGAAGGGGCCCAGGTCCAGGAGGGCCAGGTGCTGTTCCAGATGGACTCCAAGCCTTTTGAAGCGGCCCTGCAGCAGGCCCGGGGGGAACTGGCCCTGCAGCAGGCCCGCCTGGAGACCGCCGTAGCCAACCTGCGGCGCATCAAGCCCCTGGCGGCCCGCAACGCTGTCAGCCGCAAGGACCTCGACGATGCCTCGGGCAACGAAAAGGCTGCCAGAGCCGCGGTGCTCGCCGCCCAGGGGGCGGTGCGCGGTGCCGAACTCAACCTCGGCTATACCACCATTCACTCCCCGGTGACCGGGTTGGCCAGCAAGACGGAGCAGCAGGAAGGCAGCTTTCTGACTCCGGGGCCGGAGGGGCTGCTGACTTATGTGGCCCAGCTCGACCCGATCTGGGTGAGTTTCAGCATTTCGGAAAACGAGTTGCTCAGTTACCGCAGCCAGGAGCAGAAGGGGATACTGCAGTTTCCGCCCCGGAAAGATTTCGAGGTTGAGGTGGTGCTGGCCGACGGCTCGGTTTTTCCCCACCGGGGCCGCATCAGTTTTGCCGAGCCGTCCTTGAGTACCGAGACCGGCACCTTTTTGGTGCGGGCTGAACTGGCTAACCCCGATGGCCTGCTGCGGCCCGGCCAGTTCGTGCGCGTGCGGGTACTTGGCGCCCTGCAGCCGCAGGCTGTACTGGTGCCGCAGCGGGCGGTCATGGAGGGGGCCAAGGGGGCCTTTGTCTGGGTGGTAAATGCCGAGCAGAAAGCGGAGTTGCGGGCGGTGGAGGTCGGTCGTTGGTACCAGGACCAGTGGTTTGTCGATAAGGGCCTCAAGGCCGGCGACCTGGTGGTAGTCGACGGGGTCATGAAGCTGCGGCCCGGCGTTGCGGTGCAGGTGGCCGAAACCCACAGCGGCGGGGCGGATGGTGCGACGGAAAACGGTTCCTCAGCGCCGGCGCAAACCGAGCAGCCGGGCGGAGAAGCCGACGAGCAGGCTCAGCTTGAGGAGCGGTTGCGCAGGCTCGAAAGCCTTGTCCAGGACCTGGCCGGGGAGCAGAACGCGACCTCCCGTGCGGCCGGCCAGCTGGAGGGACAGCGATGATCTCTCATTTTTTCATCGATCGGCCGATTTTTGCCTCGGTTATCTCCATCATTATCGTCCTGGCCGGCCTGGTGGCCATGGTCAACCTGCCCATCGCCCAGTATCCCGAAATCACTCCGGTGCAGATTCAGGTCAGCGCCACCTATCCGGGGGCCAGTGCCGAGGTCGTCTCCCAGAATGTCGCCGCCCCCATCGAGCTGCAGGTCAACGGTGCCGACAACATGCTCTACATGTACTCCACCAGCAGTTCCACCGGTAACATGACCCTGAATGCCTTCTTCGAGATCGGCACCGATCCCGATCTTGCCCAGGTCGATGTGCAGAACCGGGTCAACCTGGCTCTGCCGCAGCTTCCGCAGTCGGTGACTCAGCAGGGGGTGTCAATCCAGAAGAAATCGAGCACCTTTCTGATGATCATCGCCGTCTATTCCCCCGACGAGCGCTACGGCGAAACCTACGTGGCCAATTATGCCAATCTCTACGTGCTCGACGCCCTCAAGCGCATCCCCGGCGCCAACCAGGCGAGCATCCTCGGCGTACCCGATTATGCCATGCGGCTGTGGGTCAAACCGGACCGCATGGCCCAACTCGGCATTACCGCCGGCGACATCTCCCAGGCGGTAAGCCGGCAGAACGAGCAATACGCCGTGGGCCGCATCGGCCAGCCCCCCATCGACCGGAAAGTGGAGCAGACCTTTCCGGTCACCACCAAGGGCCGGTTGACCACCCCGGAGGAATTCGACAACATCATCCTGCGGGCCGGCGGCGAGGGGGCGGCGCTGGTGCGTTTTAAGGACATCGGTCGGGCCGAACTCGGTGCCAAGGACTATTCCCTGCGCACCAAGTACAACGGCAAGAAGGCCACCCTGATCGCCGTCTATCAGCAACCCGGGGCCAACGCCATCGCGGTCTCCGACCAGGTGACCAAAACCCTGGAGGAGCTGAAGCAGAACTTCCCCGACGGTCTGGATTACAGCATTTCCCTCGACACCACCAAGTTCGTGCAGGCCTCGATCCAGGAAGTCATCAAGACCTTCTATCAAGCCTGCTTCCTGGTGGTGCTGGTGGTGTTCATCTTCATTCAAAGCCTGCGCGCGACCCTCATCCCGGTGGTGGCGATCCCGGTCTCCATCATCGGCACCTTTATCGGTATGCTGCTGTTCGGGTTCTCCATTAACATGCTGACCCTGTTCGGTCTGGTGCTGGCCATTGGAATAGTGGTCGACGACGCTATTGTGGTGGTGGAGAACGTGGAGCGCAACATGACCGAATTCGGTCTGCCGGCCCGGGAGGCCGCCAAGCGCGCCATGGACGAGGTGACCGGGCCGATCATTGCCACCACCCTGGTGGTGCTGGCGGTCTTCATCCCGGTGGCTTTTCTGGGCGGCATCACCGGTCAGCTCTACAAGCAGTTCGCCATCACCATCGCCATCTCGGTACTGGTTTCCACCATCGTCGCCCTGACCCTGTCGCCGGCCCTGGTGGCCCTGCTGCTGAAGCCCGCCAAGGGTCAGAAGTGGATCGGTTTTCGCTGGTTCGATGCCGCTTTCGACCGCCTGACCGCCGGCTACGCGGCCGGGGTGAGGGGAGCGATGCGCGGGGCGCTGTTTTCCCTGGCCATTTTCGGCGTGTTGCTGTTCGCCGTCTGGAGCCTGTTCCGGGTGGTCCCGACCAGTTTCGTGCCGGAGGAGGATCAGGGTTATGTGTACGGGGTCTATTTCCTGCCCGACGCCGCCAGCCTCGACCGCACCGAAACGGTGGCGGGCCGGGTGGCCAAAGCCTTCGCCGACCATCCGGCGGTGCTGGATGTGGCGGAGTTTTCCGGCTACAGCCTGATTGACAGTCAGAACAAGAGCAATGCCGGGGTGGCCTTCGTCTCCCTCAAGGACTACTCGGAGCGCGGCAGCAGGGACCTGGAGGCGCCGGCCCTGATTCGCCAGACCGGAATAACGATGGCCCAGGACAAGGAGGCCATCGCCCTGGCCCTCAACCCGCCGGCCATTCCCGGCCTGGGCACCACCGGTGGCTTCGAGTTCTGGATACAGAGCCGGGGCACGGGCACTTATGCCCAGCTCGAGGAGGTTACCCGCGCCTTTATCGCCCAGGCTCAGCAGCGGCCCGCGCTGGCCGGTCTGGCCGCGACCATCCAGGGCAGCAACCGTCAGATGCGGGTCGATGTCGACCGGGAGAAGGCCGAGAGTCTGGGAGTGCCTGTCTCCGAGGTGTTCGAGGCCCTGCAGACCCTGTTCGGCTCCCTCTATGTCAGCCAGTTCAACAAGTACAGCCGCCTCTGGCAGGTGATCGTCCAGGCCGAGGGGGGCTACCGCTCCCGACCTGAGGACATCGAGAATGTTTATGTGCGCAACCGCAACGGCAAGATGCTGCCCCTCAAGTCGGTGGTAACCACCCGCTATCAGCCGGGCCCCGACCTGGTAACCCGCTTCAATAACTTTCCGGCCGCCAAGGTGACGGGCAACCCTGCGCCCGGCTTCAGCTCGGGGCAGGCTCTGGCGGCCATGGAGGAGGTGGCCGGCGAGGTGCTGTCTGCCGATTACGCCTTTACCTGGTCGGGCCAGGCCTACGAGGAGAAGAAGGCGGGGAGCTCCTCCTTCCTGGTCTTCGTCTTCGGCATGGTCATGGTCTTTTTGATCCTGGCTGCTCAGTACGAGTCCTGGTCGCTGCCCTTCGCTGTCATCCTCGCCATCCCCTTTGCCCTGTTCGGCGCCCTCGGCCTGGTCTGGCTGCGTGGCATCGAGAACGACATCTATTTCCAGATCGGCCTGGTCACCCTGATCGCCCTGGCCGCCAAGAACGCTATCCTGATCGTCGAATTCGCCGTCCGCAAGCGCCAGGAGGGCCTGCCGGCCTTCGAAGCGGCGGTGGAGGCGGCCCGGCTGCGGTTGCGGCCGATCTGCATGACTTCCTTCTCCTTCGTTCTGGGCTGCGTGCCGCTGGCCATTGCCGCCGGCGCCTCGGCCCACAGTCGCCACTCCATCGGTACCGGCGTCATTGGCGGCATGCTGGGCGCCACGGTCATCGCGGTCTTTTTCGTGCCGCTGTTCTTCTGGCTGCTGCAGAAATTAAGTGAAGGCTTTTCGTCAAAGAGCGCACCGGCCCAAACGCAGCCGGTCAAAAAAGAGGGGGGTGACTGATATGCGGTCCGTTTTGCTTTGGCTGTTATTGACCCTCGCTTTGGCCGGATGCATGGTCGGTCCGGATTATCAGCGCCCTGAAGTGGATACCCCGGCGGCCTGGCGTTTCGAGGAGGTCGAGGCCCACGAGGTTACCAATACCCTGTGGTGGGAGCAGTTCGGCGACCCGGTACTCAACGATTTAATCCGCACCGCCGTACAGGAGAACAAGGATCTGCGTATCGCCACCGCCCGGGTCGAGGAGTTCCTGGGGCGGCTGGGCGTTACCCGCGCCGACCTCTATCCCCAGGTCGGGGCCGAGGCGGCCGCCGGACGTGAGGGGCGCAGCGGTGTGGCCCCATTCACCGCCGGATCCGGCAGAAATCCGACCTCCGATTTCTACCAGACCTTCCTCAGCGCCAGCTGGGAGATCGATCTCTGGGGGCGGATCCGGCGGGCGAGCGAAGCGGCCCGGGCCGACCTGCTGAGTCAGGAGGAAGGACGCCGCACGGTGATTCTCACCCTGGTCAGTTCGGTGGCCACTTCCTACATCAACCTGTGTAATCTCGACCGTCAGCTCGAGATCTCCAACGAAACCGCCCGGTCACGGGGGGAGACCCTGGCCCTGTTCGAGCTGCGCTTTGAGGGGGGGGTAATATCCGAGCTCGAGTTGAGCCAGGTGCGCTCCGAATACCAGGCAGCGCTGGCCACCATTCCCCAGCTCGAACAGCTCATCGCCTGGCAGGAAAACGCCCTCAGTGTACTGCTCGGCCGCAACCCGGACGCTATCCCCCGCGGTCGCAGCCTGGGGGAACTGGAACTGCCGGCCGTGCCCGCCGGTCTGCCCTCGGACCTGCTGGTCCAGCGGCCCGATGTTCGCCAGGCCGAGCAGAACCTCGTTGCCGCCAACGCCCGCATCGGATTGGCGCGGGCGGCCTATTTGCCGGCCATCTCCCTCACCGGTGTGCTGGGCACCGTCAGCGCCGAGCTGTCGGACCTTTTCAGCGGTGATTCGAAGGCCTGGAACTACGCGGTACCGCTTTCGCTGCCCATCTTCACCGCCGGACGCATCAAAAGCGAGGTCCGGGTCGCCGAAGCTGTGCAGCGCCAGGCCCTGGCCGCCTACGAGCAAGCGCTGCAGAACGCCTTCCGCGAGGTCGAGGATGCCTTGGTCGGGCAGAACCGGACCCGCGAGGAGGTTGCGGTGCTGGCCCAGCAGGTGGAGGCGTTGCGCAGCTATGCCGAACTGGCCCGTCTGCGCTACGACGAGGGATATGCCAGCTATATCGAGGTTCTCGATGCCGAGCGCAGTCTGTTCGATGTGGAGCTGTCCTACGAGCGTTCCCGTTCCGCTTTGCTGCAAGCCTCGGTCGAGCTGTACAAGGCTTTGGGCGGGGGCTGGGTAGTGAAGGTCGAAACCCTCGACCAACCGGCATGATGTGCCGGTTCATTTCTTCCGCGGAGAGTGGAAGAGGCGATGGGGGTCTGTGCCAGCAAAGATATCTTTGAACGTATCGAGCTGCGGTGGGATGACATTACCCGGGTCGAGGCCGATGCCATAGTCAATGCCGCCAACAGCTCGCTATCGTCTTTATGCAAACCTGTTTGGCTGCAAGGGGCTGGGGTAGAGTGTTCCTTGTGCGAAGAAAACGCAATGATGATGCTTTCGCAAAAAGGCATGAGACGGCTAAACAAAAAATTCGACCTACAAGGCGTAGTGGTTTTTCAGGGGTGAAGGCATACATAGGGTATGTCGAAGTCCTGAAAAAGCGCTGCAACGCAGTAGGTCGGACTTTTTGCGACGCCATCAATGATAAACTGCTTTTAGAAAGGTGAGGTGCCATGGATAACCGAACCGCTAAAGCCGATAGCGTTTTTGATCGTTTGCAGGGATTATATCAGGTCGATCCGGATGAATTCGAGCGTCTCAGCGGAGCCCTGATCCGGGAGACATTGGAGAACGTGCCGGAGGAGTACAGGGCTCAGGCCTATGGGGTGCAGCTCAGGATCGAGCAGCGACTGAGAAAATACAAGGATCCCATCGCGCGCATGAACGCCATGGTGGAGATCTTCTGGCAGCAGTTCCGCGAGTTTCAGGAAGTTCTCAACGATCCCCGTGAGGTACTCGAAAATAAGCGCCGCTGTGGGACTTCGGCCAAGGTCATACCTTTTAAAGGGCCAGACCCACGTCATTAAAAAATGTGGTTAAATAAAAAACACCTGTCTGCAAAAGACAGGTGTTTTTTTGTTTATCCAGTTTTGTACCGCTGTTTGCGGCCAATGAGAACTTTTCTTTCAGCCTAAAATAGTTTAACGTGGGCGCTCAACATGAAAGGACTACCCATGACCGAAAAGCGCCTGAATCTCCGTAAAAATCGTCGTCTGGAGGTCCGGTTCGGGCCGGATGAGCCGAAACGGATCGGCTTTACCTGCGATATCACCCGGCAGGGATTCTTTATTCAGAGCAGCAGCGTCTGTCGACCCGGTACCCTGCTGATCGTTACCATGATTATGGGCAAAGACCAGCAGGTCAGGCTGGAGGCTCGTGTCCGGTGGGCCAAACGGATTCCGCCCAATCTACTGCGCGTAGTAAAAAAGGGTGGTATGGGGGTCAAAATCGTCCACTTCCGTGCCGGGGAAGCTATTTATCGCTCCTATTGCGCCGCGCTGAATGCCTGACGGCTGTCTCATCGATGTTATTCCCAGCTTATTTTCAGCCCACCTCGTTATACCTTCTGACCAGAAACCGCACCCCGAGCTCCTCTTCGACAATCTTGCGGCAGGCCTCGACATCGATGCCGGGCAAGGTCACGACGCTGGCGGTGACCGATGGGATGTGTTTTTTTGCTTCCTGCAAAAAATCCTTGACCG
>JAUWLU010000356.1 GCA_030613545.1 Desulfuromonadales bacterium
CAGCCAAGTGATAAGTATGCATACTATATGTTATATGTGCGGCATCAATCCTGGGGCGGGACATGACCGATTTCGATATTGAACAAAGCGTGAGCTTCAAGTTGGCCAAGGCCCACCAGCGGCTGTTTCAGCAAATCGACGCGGAGTTGAAGCCCTACGGCATTACCGCCAAGCAGTGGGCGCTGCTGGCCTTTTTGTGGAAGGAAGACGGACTCTCCCAGGCCGAACTGGCAGATAGGATGGAGAGTGACCGGGCAACCATCGGCGGCATGGTGGATCGCCTGGAGAAGGCTGGAATGCTAGGACGGGAACCCTGCCCGGGAGATCGCCGAGCCCACCTGCTTTATCTGAGTCCCAGGGGGTGCGAGCTGGAAGGAGAACTCAGTGGTGTGGTGATCAGGGTTCGGGAGCGGTTGTTCCGCGGGTTTAGCGCGGAAGAATACGGCGAGCTGTGCCGGCTGCTCGACAAGTTGCGCAGCGAGTGAGGAAATGATGAAAACAGCTGACGGACTCTCAACTATCTGACCGGCCGGTCGGAGTCGGCCCTACTGCCGCCGAAAAATGCGACCGGCAACTACGTCAAGCTGGTGCAGCGCATTCCGGTCAAGATCCTTGTCGATCGGGACAGCGACCCGCAACACCTGCTGCGGGTCGGCATGAGTGTCGTCCCCACCATCCATACCGGATTTGGAATGGGCAAGGCTTTGCCGAGCCCAAACCTTTTGCTGGCCAATGAGTGCTCCCGGCAGATGCCGAGGATTTTATGGGCACGGTTTCTTTCGCCAACGAATAGCCCGATATCTGTCTTTAAGGAGGTCTGACAATGGATAGCGAACGCTTCAAGCATCTGCAAAATCTGATTGGCTACGACAATGAGCGTATGGCCCAGATGCTCCATGTTGAGGTGGCGATGGTAGAGGACTTTTGTTCCGGAAGCAAACCGGTGCCGGAGAAGCTGGCGGAGGAGCTCGAACTCTTTGCGGATTGGGCGAGTGAGGTTGGGGATACCAAGGTGAAAAAGGACTTGGCAAAAAAACATTTGGGACGCCCAGAATGAATTGCAGTAGTTCAGACTTGATCTGACAGACACCTCCGCAAAACCGGCAACTGTCAGATCAGGTCGCGACTACTACACCTGATTTAAATGCAACGCTACTCGATTCAAGTCCTCTTGAGTATGAACCGAAAGTTCCGTTTTCTTTGGAGAATACTGCCGCAGCAGTCGATTGGTATTCTCATTTGTTCCTCGCTGCCAGGGGCTCTGAGGGTCGCCAAAGTACACTTGTATATACTGTCGTTACCGTGAATCTCTTGTGCTGAGCCAATTCCAGTCAGGGATGGCCAGTGGTTCCTCCAGTGGTGACGGGTGGTAACCGACTGTGGCCATTTACACAAATGATTTTACAGGCACGGGGGGCTCGCCCCTCCCCTGGCAGAAGAAACCCAAAAGGGGGCACTGACTAATCTCAGCGCCCCCCTTTTGTTTATTAAGTTGATTCTTCCTGAATGGACTAGCCGAGATAACGAGCCACCAGCTTGCCGTTTTGCTGGCAGCGGGCTCCGTCGGAACGCTGCATAGGCTCCTCCTGAATACGATGGACTTCGTAGAGACAGCACTGTCTTCAGGGAGGTTGGCGATCCCCATTGGCCTCGGGCTTCCGTTGCGTCGTCGCGCCCTAGCCTGAGGAAGGTTTTCAGGGATTCTGCTGTTGTCCTCATCACAGGCCAAAGAAAAGCGGGGCAATAAAATCACTGCCCCGCTTTTCTTTTATTGAGATAGCCCCTTCGAATGAGGCTACTTCATCTTCTTCAGATAACGGTAGAAGTCGCTGTCGGTGGACAGTACCAGCTTGCCGTT
>JAUWLU010000211.1 GCA_030613545.1 Desulfuromonadales bacterium
AATCCCGGCCAACTGGTTGCAGAAGTCGCTGCGGTGGCCTTCAGCGGTGAGCTTCGCAAGCTTCACGGACCGGTAAAATCCGAGTTCGGTTATCCTCTGGTACAGGTTCTGAGCCGTATCGACTGATGGTTGCTATATCTCTACGTCCCACACCATCTGTGCGGGGTGATTATTGTCGCCGAGTCCCTGCAGTGTTATAAAGAGAGCCTTGCACGTGGCCACAGGTCTTGCCCCTGTGGTCTTTTGTTTGCCAGTCGATGCAGGGCAAGCACGGGCTCGCTACTGTGGCGTCGAAAGTCCTCAGACATTAGATCCGCTGACCAAAAGATTGATCGCCGGGCCGGCTTGCCCGCTAACTGAAGAGACTCCCCATGACCGATAAGCAACACCCCTTTCAGGCCCTTTCGCCGTCCTTTATCATGGATGCCGTGGAGAGTTGCGGTTTTGTCTGCGATTGCCGCACCCTGACCCTGAACAGCTACGAAAACCGGGTCTACCAGGTCGGTATTGAAGACGGGGCGCCCTTGATCGCCAAGTTCTATCGTCCCAATCGCTGGAGTGACGAGCAGATCCTTGAGGAACACCAGTTCTGTTTTGAACTGGTGGACCATGAGCTACCGGTGGTGGCCCCTCTGCTCAACGAGCGGGGCGAAAGCCTGTTTGTTCATGGCCCGTTTCGCTTTGCCCTGTATCCCCGCCAAGGCGGCCACGCCCCGGAACTGGATAACCTCGATAATCTGCTGATTCTCGGCCGCCTCCTGGGGCGTATCCACTGCATCGGCGCCCTGCGACCTTTTCAGCATCGGCCCCGCCTCGATAGCCGAAGCTTCGGTCACGACAGCGTTGCCCTGATCAGCGAGAGCTTCGTGCCCCCGGAAACCAAGGCCAATTACGATGCCCTTACCACTGACCTGCTGCAGGCCATCGAGACGATCGTCGCCGACACCGCCGACCTGCGCTATCTGCGCGCGCACGGCGACTGTCATAGCGGCAATATCCTCTGGCGTGACGATGCTCCCCATTTTGTCGATTTTGACGATGCCCGCATGGCTCCGGCCATTCAGGATCTGTGGATGATGCTGTCGGGAGACCGGGCCCGGCAGCACGCCCAGTTGGCCGAGTTGGTGGAAGGCTACAACGAGTTCTTTGAATTTCAACCCCGCGAACTGCGGCTGATCGAGGCATTGCGCTCGTTGCGCATTCTTCATTTCTGTGCCTGGTTGGCAAGACGCTGGAACGACCCGACCTTTCCCCATCATTTTGCCTGGTTCAATACTCCCCGCTACTGGGGCGATCACATTCTTGAGCTGCGGGAACAGATCGCCGCCCTTAACGAGCCTCTGTTGCAGCTGGCCTGAACCACGTATCGACATGGACATCATCGCACAGGAAATCATCCGTCACCTGCCACAGGCGGGGGAGAGTCGTCGCCTGTTTCATGGCCGCGGTCATTGCTTTGCCGGATTCGAAGATCTGGTCATCGACTACTATCCGCCGGTGGTGCTGGTGATGCTCTACCGGGAGCGGCCGCAGGACTGGCTGAGGGAGTTGACCGAATTGCTGCTGTCGACGTTGCCCACAGCGCCACAAGGTATCCTGCTGCAGGAGCGTTTTCGACCGGGGGCGCCGAGCCGGCTGCTGCAGGGTGAGCTGCCTGCCGAGGTCGAGGCGCAGGAAGATGGGTTGCGGTATCGGCTGCGTCTGGGAGACGCACAGAATGTCGGATTTTTTCCCGACATGGCGGTGGGCCGGCGTTTATTACGGGGCCTGGCGGACGGTCAGCGGGTTCTCAACCTGTTCGCGTACAGCTGTTCCTTTTCGGTGACAGCCCTGGCCGGTGGCGCCGAGCAGGTGGTTAATCTCGATATGAATCGCGGCGCCCTGGAACTGGGGCGCCTTAACCATACCCTCAACAACATCGATCTGCGCCGGGCAAGTTTTCTGCCGCTGGAGCTGTTTCGCAGTTTCGGCCGCTTGCGCCGCTGTGGCCCTTTCGATCTGGTAATCTGCGACCCACCGGCCAGCCAGGGCAAGAGCTTTACCGCCGAACGACACTGGCCGAAGCTGATCCGCCGCCTGCCCGAACTGCTCACTCCGCAAGGCCAGATACTGGCCTGTCTCAGCACTCCCACCATGACCAACAGCCAGCTGCAGCAGCTGTTTGCCGAACTGCTGCCCGCTGCGCGCCTTGTTGAGCGCCATACAGCCGATAGCGACTTCCCTGAAGCCGACAGTGAACGAGGGACCACGGTATTGCACTATCGTTTGCGCTGAACGACCCAACCAAGCCCCGGACTCGGCTTCGTTGACGGGACCCGTCGTGATCGGTCAGTCCATCAGCTTGTGTAACCGGCACATGAAGCTGCGGTTGCCCGGCGTGCCGGTAACGGGGTTGCGGCGATGATCGTCGGTCAGGCTGTTAAGGTTGGCGGCCGGGTCGGTCTCGCCCCAGCCCCAGGCGATGCGTACCGTACCGGGTCTGATGTCCCGGCTGATCCGCCCCTGCAGGGTGATTCGTCCTCGGGGGCTGGTGATTTCGACCAGGTCACCGCCGTTGATGCCGAGGGGCCGTGCATCGTCGGGGTGGATGTCGACGGCGGCGCGGTCTTCCTCCTGCAGCAGCGTCGGTATCTGATGAAATTGGGAGTGGGTGAAGGAACTGCTGCGCGCTCCGCTGATGCCGATCAGCGGGTAGTCCGCACGCTGCCCGGCGAAGCTGATGGGATTGTCGAGTCGCCCGTCGGCAAAGGGGACCGCAGAAAACCCGGCTTGCTGTAGGCGCTCTGAGGCGAATTCGACCTTGCCGGAAGGGGTGGCAAACCCCCTGTCGGCATATTTCTGGTACGTCACCGGGGCGGTGCGTACGCCGTCCGGGTGCTGGCGCAGTGTGGCCACCGTCAGGCCGGAAGGTTCCAGCTGATAATCGATGGCCTCTTCGACCCTATGCCAGGGAAACTCTCGCTCCAGGCCGAGTCTGCGGCCCAGTTCAAAAATGATTTTCCAGTCGGGCCAGCTGTTGGCCAGCGGTTCAATAACCTGGTTCTGCAGCACCACCAGGCTGTTGCGCAGGTAGGCACGGTTGAGTTGGGTCTTTTCAAAACAGCTGCTGGCCGGCAGGATCACGTCGGCATATCGGGCGGTGCGGGTCATGAACAGATCGATGACCACCAGAAAATCGAGTTGGGCCAGCGCCCGTTGTACACGGTTGGAATCGGTCATGGTGACCGCCGGATTGCCCGATTGGACCAGCAGCGATTTGACGGCATAGGGCCGCCCCTCCAGGATGGCATCGATGACACAGGACTGGGCGTGCAGCCCCCAGTTGTGGTGAAAACTGTTGAACAGGGGATAGTTGCTGGTAACCGGCCGGCTGTCGGCCGGCAGGCGCTCCTTGAGCTGAATGTTGCGAGCCGCTACCGGCTGCGGCAGCAGATCGCCCCCCGGCCGGTCGAGGTTGCCGCTCAAGGCCCTGAGCATGGCCACGGCGCGGGTCGCATCGAAGACCTCGAGCTGCATATCCAGGCCGTTGCCGTCGATGATGCAGGCCGTTTCGCTACATGCGTAGAGTCGTGCCGCGGCCCGTATCTCCTCAGCTTGCAGGGACAGCTGTGCGGCGATCCCTTCGGCCCGATAGCGTGCGGCTGCCTGGCTCAGCCCTTCAAAGCCGGTAGTCCAGCGAGCGACAAATTCGCTGTCGTAGCAGCCGCAGCGGATTATTTCGTCGATAATGTCCAGTGCCAGGGGCCCGTCGTGAGCCGGTTTGATCTGCAGCCAGATGTCGGCCATGGCGGCCAGGCCGGTGCGGACCGGATCGACCACGATCAAGCGAGCGCCCCGTCGGCGGGCCTGCAGTATGGCATCGTAGGCCGGTGGATTGGTGTGCTGGTCGTTCTTGCCCCAGATCAGGATGCAGTCGCTGTTCTGTACCTGGGGGATGGTCATGGCACCGTAGGTAT
>JAUWLU010000160.1 GCA_030613545.1 Desulfuromonadales bacterium
GTGCTGGGGTGATCGATGAAAGCGGTCAGGACGGCTTCGTCTTCGAACCGGGTGCACACGGAGTCATCGCCGGCGAAGTCGGCTTTCAGGACTTTGACGGCCACATGCTGTCCCGACCAGGGATCAAAGGCGTCATAAACCGTGCCGTAGGATCCCTCGCCGATGGCCTGCAGCAAGTTGAAGGTGCGCTCGTTACGGACTTTTTTGAGTTCCTCGTTTTGCATTGCTTGTTTCACCCGTGTCGGTTCGCCGCTTCGAATCAATGGCGCTTTTTCCCCCGGACGTTTCTCATTGCTCTGAACGCCGGTAATGGCATGGAGTCACCTATATAGCATAATAGATTTTTAAGGATTTTCATGTGGTTGGAGCTGGTGCAAAATTGCCAGAACAAGCTCCGGAGAACAGCCACCACTTTCCTTCGGCTTGGATAAATTCCTAGACTACTGTCCGAGAGTGGTAGTTCCGATAACCGGACTGTAGCTGGCCGGGAGGGCTCTGGAGGGATCAACAGACAACCAATGCCGAACGGGAAGAGGCACGGGGTGAGTGGGGAGACATGGCATCTCCCCCAGCAGAAGACCCTTGGCAAATTCTAGCGAATTCCTTGGGAGATACAGGCGCCGGGAGCGTGCCCTCCTGTGGGGGTACCTTGCCGGCAAGGTCACTGGATCGTGCGCTATGGTACAAGCCGCTGGAACTTCCACGCCGGGGATCGCAAGTGCCCAAGAAGATCAAAGCAGCTGCTGGTTTGCCTGGGTCGCTGGGTTTAATCCCCAAGCAGCATCCGCACCGCTTCGAGAACCTTGCTCCGGGCATCCTGGGGCCCGCGGACTTCCGCCGTCGCCGTGCCCCGCCAGAGGCGTTTTTGCGTGGCCGGGTCGATCAGATCGATGCTGAGGGTGCCCACCGGTTCTTGGCCAGCCGAGGCCCAAGGGGCGGCCTCCTGCGCCTCGGCTTTGCCCCTGCTCAACGGCATCTCGCAAAAGGTCTGGCGCAGATTGGTGCGGTAGGTGACCAGCAGGTGCGGGTTCTCGGCGGACTGCTGCAGCCCTCTGCGTTCGAGTTGATAGGCAATGGCATTGCGAATGATCCGGTCGAGCTCATCGTTGGCCACCGCATCGATGTGGGCCTGGGGAGCGTTTTGCAGCCAGTGATAGGTGCGGTAGGCGCTGAAGTCCGGCAGACGCTCCGCGCTGGATTTTACCGCTGGCGATTTGGCGCAGCCCATGGCAAGCAGACCGGACAGAACGATGCAGACGAAGCGTAACTTCATGATGACTCCTTGCCGGAAGTTTGCTGATCGAAAAAGGTTTATGCTCCTGAAAAGGTTCATTGTTTGTGCTAACCGCTTAGCCTTCGGCTTTGCCAAGGCGACACCAAAGGGGGCAGCATATCCCTGGTGATCCACTATGCGCAAAGGGTCTGTCGCAAATGCGACAGACCCTTTGCGTTTTTATACCGGGGATGGCAATACCGGGCCGTCCTTGATGGTGCGGCCCGTTTGCGCTGGGCTATTCCGGCAGCACCGCGCAGCAGATGACTTCCACCCGGCGGTTTTCGGCGCGCCCGGCCTCGGTGCTATCGTCGGCAACCGGCATCGATTCGCCGCGACCGCGGGCCACCAGGCGTTCCCCGTCGATGGGGTAGTTATCAACCAGGTACTGGCGTACCGCCGCCGCCCGCCGCTCGGAGAGCTGCTGGTTGTAATCAGCGGCACCGCGCGAGTCGGTATGGCCTTCGATGACGATCTGGGGTACATCCTGGTATTTCTGGATGAACTGGGCGGCCCGGTCGAGTTCCGGCTTGAATGCCGGCTTGATCACCGCCTGATCGAAGTCGAAGCGGATATGCAGGGTCAAGGTCAGCGGACAGCCATTTTCGTCCACCTGGACCCCGAGGAGGGTGCCCGGGCACAGGTCGAGGTAGTCAGGTACGCCGTCGCCGTCGCTATCGAGGGGACAACCGACCTTGTCAACCGGGGCGCCGGCGGGGGTGTCGGGGCACTGGTCGCGGTAGTCGGGCACGCCGTCGCCGTCGCTGTCGAGAGGACAGCCGACCTCATCGACCTCAATGCCAACGGGGGTGTCGGGGCACTGGTCGAGGTAGTCGGGTACGCCGTCGCCGTCACTGTCGAGGGGGCAGCCGTGCATGTCGACTTCCACCCCTCGCGGGGTGCCGGGGCACTGATCGAGATGGTCGGGCACGCCGTCACCGTCGCTGTCCATGGCCGGCTTGGGCTGCTCTTTGGCAAAACGGTAATTGAAGATTACCCCGGCCAGGATCTGGTTGGCATCGCCGGCGTCGTCCACCACCGGGCTGTCTTTGGCGTCATCCAGCAGCCGGGTGTATTTGGCCAGGGCCAGCATGCCCCAGTTGCGGTTGAAGTTGTACTGCCAGGCCAGGCCGGCGCCGACGTCTTTGATGCCGCTGTCGGCCTCGTAGGTGGACAGACCGCTGGCTTCCGCGTTGGCAGCGTCGATGCCGAAGTAGGCGTCCATGTAATCCGAATCGGCATAGGTGGAGGAGGCGAACAGGGTCAGGTTACCTCGCTCCTGGAAGGGGATCTTGTAGCCGAGGCCCAGTTCCACCAGGGAGCCATCGTGGCCGTCGGCGACATCCTTGAGGCCGGTCAACTGCAGCAGCCAGTGTTCGCCGCTGTAAGCGCCGAAGATACCCAACTCAACCGCGGCATCGACCTCTTCCATGTCGTCGATCCGGTTGTCATCGACATCGTCCCGTTCCATGCGGTAACGGGCCACCGGACCGAGATGCCAATGGCGGTTCGGCACCAGGTTGGCCCGCAAGGTGTTGCCCAGCAGGGAGAGGAAATATCCCCGCTGCCAGTTGATACGCGCCTGAATCAGCGGCACCGCTTCGTAATCGTTGGAACCTTCATGGTCCGGGGCGTAGCCGACCCCAAGGCCGAAGACGGACGTTTCGATGCCGGCGCTCTCAGCCATGGTCACGTCGATATCCTGGGCCGAACACGGCGGCGCCGCCAGCATCATGCTCAACATCAGCAGCAGCAAACAACAGCCCATACTTCCCGCTACATACCTCCATCTGTTCATAACTACCTCCTGGCTTGATGTACTGATAGGTGCCCATCCAGATATGTTGAGCACACAATGAGTCCAAGTTTATCAAGCTAAGCACAGTTGTAAACGACTAGAGATCAATTAGACGAAGAGAATTTCGCTAAGGATGAATAGGGCGTTGGGGCAGTCGGCGTCAGGTCAGTGTAAAAGCCAAAGGCCGATCATGTCGATGATCGGCCTTTGGCGCTACTTGCTATGGGAAACGGGGACGATTACTTGAGGAACGCGACGATCTCCGCCGCCATGCCGGTGTAGCTGGCCGGGCTCATGGCCAGCAGCCGCTCCTTGTCCTCGGCGGCCAGTCCCAGGCCTTCGACGAAGGCACGGATGGTGTCGCGGTCGATGGTCTGGCCGCGGGTCAGCTCCTTGAGCTTTTCGTAGGGCTTGTCGATGCCGGCCTTGCGCATCACCGTCTGGATCGGTTCGGCCAGCACCTCCCAGGCGCTGTCCAGGTCGGCGGCCAGCTTGTGCTCGTTGAGCTTGAGCTTGCCCAGGCCCTTGAGGGTCGAGCGGTAGGCGATCATGCTGTAGCCGAAACCGACCCCCATGTTGCGCAGTACCGTCGAGTCGGTCAGGTCGCGCTGCAGGCGCGAGATCGGCAGCTTGGAAGACAGGTGGCCAAAGATGGCGTTGGCAAGGCCGCAGTTGCCCTCCGAGTTCTCGAAGTCGATGGGGTTGACCTTGTGGGGCATGGTCGAGGAACCGACCTCGCCGGCCACGGTCTTCTGGCCGAAATAGGCCATGGAGACGTAGGTCCAGATGTCGCGGTTGAGGTCGGTGAGGATGGTGTTCCAGCGCGCCAGGGCGTCGAACAGTTCGGCCATGTAGTCGTGGGGCTCGATCTGGGTGGTGAACATGTTCTGCGTCAGATTCAGTTCGTCTTCGATCACGCCCTTGGCCAGGGCCGGCCAGTCGACCGCAGGGTAGGCCGACAGATGAGCGTTGAAGTTGCCCACCGCGCCGTTGAGCTTGCCGAGGATCTCTACCTGGGCGATGTTGCGGCTCTGCTTCTGCAGCCGCGCGGCAAAGACCGCCAGTTCCTTGCCGATGGTGGTCGGCGAGGCGGTCTGGCCGTGGGTGCGGGCCAGCATCGGCACCTCTTTGAACTCCTTGGCCAACCCTTTCAGATGGTCGATGATCTGCTGCTGCAGGGGAGTCAGCGCCGCCAGTCCGTCCTTGAGCATCAGGGCGTGGGAGAGGTTGTTGATGTCCTCCGAGGTGCAGGCGAAGTGCAGAAACTCCGACAGTTCCTCCAGCGAGGTGCCGGCGATCTGCTCCTTGAGATAGTACTCCACCGCCTTGACGTCGTGGTTGGTACCCGCCTCGATTTTCTTGACCTTCTGCGCTTCCTCCGGAGTGAAGTCGGCGATGATGGCGCGCAGGGTCTGTTCCTCCTCCTGCGTGACCGCCCGGCACTCGGCTATGCCCGGCTCGGCACACAGCGCCAGCAGCCACAGCACTTCCACCTTCACCCGGTTACGTACCAGGGCATATTCGGAAAAACACTCCGCCAGTTCGGTAACCTTCGATGCATAACGCCCGTCGATGGGGCTGATAGCGGTAATCATGGCGATCTCCTTCTTGTTTTGAATAATCAGGCACTATAGACGGGCCGGCCGGTTTCTGCAAGCTTCTTGGGTGCTGCGGTGGGGGATTTGAAGGGGAGTTTTTAATGTTGGGAGGATGGTGGAAAAAAATAGTGTTGTTTAATGTTGACAGGCTTAATTAAAGAAGGGTAAAAATAGTGCATTTGATCTTTCGTCGGTTAAGCGGACACGGAGGGGGCGGGCCTGTCCTTGATAGGATTCTATGGTCAGGATTGAGCTTCGTGCGTTCAGAAGCTGTAAGAATGATGGTTTCGCAAAAAGACATGAGATGGCTAAGCAAAATTTTCGACCTACAAGGCGTAGTGGTTTTTCAGGACTTCGACATACCCTATGTATGCCTTCACCCCTGAAAAAGTGCTGCAACGCAGTAGGACGGACTTTTTGCGACGCCATCACAATTGCTCACTTTAATCACAGGGAGGAGACATGGACCAGGTCGACATCATTTGCCCGCACTGCGGGTT
>JAUWLU010000098.1 GCA_030613545.1 Desulfuromonadales bacterium
CAAAGGGCAAAAGACAGCTGCATTGTTTTTTGCCCGCCTCCGCCAATAGGGTGGTTCCCGCAGGAATGCCCCCGCATTCCGGACGTTTGCAAGGCTCCCTGGGAAGGAGCATTCCTCTCGCAACGCCCCTGTGCCTGGCACGGGGGCGGTTGTGTACAGGGGCATATCACCGATTCGCCCTTCCGTTCCGGCAACCAAGGATCTTTATCTATTTTCAATGGGGCTGGCCTTCAAACTCCTTTTGACTAATCATTTCTCTCCAGCACCTGACCGTTCAGCAACAGACACCAGATCCCAAATTTCGCTTCACCGAGACGCTAGTCTCCGGTTAAAATGGAGCCGCACCTCGCCTTCCTAACCATCTCGACCATTTACATCAGGGGAGTTCTAACAATGATAGAGAAAAACGTCGTCACCGATTTTTGCGGCCAGGCATCGGAGCCTGTTATCGATGCCACCAGCTATGTCCACCCCTTGGCTGCCGTGATCGGAAATGTTATTCTGGGCAAGAACATCATGGTTTCTCCCACTGCGGTGGTGCGGAACGACGAGGGGCAGCCGCTGTTTGTCGGCGACGACTCCAATGTTCAGGATGGCGTGGTCATTCACGCCCTGGAAACGGAAATGAACGGCACGCCGGTGACCAAGAACCTCTATGAGGTCAACGGACAGAGCTATGGCGTCTATGTCGGCCGCCGCGTCTCCCTGGCCCATCAGGTGCAGATTCACGGCCCGGCGGTAGTTCTGGATGGGACCTTTGTCGGCATGAAGGCATTGGTGTTCAAGTCCTTTGTCGGCAAGGGCTGCGTTATCGAACCGGGCGCCATCGTCATGGGCGTCACCGTGGCCGATGGTCGTTATGTGCCGGCCGGCATGGTGCTGCGCAGCCAGGAGCAGGCTGACGCCCTGGAGACGATCACCGATGACTACCCCTTCAAGAATCTGAACAATGGGGTCGTGCATGTCAACACAGCCCTGGCCAAACAGTATCTGCTGGCCCAGAGCGCATAAATCGACGGCGGATAGAAAGCTACCGACCTCTGTCTGCAAGGAATCAGCACCTTTGAGCCACGTGCCCATCTATCTCGACAGCCAAGCCTCAACGCCGGTCGATCCGCGAGTTCTGGCCAGGATGCTGCCCTATTTCAGCGAGCAGTGCGGCAACCCTTCGGGGCCGGAGCACTACCACGGCGAAGGTGCCCACACTGCCGTGGAGCAGGCCCGGCAGACCATCGCCGCAGCTCTCGGCTGCCGGTCGGAAAAAGAAATCATCTTTACCAGCGGCGCCACAGAGGCCAACAACCTGACGCTGCTCGGCGCCTTTGCGAATCGTCCCATCAGCGGCCGCCATCTGCTGGCCTCGGCAATTGAACACTCTTCGGTGCTGGCGCCCTTGGCGCACCTGGAGAGCTGCGGCGCCAAAGTCACCCTGCTGCCGGTCAACGGCTGTGGCCGCATCGATCCCGAGCAACTGCGGGCTGCCCTGCGACCGGAAACCACGCTGGTTTCGGTGATGTTTGCCAACAACGAGATCGGCACCCTGCAGCCGATAGAGGAAATCGGCCGAATTTGTCGAGCTGCCGGCATACTGTTCCATTGCGACGCGGCCCAGGCCGTCGGCCACGAGCCCCTCAACGTCGAACAGCTGCAGATCGACCTGTTGTCCTTTTCCGCCCATAAATTTTATGGCCCCAAGGGCGTCGGCGGGCTCTACGTCCGTGAGGGGGCCGCCAGTACCTGTCTGCAGCCGACCCAGTTCGGAGGCGGCCAGGAACGGGGCCTGCGACCGGGCACCCTTAACGTTCCGGCCATCGTCGGCATGGCGACCGCTCTGCAGCTGGCTCTGGAAGAGGCGGAGCAAACCAACCGGCTCCTGCGCCAGACGGCAAAAGAGCTGTTCGACCGACTGCAGCAAGCATTTCCCAGACTGCGCCTGAACGGCGATCCACAGCATAAACTGGCCCGCAATCTGAGCATCACCATTCCCGGAGTGGAGGCCAGCGCGCTGATGATGCTGCTGAAAGATGAGCTGTCCTTTTCCGCCGGTTCGGCCTGCTCATCGGTGGAGCACAAACCGTCTCACGTCCTCAAAGCCATCGGCCTGAGCGACGAAGAGTGTTTTCAGACCATCCGTCTCGGCCTGAGCCCCGGCCTAGCGGCCGACAAGATCGCCAGGTTGCTGCAGAGAGGCATCGCCGCGGCACCCACTTTTATCGATTAGCCTTCTGGAGAGACAAGGATGTCAGCCAACAGCGAACGTCGCGAATTCCCCATCCTGCAGTACCGGCAAGGACAAATCAGCGAAGTCACCGATGTGGTGGCCGCCGAATACGACCTGGCCATTCAGGTCAACGGCAAGGAATTCATCACCCTGCTCTGCACCCCCCGCTCCCTGGAAGATCTGGTGGCCGGCTTTCTCTTCTCCGAAGGGGTTATCCAGCACCGGGACGACCTGCAGAGCCTGACTGTCGATGTGGACCGGAAACTGGCCCAGGTCACCCTAAGCAACAAGGATGAGTTCTTTCTGGCCGGCGACAAGCTCTATGCCCAGAAGACGGTCACCACCGCCTGCGGTAAGGGGCGCTCCATGCTCTATGTCGCCGACTTCGAAACCCTGGCCGACCGTCCCGACAACACCTTTACCCTGCGGGCGGACAGCATATTGGGGCTCATGGCCGAGTTCAACCGCAAATCCCAGCTGTTTCTCGATACCGGTGGGGTACACAGTTGCGCCCTCTCCGACGGCAACGAGTTGCTGACCTTTGAGGAGGATATCGGCCGGCATAACGCCCTGGACAAGATCCTCGGGCATGCGATGATGAACGACGTCCCCCTTGACGATAAAATCGTGCTCACCAGCGGCCGCATCTCCACCGAAATCGTCGCCAAGGTGGCCCGGCGGGGCATTCCGGTCATCGTCTCCCGCTCGGCGCCGACCAGTGCCGCCATCGAACAGGCCCAGGCCCTGGGTATGACCCTGATCGGTTTCGCCCGCGGCAGCAAATTCAACGTTTACACCAATTTTTCCTGCCTGGAACGGGACTGACCCCTCGCCGAGCAGTAAAGCTTTTTTTTAAGCCGGAGAAGTTATGAACAGGGAATTCGGCAGCGCAGTCATCCTGGCCGGCGGCAAAAGCCGCCGCATGGGCTTTGACAAACAGTTCTTGCAGATCAAGAATCATTATCTGCTCTGCCACCATGGCGAGCAACTGGCCAAGCTTTTTGAGCAGATCATCGTGGTGACCAATACCCCCGAACTCTATCGGGACACCCCCTTTGTCGTGGTCAGCGACGAGCTTCGTAACAAAGGCCCCCTCGGCGGCATTCATATCGGCCTGAAGACCGCGAACTCACGCCAGGTCTTCTTTTTGGCCTGCGACATGCCCAACATCGATCTCGACTATATTCGCTTTATGCAGCAGTGTCTGCAAGGCGGCACGGCCACCGCCTGCATCACCCGCTTTGGCGACTGGATCGAGCCCTTCAACGCCTTTTATGCCCGTGATCTGGTGGCGGATATCGAAGACTATCTCCGTCGCGGCCACCATTCCCTCTTTCAATTTCTCAAAGATCGCGACACCCACTATGTCAGCGAATCAGAGGCCAGGCGCTACAGTCCCGACTGGCAGATGTTCCTCAACCTCAACACCCGCGACGATTTCGAAACTTGGCGCAACGGCGGCCTCGATCTGGGATTTAACCCGCCCCGAGTCGCCGAGTCCCGCTGAAAAAGGAACGCCTGCCCGTTGTTCTGAAATCAGCTAGCGAACCGGCCAGCCCATCGACGACCCGTTGCAGAGTGATGAACCCAATCGGTCAGCACCTTCGCAAAAGCCTTGCGCCAGGCGTTAGCGGTCTGTATTGTCCCTTTAGCAAAGTGTTGAACAAGTCCATTCACAGTTCACTTCTTTTACAGGCTGACCCTTGACCCAACCGGATATTATCGTTATCGGCGGCGGTGCCGCCGGCCTCATGGCCGCCGGCCAGGCCGCGCAAGCCGGCAGCCGCACCCTGCTGCTGGAAAAGATGCCCCTGCCCGGGCGCAAGCTCGGCATTACCGGAAAAGGCCGCTGCAATCTCACCAACATTGCCGAAATGCGTGAATTTCTCGACCATTTCGGTCCTTCTGGGCGCTTTCTGCGGCAGGCTTTCGCGCGTTTTTTCAACACCGAATTAATGGATTTTTTCGAGGACCTGGGCCTCAAGCTGGTCACCGAACGGGGCGGCCGGGTGTTTCCCGCCAGCGGTCAGGCCGGCGAGGTGCTGAGAGCGCTGCGCCAGTGGCTGCAGCAGTGCGGCGTGGCAGTGCAAACCTCAGCGACCGTCGAAAGCCTGGTCCTGGCTGATGGCCGAGTTACCGGCGTGCTCTGCAATGGCAGGGAGATCCCTTGCCGAGCCGCGGTGCTGGCCACCGGTGGTGCCTCCTATCCGGCCACCGGGTCCACGGGCGACGGCTACCGGTTCGCCGCCGCCGCGGGCCATCACATTATCGATATTCGACCGGCCCTGGTGCCCCTCGAAACGGCCGATTCCTTCACCGGCCGCATGGCGGAACTCAACCTGCGCAACATCAAGGCACGGCTGCTGGTCGACGGTAAAAAGGTCGCCGAAGACTTCGGCGAACTGGTCTTCAGCAAATTCGGCGTCACCGGTCCGATCATTCTGACCCTGAGCGGTTTGGCGGTCGACGCTCTGCGCAGCGGTCGCCAGGTTGCCCTGTCCCTCGATCTCAAACCGGCCCTCGACGAACAGAAACTCGACCGCCGGCTGCTGCGCGACCTTGACGCTCGCGGCAAGGAGCCGATCGCCAGCCTGTTGCGAGGCCTGCTGCCAGGGGTTATGGTGCCGGTCTGCCTCGACCTTGTCGATCTTTCGGCAGAACGCACCGCCGCCACCATGAACGCCAAGGAACGCCGCAGACTAGGCCGCTGGATCAAGGACTTTCGCCTGGAGGTGAGCGGCCATCGGCCCTTTAGCGAGGCCATTGTCACCGCCGGCGGAGTCGATACGCGGGAGGTCGACCCGCGAACCATGGAATCGCGCCTGGTAGGGGGACTCTATCTGGCTGGCGAACTGCTCGATCTGCAGGCTGAGACCGGCGGCTACAACCTGCAGGCGGCCTTTTCCAGCGGCTGGCTGGCGGGACGCTGCGCCGCCCGAGCGGTTCAGGAAGGGACGGTCTGAATGCAGATCTGGATCGATGCCGACGCCTGTCCCAAGCCCATCAAAGAGATCCTGTTTCGCGCCGCCGAAAGGGTCAAAACCGCCCTCGTGCTGGTGGCCAACCGGCCGATGCAGGCACCGGCATCCCGCTATATTCGGTCGATGGTCGTCGCCTCGGGGCTGGATGTGGCCGATGAGACCATCGTCAGGCTGTTACAGCCCGGTGACCTGGTGATTACCGCCGACATCCCCCTCGCCGCGCTAGTAGTCGATAAAGGCGGTCACGCCCTCAATCCCCGCGGGGAACTGTACGACACGGACAATATTCGCGAACGGCTGGCCATGCGCGATCTGATGGACGAACTGCGCGGCAGCGGCATCGACACCGGCGGCCCGGCTCCCTTCAACCAGCAGGACCGCAGCGCCTTTGCCAACCAGCTCGACCGATTTCTGGCCAGCCACCTCAAATAGCCGCAGAACACCCATGAGCGGAAAAAATGTCTCGCTCCTCACAGCTGATGATTTCCCCACCGTCCATATTGCCGAGCATCGAAAATTCTATCTGTCACCCGACAACAACAAGCCTTTCGGCCGTCCCCTTCCAGGTCGCCATTGATGGGATAAATTACCGGGCGCTCTTCCCGATTCACCAGTGAAAACCGGATTTTTGCGGAATTTTTATCATGGATAATGTTGATGCTTTCGCAAAAAGTCATGAGATGGCTAAGCAAAAATTTCTGGCAGGGATTTTATAGGGGCTCGTGCTGCTAGGCCTTTGACTAAGGGACACCCCGTGCCGGAGAGGAATTCAACACGATCCTGTGGGGCGAGTCGGTCAGAGCACCGCCCCATGATCGAAATTCGGTGACGGCACTCAACCTGGGAGCGAGGTGGATTGCCGATGGGTCCGAAGGATTCTGCCCCCCCCTCTGGAAAGTGCTGTTAAAAACAGCAGCCAGCCGAAGGGCGCTGGCTTAAAGAACAGCTGCTTTTGCCAAATTCGGACGTTTTTCCGGGGCGGTCAAGCCAAACAGGCAGACCTTACTGAAGGCCTTCATAAACCCAATCGGTCAGACACAGGGACAAACCATAGACCCTGGCGCGCAGCGACTGAGTCAAGCCCATACAGCCATGGGAGTCGTCGTGCTCACTGACCACATTGGGTTTTTCCTGAATGGCGAGGACCTGCCACTGGCGCTGCTCAAGGTAATCCAAGGCTTTGTGCGCCGCGCCGTTGCCGGTTTCCGCCTCGACCCAGAAATGAGCCAGGGCCTGTTTGACTTTGCGAGCTCGATCCTGCTTCCAAGGGGGTGCGACTTTCATGCTGAGGTAGTACACGGTTCTGCCTCCTTTGGAATCTGGGAGGTTCTTTTCAACCACGCAGCCCTGCCGCCTCGATACTGGCAATCTCTTTGGCTCGATGCCTCTCGATATCAAGAGCGGGTTGCAGCTGCCAACACTTATTATTAGCAAAAAATATGCAAACTTATCGGTGCCTCGACGGAAAAATTGATTTTCTTCGAAATTCGCCCCTTTTTGCTATACTTTTCATGAATGATATCCCCTTCAATCCTGCTTCGGTAAAAGGTCCTGCCAACCATGAATGAGACGACCGCCTGGCAACTCTTTGAGTCCTATTTTCTGGCCATTTTGCTCGGCGCCCTGATGGGCTTAGAGCGGGAGCGGCAGGAACCGCGACTGGCCGGATTGCGCACCTTCATCCTGGTGACGCTGTTCGGTGCCATCTGCGGCAACATGGCTCTCGATGGCTCTTATCCATGGGTGGTCGCTGCCGGCCTTGGGGCCATCACCGTCCAATCGGCCATGGTCCATTTCCTTCGTCTCAAAGAACATATGCCGCCGGGCCTGACAACCTCCATCGCTCTTCTGGTGGCCTACGGCATCGGCGTTCTGCTGGCAACAGGCTATATTGTACCCGCCGTGGCCATCAGCCTGGCGACCACCGTCATTCTCTATTTCAAACTGCAGATGCACGAATTTTCCCGCCGCCTGCAACAGCGCGACCTGTATGCCATCTTTCAGTTCATCCTGGTGGCCTTCATTATCTGGCCGATCCTTCCCGACCGGAGCTACGGACCTTACCAGGCCCTCAACCCTTCCGACATCTGGCTGATGGTGGTAATCATCAGCGCCATCAACCTGGCCGGCTATATCACCCTCAAGGTGGTCGGCCAGCGTTGGGGCGGACCGGTACTCGGCATTCTTGGCGGCATCGTCTCCAGCACCGCGACCACCCTATCTTTCAGTCGCTACACCCGGGACAATCCCGGCTTTTCCCAAGCCGCCGCAGTCGTTGTCGCCCTCGCGTCAACGGTGGTGCTGATCCGCGTGGCCTTTCTGGTCGGCATGATCCATCCCGCCCTGCTGGCCGGTCTGGCCCTGCCCATGGGCGCCATGTTCATCGGCGGCCTGATCCCGGCCTTTCTGATCTGGCGCAATACCCCGCGCGGCGATGGGCCGGCGCCGAACACCAAGAACCCGGTGGAACTGCCGCAAGCCCTGTTCTTCGGCCTGCTCTATGCCGCGGTCATTCTCGCTGTCTCCGCGGCCAAGGACTATCTCGGCAATAGCGGGGTCTACATCGTAGCCCTGGTCTCCGGCCTGACCGATGTCGATGCCATTACCCTGTCCAATGCACGACTGGTCCAGCAGGGGGTTCTGCAAGCGTCCCAAGCCCACATCAGCATCCTCATCGCCCTCATTTCCAACCTCTGCTTCAAACTCGGCATGGTGGCCTTTTTCAGCACTCGCCAAATGTTCCGCTGGACCCTGTGCTGCTTCGTCTGCCTCGCCCTGCCTGCCCTGTTGATCCTCATTTAAAGCCATCAGAAATGATGCTTTCGCAAAAAGTCATGAGATGGCTAAGCAAAAATTTCGACCTACAAGGCGTAGTGGTTTTTCAGGGGTGAAGGCATACATATGGTATGTCGAAGTCCTGAAAAAGTGCTGCAACGCAGTAGGGCGGACTTTTT
>JAUWLU010000280.1 GCA_030613545.1 Desulfuromonadales bacterium
CTTAATGTCTGAAGCAATCAAAAACGGTGATACCATTACCGTGAATTACACCGGCAAATTCGAAGACGGCAACGTATTCGATTCCTCCGAAGGCAAAGAGCCTCTCAAATTCACCGTCGGCTCAGGTCAGCTTATCAAAGGCTTTGACGATGCAGTTCTTGGCATGCAGGCCGGCGATAAGAAGACCGTCACCATGGCTCCCGTCGATGCCTACGGCGAACTTCAGGACGAAATGATCATCGATATTCCCAAGAGCCAGATCCCCGAAGATATGAAACTGGAAATAGGCCAGCGCCTGCACCTGCGCGATCCCCAGGGCCAACCGGTACCGGCGATGGTGGCTGAAATTACCGACGAAACGGTCAAGATGGATGCCAACCATCCCATGGCCGGCAAGACCCTGATCTTCGATCTGGAGGGCGTCGAAACCGGACTGCAGGCCGATGCCCCTTCCTGCGACGAAGGCGGCGAAGGCGGCCATGTTTGCACCGGTTGCGGCAAGCACTAAGCTAAACATAGCCACAAAGACTAAGCCGGGTTCCCTGTCGATGGGGAATCCGGCTTTTTTTGTCCGCCCGAGGCCGAGGTGCGAGTAAAATCCGTAACGCGTGAGGCGTAAGGCCTAATTGGTTTAAACCTGTTACCAATTACGGGTTTTCATTCCCTGCCAGCCTTTGTCGAGATATTTTACATGTGTTCAAATGAATATTTCTTTTGTGGCAACTGGCCGATTTTATGGTTGAATAAACGAGGCCAGATTTTTGCACGCTAGCCATAAACGCTAAGCGTTTCAAGAGGATAAGACTGGTCTAACTTTCGATTCGTGAACGATGGCCGTTGAAATGAGCGGCTTTTTTGGGATGGAGCGATTGACGATGAAAGCCAAGGGGTTGCAGGACATCTACGACGATGGCATGGCGGCCATCGGCGAATGTCTCGATGCGGTTTTCCCGGCCATTCCCTATTGCATCGATCTGCTCGGCGGGCCCTATCTGCTGACCGACGAAAAACGGCTGAAGGCTTTTCGGCCCGTCTCCGCCGCCAACCGTTGACGTCCCCGGAATACTCTTTTTAGGTAAATGATTGATGGATTTCAAGTTATCTCAACAGCCTTCTGTCTCTCCGGCTGCGGGTCGGGGCGATGGTTCGCGGCGCCAACGTGTCGGTTTGTTGCTGGGGCCGCTGCTTTTCCTGGCCTGCCTGTTGCTGCCGACCCCTGAGGGACTGGCTCCGGAAGGCCAGCGGATGCTGGCCGTGGCTACGCTGATGGCGACTTGGTGGATGACCGAGGCGATTCCCATCCCCGCCACCAGCCTGCTGCCGTTGGCGCTACTGCCGCTGCTCGGCATCATGCCCACCGCTCAGGCGGCGGCGCCCTACGCCAACCAGCTGATTTTTCTTTTCATGGGCGGTTTCATCATCGCCCTGGCCATGCAGCGCTGGAATCTGCACCGGCGCATTGCCATGCAGGTGGTGCGGTCGGTCGGTTTCTCACCCGGCCGGTTGATTTTCGGTTTTATGCTGGCGGCGGCTTTTTTGTCGGCCTTTGTTTCCAATACCGTGACCGCGGTGATGATGATGCCCATCGGCCTGGCTATCATCGAGCATGTGGCCGAGGCCGGGCGTAAGGAAGGGCTGGACCGGGAGATTGACTTTGCCCCGGGACGGTTTCATTTCGGCATTAACCTGATGCTCGGCATTGCCTATGCCGCCACCATCGGCGGTGTGGCGACCCTGATCGGTACCCCGCCCAATATGGTGCTCGCTTGTTATCTGCAGACCGTTTACGGCTATGAAATCACCTTTGCCCGCTGGATGCTGGTCGGTGTGCCGCTGGCGGCGGTGCTGCTGCCCTTGACCTGGCTGTGGCTGATCCGGTGGGCCTATCCTCTGCGCCTGAAGCGGGTGCCGGGGGGGCGGGAGATCATTCTTAACGAGCTGCGCCAGCTCGGCCCCATGCAGCCCGGCGAACGCTGGACGGCGCTGGTCTTTGTTCTGACCGCTCTGGCCTGGGTCGGCCGCGGTTGGCTGGCCCCCTTGCTGCCCCATTCGGCTATGGTCAGCGATGCGACCATCGCCATGACCGGTGCCCTGCTGCTGTTCCTCATTCCTGTTGATTTGCGGCGCCACCGTTTCGTCATGGACTGGCAATGGGCCGCAAGGATGCCCTGGGGAGTGCTGGTGCTGTTCGGCGGCGGTCTGTCGCTGGCGGCTGGCTTCGAGAGTACCGGTTTGTCGAGCTGGATCGGCGGCCAGGTGATTCTGCTGCAAGGGGCTCCGTTGCTGGTGCTGGTGGTTGCCGTGACCGCATTGATCATCTTTCTCACTGAACTGACCTCCAATACCGCTACCGCCGCCATGGCCATGCCGGTGCTGGCGGCGGTGGCCATCGGCCTGCAACAGAATCCCCTGCTGTTGCTCATTCCGGCCGCCCTGGCGGCCTCCTGCGCCTTCATGCTGCCGGTGGCTACGCCACCCAATGCCATCGTGTTCGGCTCCGGCTACATCACCATTCCGCAGATGGTTCGCAGTGGCTTCGGACTCAATCTGCTCAGCATCCTTTTGATCACCCTGCTGACCTATGCTCTCGTCGTACCCTTGTTCCATATCCTCTTCAATGAGTTACCCCCGTGGCTCGGCCCGGTGGCCGGATAGTGCTGGTAACGCCGTCGGCTGCTGGGGTACACTGTCCACTGCGCAATGCGTTCGAAGTACGCAAAGCGTAATGAGTAATAAGTAATGTGTGTTGAGCCCTGATTTCAACAATTTACTGATTACTAGTCACTTATCACTGATTACCACTT
>JAUWLU010000075.1 GCA_030613545.1 Desulfuromonadales bacterium
CCGCGGGGCCAAGGTCGGTCTGATTGGCGACAACACCGCCCGGGAGCTGTTCGGCTCCCGTTCCCCGGTGGGCCACACGGTACTGGTCAATCAGCTGCCGGTGCAGATCGTTGGCCGCCTGAGCTATCGCGGAGTGGTCAGCGGCAGCGGCTCGGTCGACGACCGAATCATCATTCCGATCACCACCCTGACCCAACGTTTCAATCTGAACCGCAAGTATTTTCGGGCCTTGCGAGTCAAGTTTCATGCTCCTGAGCTGATGGCCGAGCACATTGCCAACCTGCGCAGCCTGCTGCGCCATCTGCATCGCCTCGAGCCGGAGGAGTTGGACGATTTCACCATCATCAGTTCGGAAGAGATTCTGCAGTTCCTCTCCATGTTCAAAAGCGGGCTGCTGCTGTTTCTCGGGGTGACGGCGCTGGTGGCGATGACCGTCGGCGGCTTCGTGCTGGCCAACCTGTTTTATCTGAGTATCAACGAGCGGCGCATGGAAATCGGTCTGAAAAGGCCCTGGGGGCTGGCAACCGGGCGATTCTCAGCCAGGTGCTGACCGAGGCGGGCTGCCTGACCCTGCGCGGTGCCCTGCTCGGCATGGGGCTTGGCATGGCCCTCGGTCAATTGTTGGCGCGGCTCGGTCTGCTGCAGATTCTCTTTTCCTGGAAGGTGTTCGGCATGGCCGTGACCGCGGCTCTGGCCATCGGTGTATTGTTCGGCCTCAAGCCGGCCCGCCAGGCGGCCGCTCTGAATCCCATCGAGGTGCTTAAGGGCGCCGGTTGAACACCGACGAAAAGGACCCAAAGCGATGTTCTTCAGCCTCAAGATCGCTCTCTCCTCCCTGCATGTCCATCGGCTGCGCAGCATTCTGGCCATGGTCGGGGTCTTTCTCGGTGCCCTTGCCCTGACCGGGGTGCAGCACGTCTCGCGCTCCATGCTGCTCAAGGCTGAGCAGGAGACGGCCAAGCTCGGCACGAACCTGTTCATGGTTCGCAGCGGTCAGCTGTCCTTTCGTCCCTCGGGTAACAGCCGGGTGCGGGCCACGGCCAGAAACTTTACTCGGCAGGACGCTCAGGCACTGCTGGCCGGAGTGCCGGCCGCCCGTGCCGGAGCCCCCTTTGTGCAGGCCACCAGCCCGATTCGGGCCGGCGATCTGCAGATCAATTGCCAGCTGGTCGCCACCCTGCCTAACTATGCCCAGGTGCGTAACCTTCAGACCCGTCTCGGGCGTTTCCTCTCCGTTGACGATGAAGCTGGGCGGGCCAAGGTTTGCGTGCTGGGGGCCAGCATCGCCGAACGGCTGTTCGGTGATGGACAGGCAGCCCTCGGCCGGCAGGTTATGCTGCCGCGGGCGGGGCTGCGGGTAATCGGTGTGATGGAGCCGAAGGGGGCCGATATCGCCGGTACCGATCAGGACGAGCAGGTCTTCGTGCCCCTGACCACCTACATGCGGCGGCTGGCCAATCAGGACTGGATCAGCGGCGTTTATCTGCAGCTGGCGGATTCGCAGGCCATCGACGAAGCGCGGCAGGCGGCGGCGACCATTCTGCGCCGCCGGCACCGCATCGATGCGGGCGAGGATGACGATTTTACCCTCCTCGCCGCCCAGGACACCATGCAGGTGCAGCGCGACGCCCTGGCCCTGG
Source organism: Desulfuromonadales bacterium (assembly GCA_030613545.1). GTDB lineage: Bacteria > Desulfobacterota > Desulfuromonadia > Desulfuromonadales > Syntrophotaleaceae > Syntrophotalea_A. The sequence continues at coordinate 1,641 of JAUWLU010000075.1, forward strand.
TGCAGACCCTCGGTCTGCTCAGTTCGTCCATCTCCTTTGCCGTTGGCGGTCTTGGCATTCTGTCGATCATGGTGCTGTTGGTGCGCACGCGAAGGCTGGAAATTGGTGTGCGGCGGGCGGTGGGGGCAAAGCGGCGCGATATCGTTCGGCAATTCATGTTTGAGGCGGGACTGATGGCCGGGATCGGCGGCGGTCTGGGGGTGCTCAGTTCTTTGCTGCTGGTGCTGGTGGTCTGCCGGATCGGCGCGATGCCGCTGGCCTACGATCCGCTGCTGATTGTCAGCAGCCTGCTCGGGTCCCTGCTGCTGGGGCTGGCGGCCGGAGCCTATCCGGCCTGGCAGGCGGCCCATGTTGAGATACTGCAGGTGCTGCGCAGCGAATAGCGATGGCGTCGCAAAAAGTCCACCCTACTACGTTGCAGTGGTTTTTCAGGACTTCGACATACTATCTGTATGTCTTCACCCCTGAAAAACCACTACGCCTTGTAGGTCGAAATTTTTGCTTAGCCATCACACGGATTTTTGCGAAAGCATCAATCAATGGTGTTCGGCAGGAGTCTGTATGGCTCCCGCAGGTCGCAGGGTCTGCTCAGACCCCGGCAAAGGCCTGGCGGGCAGCGGCGATGGTGCGGTCGAGATCATCCTGGCTGTGAGCGGCGCTCATGAAGCCGGCCTCGAACTGGGAGGGGGCCAGGTTGACCCCGGCCTCCAGCATCAAGCGAAAGAAGCGGCCGAAGGCGGCCGTATCGCTTTGCGCCGCATCGGCGAAGGACTGTACCGGACCGGCCTGGAAGTAGGTACAGAACATGGCGCCGACCCGTTGCAGGCAGGTTGGCAGAGAACATTGTTGGGCGGCATCACGCAAGCCCGCCTCAAGGTAGGCACTCTTCTCCTCCAAGCGTTGGTAGAAGCCCGGCTCCTGCAGCAGTTTGAGGGTAGCAATGCCGGCGCTCATGGCCAGGGGATTGCCGGACAGGGTACCGGCCTGGTAGACGGCACCTTCCGGCGCCAGCTGCTGCATGATCTCCCGTTTGCCGCCAAAGGCGCCGACCGGCAGGCCGCCGCCGATAATCTTGCCGAGACAGACCAGGTCGCCGCGCACCCCGTAGCGTTCCTGTGCACCGCCGTAGGCGAGGCGGAATCCGGTCATCACCTCGTCCATGATCAGCATGATCCCTTCTGCATCGCACAGACTCCTCAGACCTTCCAAAAAGCCGCTTTGCGGTGCTACGCAGCCCATATTGCCGGCCACCGGCTCGAGAATGATGGCGGCCAACTCGCCGCGATGGGTGTCGGCCAGGGCCTGTACCTGCTCAAGGTCGTTGAAGGAGGCGGTCAGGGTGTGGCGGGCAAAATCGGCCGGTACGCCGGGGGAGGTGGGAACGCCAAAGGTGGCGGCGCCGCTGCCGGCTTTTACCAGCAGGCTGTCGGCATGGCCGTGATAGCAGCCTTCGAACTTGAGGATCTTGTCGCGGCCGGTGTAGCCCCGGGCCAGGCGGATGGCGCTCATGGTTGCCTCGGTGCCGGAGGAGACCATGCGTACCTGCTCCATATTCGGATAGGCGTCGCGCACCCGTTCCGCCAGTTCGGTCTCCAGGGCGGTGGGGGCGCCGAAGGAAGCGCCATTGGCTGCGGCCCGGCACACGGCTTCGACCACCGCGGGATGACTGTGACCAAGGATCATCGGCCCCCAGGAACCGACATAGTCGATATAGGCATTGCCGTCTACATCGAACAGGGTGCTGCCTGTGGCCCGCTCGATGAACAGCGGTTCGCCGCCGACGGAGTGAAAGGCGCGGACCGGACTGTTGACCCCGCCGGGAATAACTTGTCTGGCCTCGGCAAAGAGTGCGGCGGATTTCGAGCAGTTCATAGCAGTTGTCTCCTCATCGGACCTGTAGGTCATATGGGACCCATAGAAAACCGGGAACCTTTTCATTGTTTTCGGATGAGACGCAGGTCCCGGCCGTCACTAGTTGTGCAGATCGTATTTTTTTATCTTGCGGTGCAAGGTGTTGCGGGCGATGCCGAGGGCCCGGGCGGTTTCGGTAATGTTCCAGCGGTGCTGGACCAAGGTCTTCTTGATGGAGGCGGCTTCCGAATCCTTGAGACATTCGCTGCCGGCGGAAGAGATGCCTTTTTTGCGCATCACCGAACAGAGACTCTCTTCGAGGCCGCGCAGGGAATGGAGCAACTGAGTCAGTTCGCCGCCGTTGAGCTGTTCCAGCACCTCGGGCTTGCCGTAATGTTCCCAGAACTTGTCCAGCGGTGGCTGTTCATTGCAGGCGGTCGGCTGTAACGCTCCGCCCCGCTGTGGCATCGCCACCGGCCGTGGCCGGTTGATGGCCAGCTTGCCGGCAAAGTGTTTGGGCAGAATCTTCGGTCCGTCGCACAGGGCGACCGCCTGGCGCAGGGTGTTGGCCAGTTCGCGGATATTACCCGGCCAGTCGTAGGCGCAGAGCAGCTGGTTGATTTCCGACGAAACGCTGAGGTGGGGATTGAGCTGGCGCACAAAGTGCTCAGCCAGCATGGGGATATCCTCCTGCCGGGCGCGCAGCGGGGGAATTTCCAGCTTGACCACATTAAGACGGTAAAAGAGGTCTTCGCGAAAGTCACGGCCGAGCATGGCCTGTTCGAGGTCGACGTTGGAGGCGGAGATGATTCGCACGTCGCTGTGGACCATCTTTTCCCCGCCCAGGCGCATGAACTCGCCCGTTTCCAGGACCCGCAGCAGTTTGACCTGAATGGCCAGGCTGGCCTCGCCGATCTCGTCGAGGAACAGGGTGCCGTTGTTGGCCAGTTCGAAAATCCCTCGGCGCATGCTGCCGGCACCGGTAAAGGAACCCCGTTCGTGGCCGAACAGTTCGCTTTCGAGCAGGTTGTCGGACAGGGCTCCGCAGTTGATGGGGATGAACATCTGTTCGGCACGGTGGGAGGTGGCATGGATGAAGCGGGCCAGCACCTCCTTGCCGGTGCCCGTTTCCCCTTGAATCAGGATGCTGATGTCCTTACTCGCCAGGCGATAGGCGAGGGACGCCAGTTGCCGCATGTCCGGCGTGTTGCCGACCAGAAAGCCCTGGGCCCTGGCGAACTGGCTCCATTCCTCCTCGTCCTTCTGCTTACCCTGGGAGGTGGCGGCTGATGCTGACGCCTCCTGAATCAGCCATTCAATCTGCTTGATATCGTCAAAGGGCTTTTCCACATACTGATAGGCACCCATCTGCATCGCCTTGACCGCGGTCTGGATGGTGCTGAAGCCGGTCATGATGATGACCTCGCAATTGGGCTGCTTGCGTTTGATATGCTTCAGCAGGGTCAGGCCATCGGTATCCGGCAGCTTCAGGTCGACCATCGCCACCTGAAAGGGCGAACCCTCCAATGCGCGCAGGGCCTCGCTTTCGCTGACCGCGGTAACCGTGCGGCAACCCTTTCTATCGAGCAGACGGCGGAAAAAATTACAGACGGATTCTTCGTCGTCGATGATCAGGACATTGATCGGATGTACAGCCATGCTTCTCCTCTTGGTTTTCAGACGGGTAGATGTTCAGCCGGTTGCGGAGGGCTGGCCGGCAGCCGCAGGGAAAAGCAGCTGCCTTTGCCCGGGCTGCTTTCCACTTCCAGGGTGCCGCCGTGGGCCTGGGCGATGCCGAAACTGACCGAAAGACCCAGTCCGGTGCCTTTGGTCGCTTCCTTACTGGTATAAAACGGGGTAAAGACATTTTTCAGCTTGTCTTTAGCGATGCCGGTGCCGTTGTCGCGCACGGAGACGGTCACCCAATCCTGGTCAGGGTCCTGCTGCAGATAGGATTCGAGATGGATGGTCTTTTCCCCGGTATTTTCCGTCAGGGCGTCCCGGGCGTTGATCAGCAGATTGGTAACCACCTGCTGGATCTGCACGCCGTTGGCCATGATCCGCGGCAGGTCGTCGGCCAGCAGCTTGACGATAGTGATCTGTGCCGGGTCGATGAGGTAGTTAACCAGGCTGAGAGCCCGTTCGATCTCCCGGTTGAGGTTGGTCAAATCCATGGGGACCTGTTCCTGACGGGAAAAAGTCAGCAGGTTCTGAATGATGCGCTTGCAGCGCAGCCCGCAGTCGGCAATCTCCTTGAGGGAGTCGCCGTGCTCCGGGTTGCCGGCCAGTTCGGCATACAGGAGCTGGGCCGTGCCGATGACCACGGTCATGGGGCTGTTCAGTTCGTGGGCCACCCCCGCGGCCATTTCGCCGATGGCCGCCAGTCGTGCCGAATGCATCAGCTTGGCCTCCATCTGGGCTTTTTCGGTAATGTCCTTGATGATGATGGTCATCGCCACCAGTTCCTTTTCCTTGCCCAGTACCGGATAGAAGGAGAGGTCGAGCTGGCGGCCGGTTCTGGTCTCCAGATGGCGGTAGACGGGGCGGGGATCCCGGGCCAGGGCTTGCATCGGACAGCTCGGACAGGGGCTGCTGCGGCCGTAAAGGGTGGCGAAGCATTTCTGACCCGGTTGCGGCGGCTGGCCGTCGGGAAACAGTTCCGGCAGCGGCCGTTGGTTGTTGAGCTGAATGTTGTACTCGGTATCGATCAGCAGAATCGGTTCGGTGACGGCGTTGAAGGTCGCTTCCCAGCCTTGCCGAGCACGGGAAACCTCTTCGTAGAGCTGGGCGTTCTGAATGCTGATGGCCAACTGCTCGGCCAGATGTTGAACGAAGCTCAGTTCTTCCTGGGTATAGGCTGCCGGTTGCGAACTGCCGATCAACAGCAGGCCGCGGGTGGCCGACTTGTAATGCAGGGGGGCCACCACCAGGGAATGGATCCGTTCGGCCAGATGCGGATAACCGGCAAAAAAGGGGTCGTCCTTCGGCAACTCGCCCAGAATCAGGGCCTCGTTGAGGTTCAGGGGCTGCCAGAGAACCGAACTGCGCGGCACTGGTTGCGTCTGCCGAAAATGAAAGGGAGGCAGCGCCTTGATCACCAGTTCATCGTTCTGCAGCATGGCCAGGCCGAGCAGTTCGCAGGGCAGAGCTTCGGGCAACAGCTGCTGGGCTTCGTTGAACATGTCCTCGACGGACATTTCAAGATGCAGGGCTCGGGTCAGGCGATGGAGAATTTCGAGGCGGACATTCTGCCGGCGAATTTTTTCCTGACGCTTCTTCAGCTCGGCGTAATAGCTCAATTTGGACGCATTTACACCGGTCAGGTCGGCAATTAATTTATGTTGTCCGTTCGCTTCTCGGTTCACTGCTGGGACCTCTGTCGGGGTGCAGAAAAAGTCCATTCATGGTTTCAGGGCGGCTTGCACCCGACTGCTAAAGGGCCTTGCGGAACAGTTTGGCAATATCTTCCGGAGTGGCCATGCGCGGGTTGGTGGCAATGCACTCATCCTGCATGACGTTATCTGTCAGGCGTTGAAGCTGGTCTTCAGACAGTCCCAAATCGGTCAGGGATTGTTTCAGGCCGATATCCGCCACGAGCCTTTTTACCGCCTCGATAGCCTGCTCGGCGGCAGGCAGTGGCTCCTTCGAGCCAATCTCTCCCATCGCCTGGGCGATCTGCCGAAACCGCTGCCGGCAGTCAGGTAGATTGAACTGCATGACATGGGGCAGCAGGATGGCGTTGGCCTCGCCGTGGTGAGTATCCATCAGGCCGCCGACCTGGTGGGTCATGGCGTGACCGGCACCGAGTATGGCATTGGAAAAGGCAATGCCGGCGTTGAGGCTCGCCAGGGCCATATTGGTATTGACCTGCAGATTGTTACGGTCGGCCACCGCCTGGCGCAGATTGCCGAACACCAGCCGGATGGCATTTAAAGCATGCAGGTCGGTCAAAGGGGTGGCGGCCAGGGAGACATAGGCTTCGATAGCGTGGGCCAAAGCGTCGATGCCGGTGGTGGCAGCCAGACGCGGAGTAACGGTAGTCAGCAGATTCGGATCGATAAGGGCAATGTCGGGAATAAGCGACCGGGAGACGAAAGACATCTTCAGTCGGCGTTCGGTATGGACAATGCGGGCGAACTGGGTGACTTCGGTGCCGGTGCCGGCGGTGGTCGGGGCGATGATAACCGGAGGCAGAGGTTGGTGAATCTTGTTGATACCTTCATAATCGGTCAAGCGGCCGCCGTTGGTGGACAGCATGGCAATAACCTTGGCCATGTCGGCGCAACTGCCGCCGCCAACTCCGACGACGGCATCGCAGTTCGCGATTCGGTAGCGTTCCAGGGCCACCTCAACTTCAGTGTCCTTGGGATTGGAGCTCAGCGCTGAAAAGATTTCGAACTCAATCCCTGCCGCGCCAAGATATTCCGCCACGTTGTCGATCCAGCCGGTTTCCAGCAAGCCGCTATCGGTCACCACAAGGACTCTGGATGCACCACTGCCTGCGGCGCTCTCGCCGAGATGCTGCAGGGAACCCGGACCGAAGATGACTTCCGGGATGACAAATTTGCTGATGATCATGGCTTTACCGCCGAAAGGAAGTTTTCACCCGCACCCTAAAATGCAGCGCCTGCTAAAAAGGCCTTGCGTAGATCATTAAAGTACTATGAGCGAAACCCGGCAGTCAATGAGATTTAATGCGGTATACCGCATAGTTTGCTCGGTTGTGACGGTTGGTGCAGATTTCAGTATTGATGGCGTCGTAAAAAGTCCGCCCTACGGCGTTGCAGCGCTTTTTCAGGACTTCGACATACTTATATGTATGCCTTCACCCCTGAAAAACCACTACGCCTTGTAGGTCGAAATTTTTGCTTAGCTATCTCATGCCTTTTTGCGAAAGCATCAGTATTCGACCATATCGGCGTTGCTGCTCAGCAGGTGGATGTTGACCTGGTCGCCAGCCTGAAAGTGGTCGCGGTCCTCGGGCAACAGCGCCAGGGCATCGGCCCGCACCATGGTCTTGAGGATGCCGGTGTTTTGGTCGCCGGAGCAGCTGGCCAGATACTTTCCGTCGCGCACCTCGATGCTGACCCGCTGAAAATTGAGAACGCCGAGGCGTTTCTTGGTCAGGTCCGTCAGCAGAGTGGCTTCAATCAAAGGTTTGATGACCCGGCTGTGGCCCATCATCTTGAGCAGGGCGGGCCTGGCAAACTCTTCAAAGGTGACCATGGTCGATACCGGATTGCCGGGCAGGCAGAAAATCGGTTTTTCGCCAAGGCGGGCAAAGGTGGTCGGCCGGCCCGGTTTGATGTCGACCCGGCAGAAGAGGGTTTCGGCACCGAGTTCATCGAGCACGGTGCGAACGAAATCGCGGTCGCCGGTCGATACGCCGGCAGAAGTGATCAGGGCGTCGGCCTTAAGTCCTTCGAGTATCTTTTCCCGGGTCGCTTCGCGGGTGTCGCGAGCGATGCCAAGGACGGTCGGTTCGGCACCGATTTCCCGCAGGGCGGTAGCCAGGGCCAGGGTGTTGCTATTGATAATCTTGTCGTCGCCCAGCGGTTCCCCTGGCTCGACCAATTCGTCACCGGTCGCCAGCACAGCCACCCTGGGGCGGCGGAAAACCGAGACGAAGATCTTGCCAAAGGAGGCCAGCATGCCGATTTCCGCAGGGCGCAAAATGGTGCCGGCAGGAACGACGCACTCACCGGCCTGAACGTCTTCCCCTTTGTGGCGAATATGTGCCCCCGCCTTGATCGGTTTGGAAAAATGGACGCCGTCCTCCGTCGCTTCGGTATCTTCCACTGGCACAATGGCATCGGCTCCGGCCGGGACGGGAGCGCCGGTCATGATCTTGACCGCGGTGCCGGATTCCAGCGGGGAATCGAGGGAGCCGCCGGCCGGAATAAAACCGGTCACCGGCAGAGTAGTCGGCTGTTGGCAGTCGGCTGCGCATACGGCATAGCCGTCCATGGCAGAGTTGGTCCAGCGGGGCATGTCCCAGGGTGCCATAATGTCTTCGGCAAGGACCCGACCGCCGGCATCGAGGATGGATGCGCGCTCGATGCCCATCAAGGGAACATGGTTCAGGATGGTGGCGCGGGCTTCTTCAAAGCTGGGCATGGAATCTTCCTTCCTAAATATTTTGCTGGTAACTGCTTCGACAGTCTGAGGCGAGGCGCGAATATATAAATAAATATTTCCAGAATTTTAAGGTCGCCCAAGGGGGTCCGGCTGGGTCTCGATCGCACATTGGTCACAAGGTTCTGTGAAGAGAAAATTGCCGATGGGGAAAATTATTGGACTCCCTCTCCTTGCAGGACGTGACTGCTGCGATAGAGTGTGCGGTGTGTTTTGTTACTTGCTTACCTGAATCGTGCTGGTACGCAATAGAACAATGTTTAACTTTTCCTTGATTGTCAGCCTTGAATCGCGGGAGCCAAATAAAAAAGAGGCTCCTATCCTTGCGGAAAGAACCTCCGGTCGGCCGGAACATAAAATGTTCGGCGAGGAAGGACTCTCCTTTCCAATGCGGGAGGCCGCGCCGTTTCCAGCGAGACCCGTAGGCCTTCGACCTTGGAGTTGATATCTTTAGGTCGGCAGGCTCGGAGATAATTCAGTTTGTGTTGACGGGCAATTCCGAGATTCACTTTTTTACAGGTAGCTTGAATTGTCCGGTTGTGGCCGTTGGCCAGAAGCTGGTTTTTGCTGGATGAATCATGGTTTGAATTAACCTTGTGTGCCGGCTCCCCAGCCGTTCAATCTCCGGCGACGCTAAAAATTACACCAATAGTAGGCCTTTTTCAACAGAAAAGACCGTTTGGATTGTCTTTGAAGGCTGGGTTTCTGGCAGGATCAAAACAGGGGTGGTGCACATTGTAACCGGGTCGGTCGTTCCACAATGGAACATAAAGGACCACATTGTTTGAAGGGGCTATCGGTTTGACGTTTCGTGGACGTAAGGGTGGCGCTCTGCGGGGCCTTTGCGGGAGGTCTTCATCGGTTAAATGAAACAATGATTTGTTTCTCTCCGTGCGGGTTGCCACCGGAAGGGCCAAGGCTAGACCGATCCCGAGGGAATTTTCGGATCCTTCCAGACCGCCGTTTTGATTCTCCCTTTAGAGCTTTTATGGCGCTCTGGCATCCTAATTGCTGTATGGCTTGGCTCTGACTAATGGCATCTTTAAACAGTGTTTTGTTTTTTTAAAAGATAGGCTTGACAAAAGATGTTTATGTGCCAGACTCAATTCCAGATCATGAACGAAGGGAGGTGGACGCGTAACGTTTTAGAATTTAAATTTTGGTGGTAGAAGGCTTTTAAATTGTGCAAGCTCTTTCAACAAACAAAATCTTGAGGAGGATTTACCATGCCTGTTGTTAATCTCGCGGACACTACTTACGGCTTCTTCATTCCTAGCGTTTCCCTGATGGGCGTTGGCTCATCCAACGAAGTCGGTGCCAAGGCCGCTGAGCTGGGCGCTAAAAAAATCATGATCGTCACTGATGCCGGTCTGAGAAAAATGGGCGTGGCCGACAAGATCGCTGAGAACATCAAAGCCGCTGGCGTTGAAGTTCTCATCTACGACGGTGCCGAGCCTAACCCGACCGACAAGAACGTCCATGACGGCGTCAAGGTTTTCCAGGACAACGGCTGTGACTTCCTCGTTTCTTTGGGCGGC
>JAUWLU010000057.1 GCA_030613545.1 Desulfuromonadales bacterium
CCAATTGATCGATCATTGCCTGTGCCATACCTAATTCCTCCTAGTTCTTGTGTTGTTGAAGCTTCTCGCTTAACCCGATTGCCAACAATGCCTACCAGAGCGAGCAACATTCAAAAAAAAAGAGACAGGGGAGCACCACATGTCTTGCGACCTTTCGGCCACAGATGCAATACCCTCCGACTCCTTTCCAAATACGGGAGGCGCCACCGTTTCCAGTGAAACCCACAGCCCGCCCCCCCATAGCTTCAAGCCTTAGAGAAGACAGGTCAGAGCCGAAACCCGCCTGCTTGCCTCAAATGCGCAACAATCCGCTACTACATTCAACGCTCGATAGGCGATATTCCTTAAAAACTACCACGCCCATTTATACCAAACCGGACCCGCCCATGCAAGAAAATAATTGTTATTTCCGGCTGCCATGCAGACTCCCCCCGTGCCCTTCCAGGCCAGCGTTTAGGCCTTAGAACAGGGTTTCTCCGAGGCCTTTTTGCCGCCGCGGGCCTGTTCTACTTCGATGCCTACGCTATCCTCGACAAAAAAAGCGCGCCGGTCAGGAGGGAAAAACCGTGCGCGCAAAAAAACTCTTCAGCGAGTTGTAGGTTATCATGTTTTGATTTCAGTCTACCATCGCCGGCAACCTTTGCAAGCGGCCATCAGCGGCGCCCCGACCAGCCGGGCACCATAGGTTTTCGTTCTGCCTGGGCCACAGCCAGGCGAATGATAAATCGGGCACCCAGTTCGCCGTTCTGCACCTCAATATTGCCATGGTGGTGCTCGATGATGCGGTGGACAATGGACAGCCCCAGACCGGTACCGTCCTGGCGGGTGGTAAAAAAAGGATTAAAAATGTTTCTCATCACCGACGGCTGAATCCCTCCGCCCGTATCCTCCACCTCCAGAGCCACCGCCGGCTCGCCTCGAAGTAGCGTGGCATAAACCCTGACCGTCAGCACCCCGCCCGAAGCCATGGTCTGCCTCGCATTGGCAACCAGGTTCAGCATAACCTGGCGCAACTTCTGTTCGTCACCCTGAATCGGCGGCAGATCATCGAGGATCTCCTTCTGCAGAGAAATCGAAGTCCGCTGCAGCGGTTCTGACTCCAGCGTCAGTACCTCTTCAAGGATCTCCTCCAGGTGACAATCGACAAGACAGAGCATCTGTTTTTTTGAAAAGGCCAGGATATTGCCGAGCATCTCTTCCATGCGGCGCACTTCCCGAACGATGATCTGGCTGTATTCTCCGGCCTTGCTCGCCGAAGGCAGCAGCCCGGCCAGGCGATTGGCATAACCGCCGACAGATACCAGGGGGTTGCGCAGCTCATGGGTCACCGAAGCGGCCATCTCGCCAAGGGCCGCCATCTTTTCCCCCTGAATCATCTGTTCCTGGGTTTCCCGCAGATGCCGGTGAGATTCCTCCAGGCGTTGCAGCAACAGGCTGTTTTCCATGGCCTGGGCCGCCTGACTGGCAAACAGTTCGAGAAACCGCCGCCGCTCCGGAGCGATCTCTACCCTGCTGCCCGGGGAATCGACCAGCAATACGCCGAGCACCCTGCCGTGACCAACCAGCGGCGCACAGGCGCAATGGCCGATACTGAACAATTTTTTCAAATCGGCAAAGGAAGGGGTAGTTCGCTCATGGTCCGAAACCAGCACAACCCGCTCCTGCAGCACGGCCTGGACCAGGGGATGATCTATCTGCTCCAGAGACAGACGCTGCTTGCATACCTGGCGGCAAAAGGGATCCTGTCGCTGAGCCGACCGCACCGCCTTGGCAACCCGTGGCTTTTCCCAGGCCGCGAGTCCTTTGGAAGGCGGCAACACTGCAGCGGCTTCCGCGCGACTGACTCCGAGCATGCCCTGCAAAAAACCGCTGCGTTCATTGACCAGAAAGAGCATGGCCCGCTCAAAGCCGGCTCCATTTTCGACCGTGGCGGCCGAGAGCACCAGGTGCATCAGTTCGTCAAGATGCAGGGTGCTATGCATGGCCCGGGAGATGCGGTACAGCAGGGAAATATCCTGCAGTTTGGTGGCTTTTTCCTTCGACAGGTCTGCCAATTGCTCCACCGCCGCCAGTCGCTCCATGGCCTGAGCAATCTGTTCTGCGATGAGCACCAGCATGCCTTGCGCTGCCTGGTCGGAAGCCAGGGCCAGGGGGCTGGCGTCAGCCTGCTCGAAGATGGTGAAAATCCCCCAGGTGTGCCGCTGAAACACTAGAGGTACCGCTGCAACAGCCACCGGCAACAGCTCGCTATGCTCAACAGCCACGAAGGGGCGCTGCCTGAAAACAACCTTGCCGTCAGCGACCACTCGAGCTGCAAGTTCTTCTTCGATGGCCAGCAACGGGGTTCGCAGCCCCTGCCATACCTTGGGAATCCGTACCGTTCGGTCGCCAAGCAGGGTATTGCCGTAGATCGGCCGCAGAACCACGCAGGACGCTTCGGCGTGGCGCTGCACGATACGACTGGCCGCCCCCAGCAATTCCTTGACGGAACCAGCCTTATTCAGCGAGCTACCGAGAGCGGAAATCAGCGCCAGCTGTGCCATACGTCGCCGCTCGCTGGCGGCAACCTGACGGCGCTGCAGCAAACCGCTTATCTGTAATGCGGCCGTCTGACAGAATTTTTCAAAAGAATGGGAGGACTGAAAACCGGAGGGGAGGGAAAGGGTCAGCACACCATGCAGTCGCAGGTGATCGAACAGGGGAACGGACAGCACCTGGTCGTCACGCACCAGACAGCGACCGGTCAACGCCTCGGCCGGACCATCTTCGGCCTTGCAGCAGCAGGGGCGGAAGAGATAGGGGCCAGCGACCGTAAGCCGTTCGGAAAAGTGCCGCGGGCGATCGTCACAGAGGAACAGCTCGGCCCCCTTGAGGCCGAAAGCGCTCACCAGCAGTTGCAGAATATCCTTGCAGGCCCGGGAAAAGTCGGGCTCGGCTCGATTGGCAATGCGCACCACATCGCAGATAACGGCACAGCAATCATGGCTCATGGCACCCTTCTTTAGTTGCCGAGCACAAGCATCGGGGTTGCAGTATCAGCCTGATCAACCGATCTTTTCTTTGCGTTCCTGCTCGGTTTTGCAGTCGATACAGAGTTCCGTCACCGGCCGGGCCTGCAGGCGGGCGGCGCCGATCGGCTCTTCGCAGCACTCGCAAGTGCCGAAGGTACCGTTTTCGATGCGAGCCAGGGCATCACGGATTTTCCTGATCAGACGGCGTTCACGATCCCTGATCCGCAGCTCGAAATTACGATCCGACTCAAGGGACGCCCGATCGGTGGGATCGGGAAAATTGCCGTTCTCGTCGGTCATCTCGGAAACCGTTTTGCCGGCCTCCTGAAGCAATTGCTCCAGCTGTGATTCCAGAACTTTTTTGAATTCTTCAATCTGTGCTTGTTCCATACCGATACTCCCTTACCATATTAAGAAGGGGTAAATGTAAAAGAAAACCCTTTTCAAGTCAACTAAAATGGCCGCGCCTGAAATGCCCCTCAGCTACCGGCCAGAAATTGACGACAGAGGATAAACAAGGAAAAAATAACGGCAAACCAGCAGACCACAATATTGCCATTGTGTCGCGGCGGATCCTCGACCAGGCCCTGTACCTCATCGCTGGCCAGACCGCTCGGAACCCGTTGCAACAGGAGTCGAAACAGGGTGGCAACATCGCCGTAGGCGTTGGTCACCAGCAGAAAAGACTCGCCGACCCAGAGGGTGACGAACAGCCGCTTGCGCAGACAGACGGCTTCGATTTCGGTCAAATCGGCAAACAGCACCCGCCGCCGCCGGCCAATGCGACAGGCCGTGATTCCCTCTTCATCAAGCTCAATGTGCCGCAGCAGATTGTCCGCCAGCAGCCCCGCCAGCACCACCACCACGCCGCCGACAAAGAGACTCCTGTTCAGCGGCTGCCCCTGCAGCAATGATACGATCAGCAGGGCAAGTTGGACCAGCAGCAGCAATCCGAGGGGCAGCAGCAAGGCCCGCCGCACAGTAAAACTCATTCGCTCCGTCATCGATGTCATCCATTTCTTATCATGGCCGCAAGACCGGGCCGTGCGTGAGCCGAAAATCAGGCGTCGCGCAGATAGGTACCGCTCTTGCCGCCATGCTTTTCCATCAGCCGAATGGCGTGGATCTCTATCCCCTTATCGACAGCTTTACACATATCGTAAAGGGTTAAAGCCGCTCCCGAGACGGCGGTCAGTGCTTCCATCTCGACGCCGGTATTGCCGGTGACGCGAACCCGGGCCTCGATCTCGATGCGTCCTTCGCCAGGATGGGGAATAAACTCGATGGCAATGGAGGTCAACAGCAGAGGGTGGCAAAGGGGGATCAACTCAGGGGTCTTCTTGGCCGCCATGATGCCGGCCAGGCGGGCCACCGCCAGCACATCGCCCTTGGCCAGTTCGCCGTCGAGGATTCGGCTCAGGGTCGACTCCTGCATGCGCACCTCACCGCGAGCAATGGCCAGCCGCTGGGTCGGTTTCTTGTCGCCGACCTCCACCATAATCGCCTTGCCTTCTTCGTCAAAATGGGTCAACTGGTCGCTCATCACATCTCCTTGTCTGAATACATTGATTCCGTTACATCCTCTGCGGATGCGGAAAAGCCTTTGCTAAAAACGTATGTTTTTGTCGGCCAACGGGAAAACCTGCGCCATCAGTCGAAAATCCCTTCCAGGGCCTGCTGCACATTCGCCACACCGCACAGCTGCAACCCCGGCGGTGCTTCAAGATTCTTCAGATTGCCGGCCGGCAGGCAGCAGCGCTCGAAACCGAGTCGGGCTGCCTCCATGACCCGCAGCTCCGGCCTGGACACGGCCCGCACCTCGCCGGCCAGACCGACTTCGCCAAACAGAATCAGGCCGGACGGCACCGGCCGATTAAGATGGCTCGAGACCAGCGCCGCCACTATGCCGAGATCGACGGCCGGTTCGTCGAGCCGCACGCCGCCGGCAACATTGAGAAAAATGTCCTGCGCCGTCAGAGGCAGGCCGAGTTTCTTTTCCAGCACCGCGACCAGCAGCGAGACCCGGTTGTGGTCGATGCCGATGGCGGTGCGCCGTGGGGTACCGAAGGAGGTGCTGGACACCAGGGCCTGCAACTCCACCAGGATCGGCCGGCTACCCTCAAGGGACGGCACCACCACGCTACCCGCCGACTCCTCGGGTCGCTCGGCGAGAAACAGTTCCGAAGGGTTGGATACCTCGACCAGGCCCCGTTCCTGCATTTCGAACACACCGATCTCGTTGGTCGAGCCGAAACGATTCTTGACCGCCCGCAGAATGCGATAGGGGTGACCGGCGTCGCCTTCGAAGTAAAGGACCGTGTCGACCATGTGCTCAAGCATGCGCGGCCCGGCGATAGCCCCCCCCTTGGTGACGTGGCCGGCGATAAAGGGCGATACCCCCCGGCCCTTGGCCAGCAGCATCAGCCGGCTGGCGCACTCGCGCACCTGGGCGACGCTGCCGGGAGCCGATTCGAGGGCAGCGGTAAAGATGGTCTGAATGGAATCGACGACCAGAAAGCGGGGCTTCAGCTCCTCGACCCGTTCGAGAATGGCTTCCAGAGAGGTTTCGGCGCAGATGAACAGCTCGGCGGCTTCGACGCCGAGACGGGCGCCGCGCAGCTTGATCTGGCGGGCCGATTCCTCGGCGGTGACATACAGAACTGAACCGCTGGCGGCAAGGCAGTTGGCCGCCTGCAGCAGCAGGGGCGACTTGCCGATCCCCGGATCACCGCCGATCAGCACCAGCGAGCCGGGCACCACCCCGCCGCCGAGCACCCGGTCGAACTCGCCGATACCGCAGCGGCAGCGATCCTCCTCGTCGGCGACAACCTCGGCGATACGCTGGGCCGGAGCGGCCACCGACGCAGGCCGCCCCTTACCGGGGGGAGCACTGCGCAGCTCCTCGGTCAAGGTGTTCCACTGGCTGCAGTCCGGACAACGGCCGAGCCATTTGGGGCTCTGGTAGCCGCACTGCTGACAGCTATAGATGGTTTTCTGCTTCACGTCCCTCTCCTCAAAACAACGGACCATTCTAGGTCCTTTGCCGGGACGCTGTCAACGGCCGCAGGTGCCTGGCGCTGGACGCGCCCCTTGCCGGTCTGCTAAAATGACTTTTCGCAACTCATACCGGCACCGCCGATAAACCGTCAAAGGATCGCCAGCCATCATGATAGAGACCCGCATCATCCGTATTATCGAGGATATCGTCGGAACGCAGCACGTCTCCACCGCCGACAGCGACCGGCTCTGCTATTCCTACGACGCCACTCAGCGCCAGCATCGCCCCGATGCCGTGGTCTGGCCGGGCAACGCCGAACAGATCAGCCTGCTGTTAAAGATGGCCAACGCCGAGGGCATTCCGGTCTATCCCCGCGGCGCCGGCAGCGGTTTTACCGGCGGCAGCCTGCCAATCCACGGCGGCCTGGCCCTGGTACTGACCCGCCTCAATGCCATCCTGCGCATCGACGAGGAGAACCTGGTGGCGGAGGTCGAACCGGGGGTGGTGACCCACCAGCTGCAAAAGGCGGTAGAGGCCCGCGGCCTGTTTTACCCCCCCGATCCGGCCTCGCTGAAATTCAGCACCCTGGGCGGCAACGTCGCCGAATGCGCCGGCGGCCCGCGCTGCGTCAAGTACGGGGTCACCAAGGATTACGTCCTCGGCCTGGAGGTGGTCACCCCCCGGGGCGACATCATCCGCACCGGCGGCGAAACCATGAAAGGGGTGGTCGGCTACGACCTGACCAAGCTGCTGGTCGGCAGCGAGGGAACCCTCGGCGTGATCACCAGAATCATCCTCAAGCTGCTACCCTTGCCGGCGGCCAAGAAGACCATGCTGGTGCTGTTCGACTCCATCGACGGCGCCACCCGAGCGGTGGCGGCCATCATCGGCGGCAAGATTATCCCCACCACCCTCGAATTCATGGACGCCACCACCATCGACTGTGTGCGCCGAGCCACCGACCTGGAACTGCCCGAAGCGGCTCGAGCGGTGCTGATCATCGAGGTCGACGGCGATTCGGCGGTCATCGAAAAGCAAGCCGAAACGATTCTGCAGCTTGTCGCCCCCCTGGGCGTGGTCAACACCTGGGTCGCGGCCAACAGCGAGGAGAGCGAATCGATCTGGCAGGTGCGGCGCAGTGTCTCGCCGAGCCTGCGCAAGGTTAATCCGGACAAGTTCAACGAAGATATCTGCGTGCCCCGCAGCCGCCTGCCGGAGATGATTCGCACCATTGAGGCGATCAGCGATAGGCTGCACATTCCCATCGTCAATTTTGGCCATGCCGGCGACGGCAACATTCACGTCAACATCATGGTCGATAAGACCGAGCCGGGGCAGGAGCAGAAAGCCGAACAGGCCATCAAAGAGATCTTCGCCGCCACCCTCAAACTCGGCGGCACCATGAGCGGCGAACACGGCGTCGGCGTGACCAAGGCTCCCTACATCCCCATGGAGCTCGACCCGGCCGCGGTGGCCTATATGAAGGCCATCAAGCGGGCCCTCGACCCCAACAACATCCTCAACCCCGGCAAGATCTTCCTGCAGGACTGAAAAGGTCCAAGCCGTTGCGAAGTACTATGAAACGATTTGATCGACATAAAACCCTCGCCGATTATCGCCAGCAGATCGACCAATGCGTCAAGTGCGGCGCCTGCCGCGCCCACTGCCCGGTCTTTGGCGAAGAGGGCCGCGAGACGGTAGTGGCCCGCGGCAAGGTCACCCTGGCCCACGCCCTGCTCAACGGCGAGATCGAGCCCGACCCGCTGCTGAGCGAAAACCTCTCCAAATGCCTGCAGTGCGGCAAGTGCGTGCGCCGCTGCCCCAACCTGGTACCGGTGGACGACATCGTGCTGGCCGCCCGCCGGGAAATCGCCGCCCGCCGCGGCCTGTCCCTGTTCGGCCGCAGCCTGACCGCCCTGTTACGCCGGCCACGGCTCATGCAGCTGCTGGCGGGTAGCGCCCGCCGCGCCGCTCGCCTGCTGTTTCGACGGATACCCCAGCAAAGCGGTCTGCGGCTGCGCTTTCCGGCTCCCTTTATCGACCGCCAGCGCAGCCTGCCGGCCTTCGCCAGACAATCCTTTCGCCGCCGCCACCCCGAATTCATCTCCGGCAGGCCGAACCGGCCGCTGGTCGCCCTGTTTACCGGCTGCATGATCAACTACCTCTATCCGCAGATCGGCGAAGGAGCGTTACAGGCCCTGGCCGCTCTCGGCCTCAACGTGGTGATCCCCAAAGAGCAGGGCTGCTGCGGCCTGCCCGCCCTCTCGGCGGGAGACGGCGCCACCGCCAGCGAACTGGCGGCCCGTAACCTGCGGGCCTTTTCCGAGCGTCAGCCAGATCAGATCGTCACCCTCTGCGCTTCCTGCCACAGCGGCCTGACCCGCCACTTTCGCGATCTCGGCCCCGACTACGAGGCATTGGCAGAGCGGGTCATCGACATCAACGCCCTGCTCGTCAGCCAGGGTCTGGAAGAGATTCTTCACGCTCTGCCGCAACCGGTGCAATGTCCGATGGTGACCGTACATACCCCCTGCCATCTACGCAACAGCGGTCTCGATGACCCGCCCAAGCAGCTGCTGGCTGCCTTGCCGACCATCAACCTGGTAAAGATGAACAAAGCCAACGCCTGCTGCGGACTGGGTGGCACCTTCTCTGTCCACCACTATCAGACCAGTCGCCAGCTCGGTGCCATCAAAGCCACCGCGGTCAAGGAGAGCGGCGCCGACCTGGTAGCCACCGCCTGCCCCGGCTGCATTATGCAACTGCAGGACAGCCTCGACCAGGCCGGCCTGCCGCAGCGGGCCTGCCATGTGCTGGAGCTGGTTGGCGAGGCGTTGGCCAAAGAAAAATAGTCAAATACACAAGGATCTTCGGTCCACCACCCAACATCAAACAGCAAAGCATTTACCACAGAGCACATAGAGAACGGCCAAACATTCAGGCAAAAAGCTTTTCTCGATTTCCTCCGTGAACTCTGTGGTGAATATTTTCGGGTTTTAATACCGGATGTTTAGAACAGGGCAAGATGCTTTGGCTTCGGTACGGGGGCTGAAAAACAATGGGGCTTTCCAGCGATCGGAGGAGGTAACCTGATGCGATATGCGATAATCGGCCTGCTGCTCTCGGCCCTGGCCGCCGGCACCGCCCTGGCGGTCTATCCAAGCCAGACCATCACCTTTGCCGGCGGCGAGGCCGGCCCGGTGGCCTTCAGCGGCCGCCATCATGGCCAGCCCTGCTCGCGCTGCCATAATCCGCAGGCCTTTCCCCGCATGCAGCAGGGCGCGGAGGCCATTACCATGGCGGCCATCGATGAAGGCCGACTGTGCGGCAGCTGCCACAACGGCCGCCAGGCCTTCGCCAGCAAGGACAATTGTCAACGCTGTCACCAGAGCCAGTAGCGCATTCAGGCACCCTGATAAAGCTTGAAAACGACAACGGGGCGCCTGCTGGCGCCCCGTTTGTTCTGTGAAAGTTGTCTGATACGGCTTCAGCCGCCGATACCGTGCATACGGCGCTTGCCCTGACGAAAATCGTCTTCACCGATGTGGTGGCGCTCCGGCTTGGCACAGGCGGCGGTCCGCAACAGTGCCTCCAATTCCTCATCGGAAGCCTGGTGGCGTAGCGCGTCGCGCATATCGAGTTCTTCGGTGGAGAAAAGACAGGGACGCACCCGGCCGTCGGCGGTGATGCGCATGCGGTTGCATTCGCCGCAGAAGTGGTCGGAGATCGCCGGAATGACCCCGATCCGCCCCGGGCTGTCGGGGTAATGAAACATGCGCGCCGGGCCGCTCGGCCCCTGGCGCAGCAACGGGATCAGTTTGGCGACCTTGCCGAGCTCTTCGAGGATGGCGGCAGCCGGAAACATGTGCTCGGGAGTAAAATCGAGTCCGCCGCTGACCGGCATAAACTCGATAAATCGGATCTCCCAGGGATATTCGAGGGCCAGGCGGGCAAAATCGCCGATTTCGTCGTCGTTGACGCCCTTCAGGGGCACCATGTTCACCTTAAGGGGGGTCAGGCCAGCGGCATCGGCCTCGTGCAATCCGGCCAGCACCTTGTGCAGGCCCGGACGGCGGGTAATATAGGCAAAGCGGTCTTCGCGCAACGAATCGAGACTGACATTGACCCGGGAGAGACCGGCACGACGCAGGTCGGCAGCCATATCCGCCAGCAGCAGGCCGTTGGTGGTCAGGGTGATCTCCGGCTGGGTCGGCAAAGCCGCCAGCTCTCGAATGAAGTCGACGATGCCCCGGCGCACCAGGGGTTCGCCGCCGGTCACGCGAATC
This sequence comes from Desulfuromonadales bacterium, assembly GCA_030613545.1. Classification (GTDB taxonomy): domain Bacteria; phylum Desulfobacterota; class Desulfuromonadia; order Desulfuromonadales; family Syntrophotaleaceae; genus Syntrophotalea_A. Next base: position 10,296 of record JAUWLU010000057.1, read on the forward strand.
TTCTTCACTCCGCAACGGGTGGCGGCGTAGGCGACCCGCAGCAACTCCTCGTAGGAGAGTACATCAACGTGACCGATGGCATCGACTCCGTCGGCCGGCATGCAGTAGCGACAGCGCAGATTGCAACGATCGGTGATGGAGAGGCGCAAATACTCGATTTTACGCCCGAAAGTATCTTTCACGGCGGTTCCTCGCGGCAACGGGATAACGTTGTTTTACAAATCAGCACCCAGAATATCACCTTTTTCGGTCGGGGAGCAACCTTCTTGTGCAGCGACTGGTTTGCCTCGGACCTTGTAACAACAGGTACCGGCGTGTTAATTTCCCTTTTTTGCGCGGCGGAATGTAGAAAAAGTATCCGGTCAAGCCCAGACGCGGACTCTTTCAACAATTGAACAAAAGTAACCATTAATCCGTTTTGGAGAACCATCGAATGAGCAAAGCCCTAGGACTCCTTTCCGGCGGCCTCGACAGCATACTGGCCGCCATGGCCCTCAAGCGCCAGGGAGTCGATGTCACCGGTATTGTCTATGTTACGCCCTTTTTCGGCGCCGAGCGAGCCAGAATAGCCGCTCGCCAGATCGGTATTCCGCTGATCGTCAAGGATATCGGCGATATTCATCTGGAGATGCTGAAGAATCCCCGCTACGGTTACGGCCGCAACCTCAATCCCTGCATCGACTGCCATGCCATGATGTTTAGCATCGCCGGTGAAATGGTTAGCCAGGGCGACTTCGACTTTCTGTTTTCCGGCGAGGTGCTCGGCCAACGGCCCATGAGCCAGAACGCCAACGCCCTCAAGGCGGTGGCCAAGCACGCCGGCTGCGGCGACCTGATTCTGCGGCCGCTGAGCGCCAAGCTGCTGCCCATCACCCCCGTCGAAGAGCGGGGCCTGGTCGACCGCGAACAGCTTCTCGATATTCAGGGCCGCAGTCGGCGCCCGCAGGAGACCCTGGCCCGCCAATGGGGGCTCAAGGATTACCCGAGTTCCGGCGGCGGCTGCCTGCTGACGGAAAAGTCCTTCACCGGCCGGCTGCGGGACCTGCTCACCCACCAGCCCGACTGCACCCCGCGGGATGTCGAGCTGCTCAAGGCGGGCCGCCAGTACCGCCTGTCGCCCCGAGCCAAACTGTCCCTCGGTCGCAACCGCCAGACCAACGAAACAATTCAGGAACTGGCCACCGCCGAACAGACCCTGCTGCGGGCTGCCAACTTCAGCGGCCCCACCGGCCTGCTCAGCGGCCAGCCGGAAGCGGACAATCTGGCTGCAGCGGCGGCCATCGTGGCCGCCTATGGCAAGGGGCAAAATGAGGCGCAGCTAAGTGTACTCTGCACCCGGGGCGATGAGCGTTGGCAGCTGACGGTGGCGCCCATGGGGCGGGAGGAAATAGAGGGGTTGATTGTGCCCTGACGGGGGCTGGTAATTCCGCCTGGCAATCCTTTAAATTCTGAAAACTTAACACCGCGGGGTTGCGTCCCCGCGCGACGCCCTACTCTTTTGCTTACTTTTCTTGGCCGTCAAGAAAAGTAAGCCGCCCGGCCGGGCGGAACCGGCCGACTTAAAAGAATTCGAACTGATTTGTAAATATTCTCACTGGCCGCCGCGCCGGACAGAGAGCAACCCAACAGAGGAGACGCTTTACCATGAGCGACGAAGGCCGCAAGATCATCTACTCGATGATTCGCGTCAGCAAGCACCACAACAAGAAACCGATTCTCAAGGACATCTCCCTGTCCTACTTCTACGGCGCCAAGATCGGCGTGCTCGGCCTCAACGGCTCGGGCAAGAGCTCCCTGCTGCGCATTCTGGCCGGCGTCGATCAGGACTTTCAGGGCGAAACCATCCTCTCCCCCGGCCATACGGTCGGCTTTCTCGAGCAGGAACCTCAACTGGCGGCCGGCAAGACCGTACGTCAGATAGTGGAAGAAGGGGTCCAGCCGATTGTCGACCTGGTCAATGAATTCAACGACATCAACCTGAAGTTCGCCGAACCGATGTCCGACGACGAGATGAACGACCTCATCACCCGTCAGGCCGAAGTTCAGGAACAGCTCGACCACCTCGACGCCTGGGATCTCGACAGCCGCCTGGAGCAGGCCATGGACGCCCTGCGCTGCCCGCCCGGCGACACGGTGGTCGACCTGCTGTCCGGCGGCGAAAAGCGCCGTGTGGCCCTGTGCCGGCTGCTACTGCAGAAGCCGGACATCCTGCTCCTTGACGAGCCGACCAACCATCTCGACGCCGAGACCGTCGCCTGGCTGGAGCAGCATCTGCGGCGCTACGCCGGCACCGTCATCGCCGTGACCCATGACCGCTACTTCCTCGACAACGTGGCAGGCTGGATTCTCGAGCTCGACCGCGGCCTGGGCATCCCCTGGCAGGGCAACTACTCCTCTTGGCTGGAGCAGAAACAGGACCGTCTGCAGCGGGAGGAAAAGCAGGAGAGCGCCCGGCAGAAAACCCTGCAGCGCGAACTGGAGTGGATCCGCATGTCGCCCAAGGGCCGCCATGCCAAGGGCCAGGCGCGCATCAACTCCTACGAGCAGTTGCTCAACCAGCAGGGACAAGACAAGGAGCGGGAGCTGGAGCTGTTTATTCCGCCGGGACCACGCCTCGGCGATATCGTCATCGAGGCCGACAGCGTCGCCAAGGGCTACGGCGACCGGCTGCTGGTGGAAGACATGACCTTCCGCCTGCCCCCCGGCGGCATCGTCGGCATCATCGGCCCCAACGGTGCCGGCAAGACCACCCTGTTCCGCATGATCACCGGCCAGGAGCAGCCCGACGGCGGCACCATTCGCGTCGGCGACACGGTCAAGCTGGCCTACGTCGACCAGAGCCGCGAGGCCCTCGACCCGGACAAGAGCATCTGGCAGGAAATCACTGACGGCCAGGAGGTCATTGAGCTCGGCAACCGCACCATGAACAGCCGCGCCTATGTGTCCCGCTTCAACTTCGGCGGCGAGCAGCAGCAGAAAAAGGTCGGCGTTCTGTCCGGCGGCGAGCGCAACCGGGTCCACCTGGCCAAGATGCTGCGCAGCGAGTCGAACGTGCTGCTCCTCGACGAACCGACCAACGACCTCGACGTCAACACCCTGCGCGCCCTCGAAGAGGCCCTGGAAAACTACGCTGGCTGCGCGGTGATCATCAGCCACGACCGCTGGTTCCTCGATCGCATCGCTACCCACATCCTGGCCTTCGAAGGCGACAGCCAGACGGTCTGGTTCGAGGGCAACTGGTCCGAATACGAAGAGGACCGCCGCAAACGGCTCGGCGCCGCCGCCGACCAGCCCCACCGCATCAAGTATCGGCAGTTGACCCGCGTCTAGCGAAAAGCCGCCGATCGCTCAACGGCACATCAGGGGGCAGCCCAAGCGGGCTGCCCCTTTGTCGCAGCGGCGGGCAAACCGGAAACCCCAGCCTTTGCCCCCTGCGACGCTTTATGCTTTCGCAAAAAGTCATGAGATGGCTAAGCAAAAATTTCGGCCTACAAGGCGTAGTGATTTTTCAGGGGTGAAGGCATACATATGGTATGTCGAAGTCCTGAAAAAACGCTGCAACGCAGTAGGACGGACTTTTTGCGACGCCATCAT
>JAUWLU010000031.1 GCA_030613545.1 Desulfuromonadales bacterium
ACGGATGATCAGCGAATTTATCAGGCGGTGACAGCCTTTGGCGGCGAGGCATGGATGACCCGTGATGATCATGCCTCTGGCACTGATCGCCTGGCTGAAGTAGCCGATCAGTTGGAGGCCGACCTGGTGGTTAATGTGCAGGGGGATGAGCCCCTGATTGCCCCTGCTATGATCGATGCTGCCGTGGCTCCATTACGTGATGACCCCTCCATTCCTATGGGGACCTTGAAGTCGACTATTTTTAACTGGCAGGAATTTCGCGACCCGAATGTGGTCAAGGTCGTCACCGACCATGCAGGATATGCTCTCTACTTCTCCCGATCTCCCATCCCTTTCCCTCGCGACGAGTGGCAGGCGGCTTCTGTGCCACTGGCCGATCTGGGCGTGTTCAAACACATCGGGCTTTACGTTTACCGCCGTGATTTTCTACTCCGTTTTGCCGCCATGCCGCAAAGCCGGCTGGAGGAACTGGAAAAACTTGAGCAGCTGCGGGCCTTGGAGCACGGCTACCGAATCCGTGTGGTTGAAACGGATCAGGTTTGCATCGGTGTTGATACTCCTGAGGACGTGGTGCGGGTCGAAACGCTGTTGAGGGACGACGATGTCCGATGAGCCATACAATGGGGGTTTTCATTTGACTGCCATGGGTGTAAAATTTCGAATTTGTATTTGGGACCACCTGTTGACGCTTTCGCAAAAAGTCATGAGGTGGCTAAGCAAAAATTTCGAGCTACAAGGCGTAGTGGTTTTTCAGGGGTGAAGGCATACATATAGTATGTCGAAGTCCTGAAAAAGCGCTGCAACGCCGTAGGGCGGACTTTTTGCGACGCCATCACCTGTTGATTTCCGATTAATTCCCGGTCTGGCCTGGGGAAGGAGTTTTTATGAAGACCAAGTTTCTGTTCATTACCGGTGGCGTTGTTTCCTCCCTGGGGAAAGGATTGTCAGCGGCTTCCATCGGCGCTCTCATGGAAGCTCGCGGATTGCGGGTCTCCATGCAGAAGATGGACCCTTATATTAATGTCGATCCCGGCACCATGAGCCCCTTTCAACATGGAGAGGTTTTCGTCACCGATGATGGTGCAGAAACCGATCTCGATTTGGGGCACTACGAGCGGTACACTTCGGCCAAGCTGTCCAAGAAGTCGAATTTCACCACTGGCCAGGTCTACGATTCGGTCATTCGTAAAGAGCGGCGAGGGGATTATCTCGGCGGTACGGTCCAGGTCATTCCCCACATTACCAACGAAATAAAAAGCAAGATTCTCGATAATGCCAAAGAGGTCGATATCGCCATTGTCGAGATCGGCGGCACGGTTGGTGATATCGAGTCGCTGCCCTTTCTGGAGGCGATTCGCCAGTTTCGTAACGATCGCGGCCGGGAAAACGTGCTGTATATCCATCTGACCCTGGTGCCTTATATTCCTACGGCCGGTGAGTTGAAAACCAAGCCGACCCAGCACAGCGTCAAGGAACTGCGTGAAATCGGTATTCAGCCCGACATTCTGTTGTGTCGTTGTGATCGTGAGATCCCGCGGGACATGAAGGCTAAAATTGCCCTGTTCTGCAATGTGCCCGAGGATGCGGTTATTACCGCTCAGGATGTGCCGAGTATTTATGATCTGCCTATCGCTTTGCACGAAGAGGGGCTTGATGAGCGAATTACCGAATATCTCAATATCTGGACCAAGGCGCCTGATCTTTCCGCCTGGGAGTTGATTATCAAACGCGTCAAGGAGCCGGCCTCAGAAGTCACGATCGCCATTGTCGGTAAGTACGTGGAGCTAACGGAAAGCTACAAGTCCTTGGCTGAGGCCTTGACCCATGGCGGTATCGCCAACGATTGCCGAGTAAAACTGACCTATGTCGATTCTGAAGCCCTGGAGCGGCACGGTGTGGGCGATACCTTTGCCGACATTGACGGTATTCTGGTGCCGGGCGGTTTTGGCCAGCGCGGCAGCGAAGGGAAGATCGCTGCCATCCGTTACGCCAGAGAGAACAAGGTGCCCTTTTTCGGTATCTGTCTCGGTATGCAGATGGCCGTTGTTGAGTATGCCCGCAATGTGTGCGGCATTGAAGACGCCTATTCCAGCGAATTCAAGGAAGACGCTAAAAATCCCGTGATTCATATTATGGAAAACCAGAAAAAGGTCTCGAGCAAAGGCGGGACCATGCGGCTTGGCGCCTGCCCATGCTCCTTGGAAAAAGGCACTTTGGTGCGGCGCATTTACGGTCAGGGTGACATCAACGAGCGCCATCGTCATCGCTATGAATTCAACAATCTTTACCGCGATCAGTTGCGCAAGGCCGGGCTGGTTATCTCTGGCACCTATCCGGTTGCGGACCTGGTGGAGATTGTCGAGTTGAAAGAGCACCCCTGGTTTTTGGGCTGTCAGTTCCATCCCGAATTCCGTTCTAAGCCGATGGATCCCCATCCTCTTTTTGAATCCTTTGTCGGGGCCTGTCTGAAGGGCCAAGGTGAGGACTGAAATGGTGGGTGAAGTGACAGTGGGCGAGGTGACTTTCGGTGCCGGCCATCCCTTGGTGCTGATTGCCGGACCCTGCGTCATCGAAGATGAAGAGACCACTCTGGGTATCGCCCGCCACTTAAAGGCTATGGCTGATGAGTTGGGGGGGGCTTTGGTCTTCAAGGGGTCTTTTGATAAGGCCAATCGTACCTCTATCGATTCCTTTCGTGGCCCGGGCCTGGCGGAAGGGTTACGGATTTTACAGCGGGTCAAGGACGAACTGGGTCTGCCGGTGGTTTCCGATATTCACGATGTTTCGCAGGTTGCTGCAGCCGCTCGGGTGCTCGATATTATTCAGATCCCGGCTTTTCTCTGTCGGCAGACCGATCTGTTAATCGCCGCCGGCAACAGCGGCCGAGTGGTCAACGTGAAAAAAGGACAGTTCCTTGCGCCGTGGGATATGGCCAATGTGGTAGCCAAGGTCGGCTCGACGGGTAACCAGGACATCCTGCTAACGGAGAGGGGCACGACCTTTGGCTATAACAATCTGGTCGTTGACATGCGCTCGCTGGCCATTATGCGCCAAAGCGGATGCCCGGTGGTCTTTGATGCCACCCATGCAGTGCAGTTGCCGGGTGGTTCCGGTGTCGCTTCGAGCGGGCAACGGGAGTTTGTCGGTGCCCTTTCCCGAGCGGCAGTAGCGGTAGGTATTGATGCCCTGTTCTGGGAAGTTCATCAGGATCCCGCTCGGGCGCTGTGCGATGGGCCCAATTCCCTGGCGCTGGACACGGTGAAAGGGTTATGGCAGGAGATGCTGGCCATTGATGCCATCGTTAAAGGGGCTGATGCACCATGAATGAAATGATCGATGTGGCAAGGCGTGTCCTGCAGATCGAGGCGCAAGCCCTCTCGGACTTGGCCGATCGGATCGATGGGGATTTCAGTCGGGCCGTGGAGATGCTGTTGACCTGTAAGGGGCGGGTGGTGATTACCGGCATGGGCAAGTCGGGTCTGATCTGTCAGAAGATCGCATCGACCATGGCTTCCACCGGCACGCCGGCTTTTTTTCTGCATCCAGCCGAGGGGATTCACGGAGACCTTGGCATGCTGATGAAAGGCGATGTGGTCATCGCTGTTTCCAATTCGGGCGAGACCGATGAGATCGTCCGTATTCTGCCGGTTATCAAACGGATGGGCCTGCCGTTGGTCGCCATGAGCGGCAATCCTAGTAGCGCTTTGCGCCGCGCTGGCGACGTTTTTCTCGATATCTCCATTCGGGAGGAGGCTTGTCCCCTGGGTTTGGCTCCTACAGCCAGTACCACTGCCACGCTGGCCATGGGTGACGCCCTGGCTGTGGCCTTGCTGGTGCGGCGGGGGTTTAAGGAAGAGGATTTTGCCCTGTTTCATCCGGGAGGTTCGCTTGGCCGCAAGCTGCTGCTGAAAGTCGAGGAGCTCATGCATTGTGGCAGCGATATGCCGATGTGTCATGAGTCGACCCGCCTTAAAGAAGCGCTCTTTGAAATCACTAGCAAAAAACTTGGGATTACCGGTGTGCTGAACGATGCCGGCCAGTTGGTCGGTGTCTTTACTGACGGTGATCTGCGACGATCTATGGCGCAGGGCTTTGAGGTTCTTGATCGGCCGATCGGTGAAGTCATGGCGCGCAATCCCAAGCGCATCCTCAACTCCGCCTTGGCCGCCGAGGCGGTACAGATCATGGAATCCCACACGATTACCTCTCTGTTCGTTTTTGAGAGCGAAGAGGGCCTAGTGCCAGTGGGGATCATTCATTTGCACGATCTTTTGAAAGCCGGGGTGGTTTGATGCAAGAACGCTTGCGGAAGATTCGTTTGTTGCTGCTTGATGTCGACGGAGTTCTTACCGATGGCCGCATCACCTACGATGCCAAAGGAGTCGAGAGCAAGTCCTTCGACGTCAAGGATGGCCACGGTCTTAAAATGCTGCAGCGGGCCGGAATCAAGGTTGGCATCATCACCGGGCGCAAATCGGAGATTGTGGCTTTACGTGCTCGGGAGCTGGGGATTGAAATTCTGCATCAGGGGGCTAAGCAGAAGCTGCCCCCCTATGAAGCAGTTCTGCGAGAGCATGGCTTTGAAGACCGGGAAGTCGCCTATGTCGGAGACGATCTGGTGGATCTACCCATTTTAAGGCGGGTAGGCTTTGCGGTTACGGTTGCCGACGGTGTCGAGGAACTCAGGGGGCGCGTTGATTATGTTACCCGCAGGCCGGGGGGGCGTGGTGCCGTCAGGGAAATTTGCGATCTGCTGTTGAAAGAAGGTGGTTATTGGGCCGAAATCACGGGGCGTTATTTTGCCGACAACGGGGATTGATGCAATCAAATCCCGTGCCAACTTAATGGATTCATCTTTACAGGTATGGGGCTTGGTGTTATACTGACAATAATCATGAAATGTAGGATAACTATCCGAAATCTCTTACTAATTTTTATAGTCGCGCTGCTTGGTGCGGTGTCCTTTGTGGTGTGGCGGAATTTCAAATTTACCACCCCCGAACAGTTGGTCGAGATCCTTCCGGACAATGTCGATATTGCCTTGGGTAATGTCGATTACACAGAGACCCGCGGTGATCGGCGATTCTGGCGGCTGCAGGCCGATTCTGTTGCTCATGAGGCACAACGCCAGGAGGTCCAGCTTGAAAATGTCCGTATGACATTTTATGACCGGGGAGAGTTCGGCGATATCCAGTTGACCGCTCGGAGGGGTAAGTGGTTTTCGGAAACCGGTAATATTGAACTCATCGGTGATGTGGTTGTAAAGAGCGGTCAAGACCAGGCACTGTATTGCCAGCAATTGTTTTATGACAACAAGGCGGAATTGATAGCCAGCGAATCGCCGGTTCGATTGGTTTCGAAGGATATGGAAACAAAAGGTCGCGGGTTGCAGGTTTTCCTGCAGCAGCAACGCATGGTGATCTTGGGCCAGGTGCAAACCAGGCTGAGCAGCTGGTAAGAGGAGCGGAATGAACGACAGGTCAGTTTGCCGGAACAGCGTCATACGGTTGCTGCTATTGCTCGCTTTCTTTGCTGGCGACCGTGGATCGACTGCATTTGCCGCCCAGGTTGCGGGCGATTCAGAGGTCATACAGATTTCGTCGTGCCGCCTTGAAGCCGACCATGCGGCAGGTACGGTTCGGTTTGTCGGCGAGGTGGTGGCTGTTCAGGGTGATACAACCATCCGCGCAGAGGAACTGATGCTATATCAGGCCAGCGAAGGTCAGCGCATTGAACGCATCGAAGCTTTTCGGCAGGTACGCATTGAGCAGGGTGATCGTGTTGCAACCGGCCAAAAGGCCGTGCTCGATAGAACCCGCGGACAAGTCGTTTTGACCGGTTCGCCAAGGGTTCGCCAAGGCATGGATTTCGTTGAAGGAGATGAAATTATCTTCTTTCTCGACTCGGAACGTAGTATTGTGCGCAGTAAGGGGGGTGAACGGGTCAAAGCCGTTTTTCACCCCAGGGAAAGGACCTCAGAATGACCCAGCGCCTTGTTGCCCGCGGCCTTCATAAAGTTTACGGTGGGCGGCAGGTAGTGCGCGGGGTTGACTTGGAGGTGGCTTCCGGGGAGGTGGTCGGTCTGTTGGGACCCAACGGGGCCGGTAAAACCACATCTTTTTACATGGTCGTCGGCTTGGTGCGCCCCGACAAGGGGCAGGTCTTTCTTGACGATAAAGAATTGACCGACATGCCGATGTATCAGCGGGCTCGGATCGGTATTGCTTATCTGGCGCAGGAAGCATCGGTTTTTCGTAAAATGACTGCTGAGGAAAACCTGTTAGCCATTTTGGAAACCCTGGGTCTTCCCTCGGCGGTTCGCCGGCAGCGCATGGTCGAGTTGCTGGAAGATTTTCGTTTAGAACATGTCGCCAAATCACCTGGGTATGCTCTGTCGGGGGGAGAACGGCGCCGCCTTGAAATAGCTCGGGCCCTTGTGGTCAATCCGGCATTCATTCTGTTGGACGAACCGTTCGCCGGTGTCGACCCGCTTGCTGTTATTGACATTCAGAATATTATTACAAAGTTACGTCATCGCGGTATCGGCATTCTGGTTTCCGATCACAATGTGCGCGAAACCCTTTGCGTATGCGATAAGGCCTATATCCTTAATGCCGGAGAGATTCTGGCCTGCGGCCTGCCGAATGAAATCGCTGCTTGCCCGAAGGTTCGTTCCATTTATCTGGGAGATAAGTTTCAGCTCTAGCCGTTAAGCGGCACTTCCTTGCTACGTTAAGCGGCACTTCCTTGCTAGCGTAAAGTGTATGGGCATTGTCCCGGGAGTATCATGGCTTTAGAACTTCGCCAACAACTAAAACTGACTCAGCAACTGGTCATGACTCCGCAGTTGCAGCAGGCCATTAAACTGTTGCAGTTGTGCCGTACCGAGTTGGAGATCGTTGTCCGCCAGGAATTGGAAGAGAATCCGATTCTGGAAGAGGGGGTGGATACTCTTGAGGAGGAAGAGCAGGACGCCGAAAAAGAGACCGAGGAAGGCGAAGCGGCCAGCGAGGAAGTGCAGGAACTGAAGGAGAACCCGGAAGAGTTTAACGATGTCGATTGGCAGACCTATTTAGAGGGAAATCATCTCAGTGGCACTTCTTCTGAAATGTACGAAGGAGACGATGATCGGCCCAGCTACGAAAATTTACTGACCAAAAAGGGCTCCCTCGGGGATCATCTGCTATGGCAGCTCAATCTCAGCCGAATCGCTGACGATGAACGGCTGGCGGCGGCCGAGATAATTGGCAATATCGATGAAAACGGTTATTTGCAGGCCTCTGTAGAGGAAGTTGTCAGCGGTTCCGGACTGGCGATGCCCGTTGTTGAACGGGCCCTGAGCCTGGTACAAGATTTCGATCCGCCGGGAGTAGCCAGCCATACCTTGCAGGAATGTCTGTTGACACAGGTTCAGCAGCTAGGCATGGAAGGCAGTCTGGTGGAACGGATTCTCCAGCATCATATGGCTGAGCTGGAAACCCGAAAATACCCGGCTATCGCCAAAGCCCTGGAAGAGAGCCTCGACGACGTTCTCTGTGCCGCCCGTATTATTTCCGGACTCGATCCTCGACCCGGCCGCGCCTATAGTCAGGAGGACATCCATTACATCACCCCCGATATCTTCGTTTATAAGATCGGCGAAGAGTATGTGGTCGTTTTGAACGACGAGGGCCTGCCTAATCTGCGGATCAACTCCTTTTATCGCAATGCCCTTTCGGGTAGTGCCAATGTCGACAAAAAAGCTAGCGAATATATTCAGGAAAAGCTGCGGGGAGCGATGTGGCTGATTAAAAGTATTCATCAGCGCCAGCGGACTATCTACCGGGTAACCAAAAGCATTGTCAAATTTCAGAAAGAATTCTTTGAAAAGGGCATAGAGCACCTCAAGCCATTGGTGTTGCGTGACGTCGCCGAGGATATCGAGATGCATGAATCGACGGTCAGTCGGGTCACCACCAATAAATATGTGCAGACGCCGCGGGGCTTGTTTGAACTCAAATATTTTTTCAATAGTGGCATTAACACCACCGTTGGCGCCTCCATCGCTTCGGAAAGTGTTAAAAGTAAGATTAAGGTAATCGTCGCCAGCGAAAATATTAAAAAACCCTTTTCGGACCAGAAGATTGTCGATATGCTGCGTCAGCAGGGCATCGATATCGCCCGGCGTACCGTTACCAAGTACCGGGAGATGTTGGGGATAAGGTCGTCCACGGAGCGAAAGCGCTTTTTCTGAAAGGAGGCAGGGCCAAAGACAGGTCGATGTTTCAGGTTAATGGCGAGGCTGTTTCAGGCATCCACTAACTACGATCCCCGGGAGGTTTATTTATGCAAATTGCCGTAACGTTCAGACATATGGAACCCAGCGAACCCGTGCGTAACTATCTCGTGGAAAAACTTTCCCGCGTCACAAAGTATATTGACGAACCGATCGATGCACAGGCCGTGCTTTCTGTGGCAAAGAAGATTCGCCATAGTGTGGAAGTTACCCTGGTGGCCAAAGGAATCACGATCAAAGGCTCTGAACAGACCAACGACATGTATGCGGCCATCGATGGGACGGTCGATAAAATAGAGCGCCAGCTCAAGCGCTATAAGGAAAAACTCAAAGAGCATAAGCCGACCGCCGGTCGTGAACGTACGCTGTCAAAGACCGTCTATGTGGCGGAAAGTATCGATGAAGGCGGTGGCCCGCCGAGCATCATTCGCAGCAACAGTTTTTCGGTCAAACCGATGGCGATTGAAGAAGCGGTGATGCAGATGGACCTTCTGCAGAAGGAATTCCTTGTTTTCACCGATTCCACCACGGAGGAAATCAGCATCGTTTATCGGCGGAAGGATGGGAACTACGGCTTGATCGTGCCGGAAGCTCAATAGCAGATATTTGTAATTTATTAGAGGGAGGATTCCGACTGCAGTGCAGTGTGTCGGAATTAAATACCAGGAATGAAGATAGTCGACTTGCTAAACCCTGCTGCCATCGTGCCGAACTTGCAGGCTGCGGATAAAAATACAGCCTTAGAGGAATTGGCTGATGCGATTGTCGGTGTCGAGAATGGTTTGGACCGGCAAGAAGTGATTGGCGTGCTGCAAGAACGCGAACGTCTGGGCAGTACCGGTATCGGCGAAGGCGTTGCTATTCCGCACGGAAAGTTGAAGGATATCGACAAACTGTTGATCTCTTTCGGCCGTAGTGAGGGGGGAGTCGAGTTCGATTCAATGGATGGCAAACCGGCCCGGCTCTTTTTTCTGCTGCTGGCTCCGGAGGAATCGGTTGGGGTCCACCTGAAGACACTGGCGAGAATTTCAAAGTTGCTTAAAAGCTCAGCGGTTCGCCGCCGCTTGCTGGATGCGCCGAACAGCGAGGAAATCTATCGCGTTATCGGCGAAGAAGAAGAAAAACTCTGATCAGAAACCATCATTCCTGCGGGAGACTGTTGCGCGTGGCGTGCCGAACTGAAAAGACCTATCGCTCTACAGTTGAATGCACCAACCGGTTTTTCTGATTCAATGTATCCGTGGCCGTCCTCTAAATGAGGGGCGGCCACTTTTTTGCCTTGTGGCTACGGCCATCGTGGCAACTCATTCTGGATATCAAAACATCCAGAATGACGCAGGTCTTTTGGGCGCCCTATAAAAGGGCACTTTTCCAGCGGGGACTGCAATAAGCTATGGGTGATCTCATTCAACCAACGAAGAGTGGCCTGGATACTCCATTATCGGGGGGGCGGGGAATGAAGCGCGGGCGCCTGGTTATCATCACCGGTCTGTCCGGGTCCGGCAAGAGTACTGCAGCCAGAGCCTTGGAAGATCAGGGTTTTTTTGTCGTCGACAATCTGCCGCTGGTACTTCTGCCGGAGTTTATGGAACTGCCGCAGCAATCGGCGGGACGCTCTACGCCGGTAGCGGTGGTTATCGACATTCGCAACCAGGATTATCTGTCCAGTTATCGTGAGATATTGCAGCAAATAAAGGACGCCGGGCATCAGGTGGACGTCCTTTTCCTTGATGCTGCTGATGATGTACTGGTCCGCAGATATTCCGAGACTCGGCGTCGTCATCCCTTGAAACAGAAGGAGGGGGTGCTGGAGAGCGTTCGCCAGGAACGGCGCTTGTTGGCCGAGGTCATGGGGCGGGCAACCATCACCATCGATTCCTCCCTTCTTACCCCCCATCAATTGCGCGCCAAGGTGCTGCAGATCGGATTCGGTGGTGACGAAAGCTATCCCCTGGCGGTATTGCTGCAGTCCTTCGGTTTTCGCCACGGTCTGCCGGCCGGTTCCGACCTGGTGATGGACGTTCGTTTTTTACCCAACCCCCATTTCGTACCCGACTTGAGGCCCCATACCGGGTTGGCTGCAGCGGTCAGCGATTATGTCCTGTCCCAGCCGACAACCCAGCAATTCCTGTCCTCTTTTCTGGGATTGCTGAAATTTCTGCTGCCCCATTACCATCAGGAAGGAAAGAGCTATCTGACCATATCGATCGGTTGCACCGGAGGGCATCATCGCAGTGTGGCTCTCGTGGAGAAAATCTATCAGGAACTGAGTGCACCTTTTATGACCATGGAAGTCCTTCACAGGGACATTGCCAAAGAGTGAAGAGATGATCGGAATCGTCATTGCTGCACATTCCAACATGGCCCAAGGGCTGGTCAATGCCGCTGAGATGATATTAGGCCCTCTGCCGGGGGTTGAGGCCTTGTCTATTGGACAGGAAGACGGGCCGGACGACATACGCCAGCGCTTTGCCACAGCCCTCGCCCGTCTTGACCTTGACGGGGAGGGAGTATTGATTTTGACCGATATGTTTGGCGGTACGCCCTCCAATATCGGCCTGTCCTTTATGAGTAGCGCCCGAGTGGAAGGGCTGGCCGGGGTGAGTCTGCCCATGTTGCTCAAGGCCTGCAATGCTCGCAGCGGCTTATCCCTCGAAGCCTTGGCCGCTGAGGTTAAGGAGTATGCCTTGAAGAGTATTCTTTTGGTAAGTCAGCTGTTGAAAGAACAGGGACCGTCGCGGTAACGGGGAGCAAATGGGGATAGTTTTAGTGCGGGTCGATAATCGTTTGATCCACGGCCAGATTCTCGAAGCGTGGGTTCCTGCCGTTCGTGCAGACTGTATCGTGGTTGCCAATAATCAACTGGCGGAAATTGCCTTTCAAAAGTTGCTGATGGAATCGGCGGTTCCCAAGGGTATTAAAGTAGCCATTGGCACCATTGAAGAGATGGTCCCCTTGCTGCGATCCGAAGAGTTGATCGACCGTCGGGTTCTGTTGCTCTTTGCCAATCCACAGGATGCCTTGCAAGCGCATCGTCTGGGAGTGTCTTTTGTCGAGCTGAATCTTGGCAATCTGCACGGTGGTAAGAACAAAAAGCGCTTGAGTTGCACGGTGGCGTTGAATGATGGCGATATCGTGCAGTTACAGGCCCTGGAGGATGATGGGGTAAAGGTTGTTTTGCAATGTGTTCCTTCCGATCGGCAACGACTGTGGCGCTGATTGATTTGATGACAGGTGAGGCATGTTTTTTCCCGCTTTGGGGGTGACCGTGGTGGTGGCCATATTGTGCGGGCTCGATCGTACGGCTGCCGGGCAATTTATGATATGTCGACCGATTGTCGCCGCTCCCTTGACCGGTTGGCTGTTGGGAGAGGTTGCGATCGGTCTGCAGGTCGGCGCCATGCTGGAGCTTTTGTGGCTCGGCCGTTTGCCCGTTGGGGCCGCCATCCCGCCGGATGATAGCCAGGTTGCGGTAGGCTGCACCTTTTTAGCAATAATGAGCCATGCTCAAACCGGCATGCCGCCCCAGGCCGTGGCGGCCGCCAGTCTGTTAATCAGCATGCCCTTTGGCAAGGCAGGGCAACTGTTTGACCGCCTGGCCCGGTTGGCGAACGCACGTTTGTTAAACAAGGCCGAGCTGGCTCTCGATAGCGGACGGTTCGAGGGCCTGGAAAGATTCCATCTGCGGGGTATGTGGCATTTTGCTGCGGCCTCTCTGGCGACCTTGACGGTCGTTGTCGGGGGAGGGCTGCTCTGCCTGCCATTGTTTTTAAAATATTTAGATGGCCCTTTAGTTGCGGCGGCGCCCTGGATCTGGCTGCTTTTTCCGCTGGCCGGGATCGGTTCCCTGCTCAGTGGCCTGAAGGTCCCCCGAGCATCGTTGCTATTCGGCGGTTCCTTTGTTCTTGGGCTGTTTATTCTGGCATTGCGATGAGAGGCTACTGACCCATGAAGCTGCCACGCTCCGTTTTGCTGCAGGTGCTGTCCAGGTCCTTTCTGCTTCAGGCCAGTTGGAATTATGAGCAGATGCAGAGTCTCGGCCTGATTTACGCCCTGACGCCCGCTTTTCGTCGTTACTACTCTGGTGCCGCCTTGCTGGCTGCCTACCGCCGCCATCTGGAATATTTCAACACCCATCCTTACCTGGCGACCACGGTGATCGGTGCCGTGCTGAAACTGGAGGAGCAGGCGCAGCACGGTATAGACCCAGGGTTCACAGTCGGTGAATTCAAATCCGCCCTGGTGGCCCCTTGTGCCGCCATGGGGGATGCGTTTTTCTGGGGGGCGATGCGTCCCGTTGCCGCCGTGGTTGCTCTGCTCTGGGCCTTTCATGGCTCTTTGTGGGGGCCGGTTTTCTTTATCGCCCTGTTCAACCTGCCCCATTTCTGGTTTCGCGTGCAGGGGCTGATCAAGGGCTACGGTGGCGGAGTGCGAGTCGTCTCCACTCTGCAACGCTGGCATCTTTCCGATTGGGCCATCTGTCTCAAGCAGGTGCTGGTTGTGCTACTCGGTTTCTTTGCTGCCGTTATCGGTGCTGCAGCGACGGACAACCTGGATGCAGGGATTGCCTGGGGATTATGTGTTGCGCCGCTGGTATTGGGATTATGCGCCTTGATGAGGCGAAGGGTTTCGCCGTTATTAGTGGTTTTAGTGTTGTCGCTGCTATTGCTGAGTTGGTTTCAGCTGCATTGATCGAAGGGTTGGACGATGGAAAAGAAGTGCTTCACCATAATTAATCGCTTGGGGCTGCATGCCAGGGCCGCTGCCCAACTGGTTCAGACTGCCAACCAATTCTGCTCCGAGGTGGTCATTGTCAAGGAGGGTGAAGTGGTTAACGGTAAAAGTATCATGGGGATTCTGATGCTCGCGGCGGCTCAGGGCTCGGAAATTGTGGTGCAGGTCACCGGGGACGATGCCGATCGGGCCATCGAGGCCATCGGCAAACTGATCGAGGACGGCTTTGGAGAAGAATAACCGAACAATCGTTGAAGATATCACCCTGTTTGGTATCGGCGCTTCCCCCGGCATCGCCATCGGGGCCAGCTATGTGCTCGATCGCACACGGATCAAGCCGGTCGAACGCAAGATTGCCGCCCGTGAGGTCGGGGAGGAAATCCGCGCCTTTCGGGATGCGGTGAGTATCTCGAAAAAGCAGCTTGAGGACGTCAAGCGAGGGGTCGCAGATCGCCGCCTGGCCGAGCACCTGCATATCATCGATACTCACCTGCTGATCCTGGAAGACCAGTTGCTGGTCGATGATTCCATCGCCCTGATCGAAAACGAATTAATCAATGCGGAAGGGGCGCTTAAGTGTACCCTGGATAAGTTTCGCGCAGTCTTCGATGCCATCGAGGACGAATATCTGCGTGAGCGTCGTTCCGATATCGATTCCGTCGGTGAACGGTTGCTGCGCAACTTGATCGGCGCCGATCAGCAGTCGCTGGCTGAGGTCGAACGTAAATCGATCATTGTGGCACACGACCTTTCGCCGGCCGATACCATGCAGATGGACAAGAATCGCGTGATCGGTTTCATTACCGATGTCGGTGGTCGCACGGCCCATACCGCGATTCTTGCCCGCTCCCTCGGTATTCCGGCGGTGGTCGGGCTGGAGACGGCCACCGCTCTAGTGCGTGAGGGGCTGCCGGTTATTATTGACGGCACCTCCGGAACCGTCATCCTCAATCCCTCCCAGGCAACCTTCAAGGAATACCTGGAGAAAAAGCAGCTATACGAATATCTCGAGCAGGAACTGCTCAGTTACCGTGAGTTGTCTGCCGAGACCCTGGACGGTCACTGCATCACCCTGCGCGGCAACGTTGAGCTGACCGAGGAAGTCGATTCGGCCTTACGTGAAGGCGCTAAAGGGGTGGGCCTGTATCGCACTGAATTTCTCTTTATGAACCGGGCCGATATCCCGGATGAAGAGGAACAGTATCAGGCTTATCGCGAGGTGGTTGAGCGTATGGCTCCCCATCCAGTTACCATTCGGACCCTCGATGTCGGTGGCGACAAGCTGGTGTCCAACATCGACCTTTCCGACGAGGCCAACCCGGCACTGGGCTTGCGGGCGATTCGCTTTTCCCTGCAAGAGGGAAAGCTTTTTAACGCCCAGTTGCGGGCTATTTTAAGGGCTTCGGCCCATGGCAAGGTGCGCATTCTGTTTCCCATGATTACCGGTCTGGCCGAAATTCATTGTTGCAAAGAACTGCTGGAAAAGGTCATGGTCGCCTTGTCCGCCGAAGGGTATTCCTTTGATGCCGATATTCAGATCGGTATCATGGTCGAGACCCCTTCTGCAGTCCTGATTGCGGAACTGCTGGCCAAGGAAGTCGATTTTCTGTCGGTCGGTACCAACGACCTGATTCAGTATTGTCTCGCCATCGATCGTGGCAATGAACATGTGGCCTATCTTTATGATCCCCTGCATCCCGCTGTGTTAAGAGCTTTGCAGATGGTCTGCCGTGCCGGGCAGAGTGCTGGCATTGAAGTGGGTATTTGCGGCGAAATGGCCGCCGAGCCCCTTTATGCTTTGGTACTGCTTGGGCTGGGCTTCGACGAACTGTCGATGAACGCCCCCTATATTCCGCGGGTCAAGCGCATCATACGTCAGGTCCGCCGAGTCGAGGCGGTGGAACTGGTGACTGAACTGCTGCAGTTCGGTACCGCACTGGAAGTCGCCCGGCGTCTTCAGGAGGAGATGGGGCAGCGTTTTCCGGGGCTTTTTGCTGACCAGCCAACCCGCCGGACAAAGGCAGATTCTTGACTTACGTGGCATGTTCGATCTAGAATCCAGCGTTTTCAACAATAAATATTACTATAGGAGGCATCATCTCCATGGCTATGACTGACTTTCTTTTTACCTCTGAATCTGTAAGCGAAGGACATCCCGATAAGGTCGCCGACCAGATCTCCGATAGCGTGCTCGATGCCATTATCGCCCAGGATCCCCACTGCCGTGTCGCCTGCGAGACGATGGTCACAACCGGTATGGCCATGGTGGCCGGGGAAATCACCACCAGCGCCAAGGTCGATTATCCGGGCGTGGTGCGGCAGGCTATCAAAGACATCGGCTATAACGATTCGGCCATGGGTTTCGACTGGGAAACCTGTGCTGTGTTGACCTCTATCGATTGCCAGTCGCCGGATATTTCCCAGGGGGTAACCGAAGGCCAAGGACTGTTTAAGGAGCAGGGCGCTGGCGACCAGGGTCTGATGTTCGGTTATGCCTGCGATGAAACGGCTGAACTGATGCCCATGCCCATCACCTATGCGCACCGGCTCACCAGCCGCATGGCTGAGGTTCGTAAAAGCGGCCTGCTGACCTTTTTGCGTCCCGACAGTAAATCGCAGGTGTCCATTCAGTATATTAACGACAAGCCGATCCGCGTTGATACGGTGGTCGTTTCATCTCAGCACGCTCCGGATGTTGCCTACGAAACCCTGCGCGAGGCTCTCATCGAAGAGGTGGTCAAGAAGGTAATCCCGGCTGAAATGATGGATGAGAAGACCAAGTATTTTATCAACCCGACGGGCCGTTTTGTGGTCGGTGGCCCGCAGGGCGACTGTGGCCTCACCGGCCGCAAAATCATCGTCGACACCTACGGTGGCCAAGGCTCCCACGGCGGCGGGGCTTTCTCCGGAAAAGACCCGTCCAAGGTCGATCGCAGCGCCTCTTATATGGCCAGGTATGTCGCCAAGAATGTCGTTGCCGCCGGTCTGGCCAAGAAGTGCGAGGTTCAGCTGGCTTACGCCATCGGCGTGGCAGAGCCGGTTTCGGTCATGATCAACACCTTCGGTACCGGAGTCATTCCGTCCAATGAAATTGCCCGCGTGGTGCAAGAGGAATTCGATATGCGCCCCGCTGCAATCATCACAACCCTGGACTTGCTGCGACCGATTTACAAGAAGACCGCAGCCTACGGTCATTTTGGCCGGGAGTTACCGGAATTTACCTGGGAAAGAACGGACCGTATCGAGTCCCTGCGGCAGAAGGCAGGCATCTGATATCCCACGGATACAGAATAAAAGGCGAGCCATTTGGTTCGCCTTTTTCTTTTGCGTGCGCCATTTTTGGTATTTTCAGTCCTTATGCGGCAGGCTTTACATTCCATGACTCTGTCTGTTGTTATACCGATTCTCAACGAGGTTGATCAGTTATCACAGCTTTTCGCTACCCTTGCGGATCAGACAGGAATCGCTTTCGAGGTGATTCTGATCGACGGAGGATCAACGGATGGTAGCCTGGAACGGGCTGAAGAACTGGCTGGCAGGGCATCGTTTCCCTGCCGGGTCGGATCTGGCCAGCGGGGGCGTGGCCGGCAGCTGAATGAAGGGGTTAAGCTCAGCGTCGGAGAGTCGCTGCTGTTTCTTCATGCGGACAGCCAATTTGTCGATGGCATGGCCTTGGCGAACGCCCTGAACTATCTCAACAAGGCCATTTTAAGCGCCGGCCATTCTCGCATTGCCGGCCATTTCTCCCTTCGGTTTCAGCGAGAGAGTTCAAAGCCTTCTCTGGGGTTTTATTTTTTGGAGTGTAAGGCTCGCCTCGACCGGCCCGGTTGCATACATGGCGACCAGGGCTATCTGCTGCGGCGGAGCTTTTTTGATCAGATCGGGCCCTTCGATGTGGTTCTTGGATTCTTGGAGGACAATCGTCTGGCCCAGGCGGTTCGACAAGCCGGCTGCTGGTTGTTGCTACCGGTTATTCTGCAGACTTCCAGCCGACGTTTTGCGCGGGAAGGTTTTCGTCAGCGACAAGTGTTGAATGCGCTTATCATGAACCTTGAAGCTATTGGCCGGACCGATTTGTTGAGACTATTGCCCGGTATCTTCCGTCAGAAAAGCCGAACCCAAGAACTTCAATCGCTGCCATTTTTCCAAAATCTGGACGGCCGCCTGTCAAGGCAGTCTCAAACAGAACGGCAGCTATTCTGGTATCGCACCGGTCGCTACCTGGTAGCCAACGCCTGGCAACTGGCCTTTTGGTGGGATGTGCGGCGTGCTTTTCTGCGAGGTCTTGAGCCTGGCGCCGGCCGCCGGTCGCTGCTCAACGTTTTTGATCGCTGTCTGTTTCGGTTGATCGACCATTCTGTCGGCTATTGGTTTGCCGGTCTGTTCATTCGGGGCTGGTTTCGAAGGCAGCTTGCTGCCGGTTGCCGGCGTTAGTTGTTTGGTTTTTGGTCGTTGTTTGCAAATTGTATTGGCAACGGATTGATGTGATAGAATAAGCGTACCTATTTACCGCTCTGGGAAAGGATCTGACCATGAGACGAAAGACGCTTTTGTTTGTCGGGATGCTGGCACTGTTGGCTGGTACCATGCCCGCCTGTATATCCTACAAAAGCCAGGAGGTTGCCTTTCGACCGCCTACCGCCTACGGCAATATGCAGCTGGTGGCCGGGGCGCAGGTTGCTGCTCAATCTTACGCCGACAGTTCGGCTGCCAAGCAGGCTTTTGGTTTCGATATTCGCTCTGCTGGACTTCTCCCTGTGCAGGTGATTATCGACAACGGTGGCGATAGTGCCCTGGATGTAGTGCCTGAGCAGACCTTTCTGGTCGATGCCGAGGGCAACCTGTGGAATCTGCTCGACAGCCGGACCGCTTACCAGCGAGTGGAGAAGAGTTCGGAATACGCCCGCATCGCCAAGGGCAGCGGCAAGGGCTCGCTGCTAGGGGGTGCAGGCGGTGCCGCCATCGGTGCGGCTATCGGTATTCTGACTGGTGAGAACGTCGCCTCGGCGGCCTTTAAAGGGGCGGCCGTCGGTGCAGCCGGTGGTGCGGTCGTCGGCGGCACGCAAGCGAACACCTCGGGCGATGCCAGTCGCCAGATCGGTCGCGATCTGGCCACCAAACAGCTGGTCAATCAAGCGGTGCAGCCCGGGAGCTTGGCCAATGGATTCCTATTCTTCCCCGGCGAGGCTCCGTCGGCCGCGCAGCTGCGTCTGCAACTGCGGGAAACCCAGAGCGGGCTGGTACATAAGGTGATGATTCCGCTGCTTTGATACTGTCGATGGGCGGGCTATTTTGCTAAACAGTGCGGGGAGCGAACCAAGAGTTCGCTCCCTTTTTTCGTCTTGACCTGTCGGACAGGCCATGCTAAATCAATAAAAGCTGATCTATTATTAAGGGAAAACAGATAAAGCTATGTTGCAGACTCTTAAGGCGCTGGCCGATCCGACCCGTCTTCGATTATTGGGCATCCTTGCTCACGGTGAATTCACGGTGCAGGAATTAACTGCCATCCTTGCCATGGGGCAGTCTAGAATCTCCCGCCACTTGCGAATTCTTACCGATGCCGGCATCGCCTCGGTCAAGCGGCAGGGAACCTGGGGCTATTATCGCCTGGATAGGGGCAACAGGCTTTTTGACGAGTTGTGGCGCAATCTGGAGCAGCACCTCGATGACCTTTCCGATTGGCCGAGTGATCGGCGTAACCTGATGTCGGCGTTGGAAGAGCGTCGTGGCCGCAGTCAGAGGTTCTTCGATCAACATGCTACTCAGTGGGACCAACTGGCTCGCGAACTGTTGCCGGTGGCCGATTATCGAACGCAGCTTCTTCAGCAGGTGCCTCATTGTCAAGGTCTGTTGGAGGTGGGGGGCGGTACCGGCGCCATGCTGCCAGCGTTGGCGGATAAAGCGGATCGTATCCTGGCCGTCGACCATTCACCGGCCATGTTGGCCGAGGCCAGGCAACGTGCCGGGCAGAAGGGGCTGCGCAAAGTCGAGTTTCGCTTGGGGGAAATGAGCCATTTGCCCCTGTGCGACGCCGAGGTGAACTGGGCGGTTCTCGATATGGTGCTGCACCATGCCGCGCAGCCGGCCTTGGTGCTGCGTGAACTGGCCCGGGTGCTCGATCCTCATGGCGGGGTGACGATCGCCGATCTGCAGCGCCATGATCAGGAATGGGTGCGAAACAGGCTGGCCGATCAGTGGCTTGGCTTTGACATTGCCGAACTGGAAGACTGGTTTTGCGTGGCCGGATTTGGTAGACCTGCTGTACAGCGCATTTCCGGGCGGGGACAGGAACAGGACGTACTCTTGTGTACCGCAAGGAAAAGGGGCGACTGAATAACTGATGGCGTCGCAAAAAGTCCGCCCTACTGCGTTGCAGCACTTTTTCAGGACTTCGACATACCATATGTATGCCTTCACCCCTGAAAAACCACTACGCCTTGTAGGTCGAAATTTTTGCTTAGCCATCTCATGACTTTTTGCGAAAGCATCA
>JAUWLU010000253.1 GCA_030613545.1 Desulfuromonadales bacterium
CAAAAAGTCCGCCCTACTGCGTTGCAGCACTTTTTCAGGACTTCGACATACCATATGTATGCCTTCACCCCTGAAAAACCACTACGCCTTGTAGGTCGAAATTTTTGCTTAGCCATCTCATGACTTTTTGCGAAAGCATCAACTGAGCGTGATCTAAAATCAAGGGATAAGATCTTTACACCATCTCATTTCAATAAGGAGCACTTTAGTATGACGAATACCGTCGACACCGACTACCTGGTCAAGGATATTGCCCTGGCCGATTGGGGCCGCAAGGAAATCCGTATCGCCGAGGCTGAAATGCCGGGCCTGATGGCATTGCGCGATGAATTTGGCGCCCAGAAACCTCTGGCCGGCGCCCGTATTACCGGTTCGCTGCACATGACCATTCAGACCGCGGTTTTGATCGAGACGCTGGTCGAGCTCGGCGCTGATGTGCGCTGGGCCAGCTGCAATATCTACTCGACCCAGGATCATGCCGCTGCGGCCATCGCTGCTGCGGGTATCCCCGTTTTTGCCTTTAAGGGGGAGACGCTAGAGGAGTACTGGCGTTATACCAAGGCGGCGCTGAGCCATCCCGAAGGGCCTAATCTGATTGTCGATGACGGCGGCGATGCCACCTTGCTGGTGCACCGTGGCGTGGAGCGGGAAATCGAATTCGATAAAACCGGGCAGATGCCGGCGGTATCGGCGGACAACAAGGAATTGACCATCGTCGACCGGTTGCTCAATGAGACCCTTGATGAAGATTCAACCTTCTGGCGTCGCATGGCCGAGGGGCTGCAGGGGGTCAGTGAAGAGACCACCACCGGAGTCCACCGCCTCTATCACATGGCTCGCGAAGGCAGCCTGATGTTTCCGGCTTTTAACGTCAACGATTCGGTGACCAAGAGCAAGTTCGACAATCTCTACGGCTGCCGTGAATCCCTTATTGACGGCATCAAGCGGGCGACCGATGTCATGGTGGCCGGTAAAAAGTGCGTGGTGCTCGGTTATGGGGATGTAGGCAAGGGGTGTGCCCAGGCGTTTCGCGGCATGGGAGCCATGGTATTCGTCACCGAGATCGATCCCATCTGTGCCCTGCAGGCCGCCATGGAGGGATTCCCCGTCGTGCAAATGGAGGAAGCCTGCGCCTGGGGCGACATTTTTGTCACCACCACCGGTAATGTTGATGTCATCACCCGGGCTCACATGGATCGCATGAAGAACGAGGCGATTGTCTGTAATATTGGCCACTTCGACTCGGAAATTCAGGTCGATGCGGTCTACGACGACCCCAATCTGGTGGTTCATGAGATCAAGCCTCAGGTTGAACAGGTCGAGTGGCCCGACGGCAAGCGAGTAACGATTCTGGCCCGCGGTCGCTTGGTTAACCTCGGCTGCGCCACCGGACACCCTTCCTTCGTCATGTCCGCGTCCTTTACCAACCAGGTGCTGGCCCAGATTGAGTTGTGGATCAATCCTAACAACTATGAAAATCAGGTTTATGTATTGCCCAAGCAATTGGACGAAAAGGTGGCTCGCCTGCATCTGGGTAAACTCGAGGTGCAGTTGACGGAAATGACCGCCAAACAAGCCGAATATCTCGGCGTTGAGGTGGAGGGCCCTTATAAACCGGATCATTACCGCTATTGAGGCCCCTTGCCGATAAAGACGATTCATGCAGCTTTGTCGATCGTTTTGGAGAGAAGGCCCTTATGGGTTGTGTAAATGCACAGTCCCTAACAAGGGTTTCAGCTGCGGTTTTTTACGGAATGGCACGTGGAGATCACTCGGGAGGGGAGTAGAATTGTAAAGACATAAGATCTGATCGTAACGGGTATACGAATCAGGTCTGAAACCTCCATCTTTTGGCGCGTTGTCCTTCCCTCCTGAGCAACGCGCCTTTTTTTGTGCATGTTGTGCATGATATTTTGTTTTGGAGTGCTTTGTCGGGCCAAGCTTGGATGTTTTACGCTCGGCGTGCCTTTCCACCGAGGAACTTTTCAGGCGCACTGTGGATACGAACAGGTGGAGATACCAGAACTGCACCTTGCCCTGTCATCAGCGAGTCGCTATAATCCCCCGGATTGCATTCTGCTGAAGGAGCTATTGTTATGTTTCGTGAAGAAAAAGAGGCCTTAAAGAAACTCCAGGTCAAGCTCGATGAGCTGAGGGGGTACCTTTGAACTGCCGGCCAAAAAAGAACGTATCGCTGAGCTGGAGGCAGAGATCGCCCGGCCCGGCTTCTGGGATCAGGGAGACAAGGCTCAGGAGCTGCTGAAAGAACGTACCGGGTTGGAGAAGGTCGTCGAGCAGTGGGAACAAGCCGCTCGCGAACTGGAGGACCTGCAGATTCTGGTGGAGTTGGGGGAAGAGGGCGAGGATCAGGAGTCCCTCGACGAGGTGCGAGAATTGCTGCCGGGTTTGACGCAGCGAGTGGACAAGATGGAATTTGTCCGCATGTTGTCCGGTGAGCACGACGCCAACAACGCTATTTTCAGTATTAATGCCGGCGCCGGCGGACTCGAGGCTCAGGATTGGGCCGATATGCTGTTGCGCATGTATCTGCGATTTTTTGAAAAGAAGGGTTATAAAGCTAACATTACCGACTATCAGCCCGACGAAGAAGGTGGAATCAAGAGTGTTACCGTGACCGTGGAAGGCGACCATGCCTACGGCTGGCTGCGTTCAGAGATCGGCATTCATCGATTGGTGCGGATTTCGCCCTTCGATTCCAATGCACGGAGGCATACGTCCTTCAGCTCGGTCTTCGTGTTTCCCGAACTGTCCGACGAAGTCGAGGTTGAAATCAACGAAAAAGATCTCAAGGTCGATACCTATCGCGCCAGCGGTGCCGGCGGCCAGCATGTCAACAAGACCGATTCGGCCATTCGTATCACCCATATCCCCACCAATACCGTGGTGGCCTGTCAGAACGAGCGTTCCCAACACAAGAACCGGGCCACCGCCCTAAAGCAGCTCAAGGCAAGGCTCTTCGAGTTGGAGCGGCGCAAGAAGGCTGAAGAGGCCTCGGCCATTGCCGGCGAAAAGATGGAGATCGGCTGGGGCAGTCAGATTCGTTCCTATGTGCTGCACCCCTATCGCATGGTCAAGGACCATCGTACCGGATTTGAAGTGGGCAATGCCGATGCGGTCCTCGACGGTGATCTCGAC
>JAUWLU010000325.1 GCA_030613545.1 Desulfuromonadales bacterium
AAAAAGTCATGAGATGGCTAAGCAAAAATTTCGACCTACAAGGCGTAGTGGTTTTTCAGGGGTGAAGGCATACATAGGGTATGTCGAAGTCCTGAAAAAGTGCTGCAACGCAGTAGGGCGGACTTTTTGCGACGCCATCAAATCTGACGGAAAGATATTCGCCAGAACGGTAGCAGTTGGCGCAACCGGCTGCCCATCGGCCAACAAAGGGCCTTGACTCGCAAGGCTTTTTTGGTCATCAATGGAGCGCTTGCATTTTTAATCCGCCCTGATCCGTTTTTTTCTCAGGGGAACAGAAAGCATAGGTGAACAGTGTCAAACGAAACCCTCTGGGAAAAACTCTGGAAATTCGATCCGAACAGCCTGTTTGTTATGGATCAGGCATCCATGATCGTTCAAGTGGTCAACCCGTCTTTTTGCGAGATCGTTAAAACTGACGAAGAACAAGTTATCGGGAAGCATGCTTCAGCGTTCTTTGATGACCTGACCGATTTTCAAAAAGCCTGGAAAGAAGACAGCATCATTCGCGTAGAGAAGAAGCTTGCGCGCTACGAAAAATTCATGCGGTTGGTTATCTTCCCCATGAAAGACGAGGGCATCGTTGCCTGTATCTTGGTGGATCTGACCAGCGAGCACCACCAGCGCCTGGAAATGCGCCGCATGAAGCAGGAGCTTCTGCTGAACGTCAACAAAGTCATTGACAAGCAAATGCATATCGCTCAGGAAATCGCCAGCCTGCTCGGAGAGACCACTGCCGAAGCGAAGGTCAGCTTGATCAAAATCCGCAACGCGCTGAACGAGGAGATCAAGTAAGTGAAATGCCTTCTGGATGTCTATCATCAGAGCATAAACAACGTGGGCGAAGAACTATGCGGCGACCAGATTCGCGTGCTGAATTCCGGCAACAAGACTCGGGTGGTGCTGTGTGACGGTCTCGGCCACGGCGTCAAAGCCAATATTCTGGCTTCGCTCTCTTCGGAAATCATCATCAATATGCTGCGCGAAGACATCCCCTTGCCCGAGGTGATCGAAACCGTCATCGCCACCCTGCCCGTCGATAAAAAACTAAACCTTGCTTATGCCACCAACACGATGATTGAAATCGATCATTCTGATCTGGCCTACAAAATATATAATTTTGACAACCCCCCGGTTCTGTTTTTTCGCAAACAAAAACTGGAGCGTTTACCCTTTCATCAGATTTCGCTGTTTGACAGAACCATTCATGTTTCTGAAGGCAAATTGCAGCGCGGCGACCTGCTGGTTGCCATGAGCGACGGCCTCCTGCATGCGGGGTTCGATAATATGATGAACTACAATTGGGATCTTGAACATCTTGCGGCATACGTCGAGGAATTATTTCGTTTTCTGCCTTCTGACGTCCGCATGATCGTGGAAAAGACCGTTGCTCATACCAATCAGCTCTACAATGGAAAACCCGCAGATGACGCCTCGATGGTCGGCGTGCTTGTGCGGGCCAAACAAGCGGTCATGCTCTTTACCGGCCCCCCCCTCGATCCGGCCGAAGACAGCGTTTTAGCCCAACGTATTTTAAAGTTTGAAGGCACGCGCATCGTCTGTGGCGGCACAACCGGGCATATTGTCGGCACCCAAAGCGGTCACTCCGCCTCTACGGACCCGGATACGGCTCGCCTGGAGGTCCCTCCAATGGGCGCTCTGCCGGGAATCGACATCATGACCGAGGGGATCTTCACTCTAACATCGGTACTGGAATGGCTTGATGCCACTAAAGGCAACCCCGACTTATTGCCCGGCAAAGACAATAGCGGTGCGATTCAGGTTGTCGCCACCCTGCTCCATGCCGATGAGATCACCCTGCTGGTTGGCCTGCAAGTGAACCCTACCTATCAGAGCCCTGAGCTCCCCTCCAGCATATCGATTCGCAAAAATTTGCTGGAGAAGATTGCCGACCGTCTGACAAATCTGGGGAAGACGGTTACCATCGAATTCCACTAATTGCTCAATCAATGATGCTTTCGCAAAAACTCATGAGATGGCTAAGCAAAAATTTCGACCTACAAGGCGTAGTGGTTTTTCAGGGGTGAAGGCATACATATAGTATGTCGAAGTCCTGAAAAAGCGCTGCAACGTAGTAGGGTGGACTTTTTG
>JAUWLU010000377.1 GCA_030613545.1 Desulfuromonadales bacterium
GCCGCAGGTCTTTCGCTTCGCTCAGCACCCTGCCGCGCAGCAGTTCGCCCAGCCGGTCCGCCACCGTCGCCGCGCCCCGCCGCATCAGGTGCCTCCGCCGAGACAGGGGTCGCGATGGATCACCAGGTCGACGTAATCGCCCTTCCTCAGCACCCTGCGGAGGATGTCGAGACACTGGTCGATTTCCGCGGCGCTGACGATCAGATGGGGCCGGAAACGGATGCTGCGGCGGCCGCAGCCGACCAGCAGCAACTTGTCCTGGAAGCAGGCCTTGACCAGCTGATCCCGGATGAGGCGGTCCGGGACATCAAAGGCGCACATCAGGCCCCGACCGCGGGGGTTGCTGACCACCTCGGGAAAGTCCGCCGCCAGCTGCTGCAATCCGGCGAGCAGCCCTTCTCCCTGGCGGCGGGCATTTTCCACCAGTTGCTCCTCTTCAATGATGTGCAGGATCTGGCGGCAGCGCGCCATGTCGACCAGATTGCCGCCAAAGGTCGAATTGATGCGGCTGCGTTCCTTGAAAACATGGCAGCCGACCTCCTCGATGCGGCGCGAGGCAAGGATGCCGCAAACCTGGGTCTTTTTGCCGAAGGCCAGGATGTCCGGCCGCACGTCGAAATGCTCGTGGGCCCAGAAGCGGCCGGTGAGGCCGATGCCGGTCTGCACCTCGTCGAACACCAGCAGGATATCGTGCTCGTCGCAGAGGGAGCGCAGGGCCTGGAAAAACTCCCGGCGGAAATGGTTGTCCCCCCCTTCGCCCTGAATCGGTTCGATGATCAGAGCGGCGATATCCTCGCCCTG
Source organism: Desulfuromonadales bacterium (assembly GCA_030613545.1). GTDB lineage: Bacteria > Desulfobacterota > Desulfuromonadia > Desulfuromonadales > Syntrophotaleaceae > Syntrophotalea_A. Next base: position 802 of record JAUWLU010000377.1, read on the forward strand.
CTCCTCGATGGCCACCTCGATCTCCGTCAAAGCCTGTTCCTCGAGCGCCCGAACCCGCGCCAGGTTCTCTTGGTCAAGGGGAAAGGTCATTTTCGGATTGACGATGCGCGGCCAAGAGAAGGTGGGGAAAAACTTGGTTTTACGCAGATCGTAGGTGTTGGTCAGGGACAGGGTGTAGCCGCTGCGGCCGTGAAAGGCCTGACGAAAGTGGATCACCTGGCGGCCTGCCTGGCCGCGGCGACCGGCCATGCGATTCTTGCGCACCTTCCAGTCGAAAGCGGTCTTGAGGGCGTTTTCTACCGCCAGTGCCCCGCCGTCGATGAAAAAGGCATGGGGCAGACAGTCCGGAATGGCCAGGCGGGCAAAGGTCTCGACGAACTCGGCCATGGCGGTGGTGTAGACATCGGAATTGGACGGCTTGTTGACCGCCAACCGCCCCAGCTGCGCTTCGATCTGCAGCAGGCGGGGATGATTGTAGCCGACCGCCATGGAGGCATACATGGAGAAGAAGTCGAGATAGCCCTCACCGTTGCGCTGGTCGACGAACCAGCAGCCGCGGGATCTGTCCACATCGAGGATGATATCGTAGCCCTCGGTCAGCAGGTGACGGGACAGGATGTTTTTTACCTCATGGGCTTGGATCACAGTGTGTTCCCTGTCACGAAAAGCGTCATTTCTTGAAAGGACTGCAATGCGGGGT
>JAUWLU010000122.1 GCA_030613545.1 Desulfuromonadales bacterium
AGCACAGAGGACACCAAGAAAACCATTTTTCCCTCAATGATTTTCTTTTCTCTGTGACCTCTGTGGTAAAGACCTTTTGTTCATTACGCTTCGAGTGAGCCGAAGATCCGCGGGGTGCCTGCTAAGGCTTCCCCGACTGACGCTGAAGCCGTTCGCAGCGGCGCACGTCGAGATCTTCGCTCTCGGCCAGGCGCCCGGCCAGGGCACGGATGACCTGCGCCACCGCCAGAAAGCGGTTGGTATAGGCGAGCAATAGCAACGAAATGGCGGGGAACAACAGGGCCGGCGTGGTGATATCGATCGTCATGATGGATTCTCCATTATTCCGAAAAAACTATTCTTCGTGTCCTTCGTGCTCTTCGTGGTGAAGGGCCCCTTTCCCCTTACAAAAACTGAAGCAAAGGCCATAACCTGGCAGCGTTAATCAGCAGGCCGCAGACCTGTTCGAATCTGGCGCCAGCGGACAACAAAAAACAGCCCGGTCGCCGTCAGAGCCCCGAGACCGTCAGCCAGCATATCCTTCTGCGCATCCCAGATGTCCCCTTGCGAACCGAGCACGGCATGGCCGGCCGCCGGGTCGGCATGCACCGCGTAGCACCATTCGAACAGCTCATAGCCGGCAGCGACGGTGAAGATCATAAAGATCGGGAAGAGCAACAGGATCACTTTCGAATTGACCAGGCGCCGGCGCAGCAGCAGTTCAGCGCAGGGAAAGGCATAGAAGCCGACGGTGAAATGAGCCATGCGGTCGTAGTGGTTGCGCTCGAAGCCGAACAGCCCGGTGACGAAATCGAAGGATACCCGTTCAAAGGTAAAATGGCCGCCCATAGTGTGCAAAACGACCAGGCAGGCCATCAACAGATAGGCCAGATCAGAAAAGCGCTGCTTACGGTAAATGGCCACCAGCAACACCACAATGGCGACGATGGGCAAGTTTTCCACCAGCCACACGGCACGGTCGTAGGGTGCGACGCCCAGGGCGATAAAGAGCAACAGATAGAGGCTGAGCAATAGCCTGGGAAGCATAAACTCTCTCCGATCATGGCGTGGCCCGGTCTGGCCCAGGGACCGCAGAATCTTTGGCCGGCAACCAAGGCCTCGGCACTGCATCGCTCCAGCCAAGAGTAGCCAGCAAGGTGCAGAAATCATCGCCTAAAGGCGCCTGCACGGTCAGGGGCCGCCCGTTGAAAGGGTGAATAATCGACAGTTCGGTGGCGGCCAGCAGCAGTCGCTGGCAACCGAACTGCTGACGAAAGAAACGATTATGCTGGCCGTCGCCATGGGTGGTGTCGCCGACGATGGGGTGAAACAGGTGCTTGAAGTGGCGTCGCAGCTGATGGCGACGGCCGGTTAACGGCCGCGCTTCAACCAGGCTATAGCGGCTGGTGGCGTAGCGTCCTACAGCAATCGGCAGTTCGACGGTGGCCAGTCGACGATAGTCGGTGCGGGCCGGCCGGGCCTCGACCGGTGGTGCCTTTGCGGCTCGCCGTTCCGGCTCCTCGCGCAGCGGATAGTCGATGGTGCCCTGCTCGGCGCTGTAACCGCGTAGCACCGCCAGATACTTTTTGCCCACTCGGCGGCCGGCAAAGGCTTCGGCCGCTCGGTGAGCCGCCTCGGGCGAGAGGCCAAAGAGCAAAACCCCGGAGGTCGGCTTGTCGAGACGATGCACCGGATAGATGCGCTGACCAAGCTGATCACGCAGCAGCTGCAGCAAAAACCGGGTTTCCCGCCGATCGATGGGGCTGCGATGAACGAGCAGACCGGCCGGCTTGTTGACCGCAACCAGGTGCTCGTCGAGATAAAGAATCTCTAGCGACTCGCCCATAACGGCTCAGGCCGACGCCAAAGCGTCGAGCTCTTCCCAGCGGACGAAGGCCTCTTCCAGATCCTGCTCCGCCTTCGCCAGCCGCTGCTGCAGGCCGGCTACCGCTTCGCCGCGACTGCGATAGAGCTCCGGGTCGGCCAACTGCTGGTGCAGGGCCTCGATCTCCTCTTCCAGGGCATCGATGCGCTGCGGCAACTCATCGAGCTCCTGCCGCTCCTTAAAGCTCAGCTTGCGCGGCCGCTCCTTGACCGGCTTGCTCCGCGGTGCCTTGACCTTGTCTTTGGCCGGTTCCGCCCTCTGGCTCGGACGCTGGCGCAGCCAGTCGTCGTAGCCGCCGACATACTCGCCGACACGTCCCTCCCCTTCGAATACCAGGCAGCTGGTCGCCACCCGGTTGATAAATTCGCGATCGTGGCTGACCAGAAACAGGGTGCCCTGATAATCGGCCAGCAGCTCTTCGAGCAGATCGAGAGTCTCCAGGTCGAGATCGTTGGTCGGCTCGTCAAGAACCAGCAGGTTGGCCGGGCGAGTAAAGAGCTTGGCCAGCAACAGCCGATTACGTTCGCCGCCGGACAGAATCCGCACCGGACTGCGTGCTCGGTCGGGGGTGAAGAGAAAATCCTGCAGATAACCGTAGACATGGCGCTGCCGGTCGCCGATGGTGATCGTGTCCTGATCGCCAGAGAGGTTCTGCTGCACGGTCAGTTCGAGATCGAGCTGTTCACGCAACTGATCGAAATAGAGCACCTCAAGGTTGGTGCCGAGCTTCACTCGGCCCTGCTGCGGAGCCAGTTCACCGAGCAACAGTTTGAGCAGGGTGGTCTTACCGGCGCCGTTGGGACCGATGATGCCGATGCGGTCGCCGCGCAGCACGGTGCAAGAAAAGTTCTCAATCAGCGGCCGTTCGTCGTAGCGGAAACCCAACCCCTCGACCTCGGCCACCAGCCGGCCGCTGCGACCGGCTTCATCCATCTGCAGATTGACCGAACCGGTACGGCTACGCCGTTGACGGCGCTCGTCGCGCATCTGCTGCAGGGCCCGCACTCGGCCCTCATTGCGGGTCCGCCGGGCCTTGATGCCTTGGCGAATCCACACCTCCTCTTCGGCCAGTTTGCGGTCGAAACGGGCCCAGGCCTGCTCCTCGGCATGCAGCTGTTCGGCGCGGCGCACCAGAAAGGTGTCGTAATCACAAGCAAAATCGAACAGCTGACCGCGTTCAAGCTCGACGATACGGGTCGCCACGGCGCGCAAAAAAGCCCGGTCGTGAGTGACGAACAACAGGGTCAGGTTGCTGCGCAGCAGATAGTCTTCCAGCCAGTTGATGGATTCGATGTCGAGATGGTTGGTCGGCTCGTCCAGCAGCAGAATATCCGGTTCGCTCACCAGCGCGCGAGCCAACAGCACCCGCCGCTTCACCCCCCCCGACAGGCTGCTGATCTCAGCTTCGGCCTCGAGCTTGAGACGGGTCAGGACCTGCTCCACCCCCTGCAAACGTTGCCAGCCGCCGGCCTGCTCGATCTGCTGTTGCAGTTCCAGCATCTCGGCCAGGCCAGCGTCGCTGCCGGTCTCTGCCGCCAGGCGGGAGAGATGCTGACAGCGGGTGATCTGCTCACCCACCGAACCGAGACCGGGCAACACCGTCTCCAGCACCGTACCCGTCAGCTCCGGTGGCACCTCCTGAGGCAGCCTAGCAACCTTGACTCCCTGGCGCCGCTCAACGGCACCGGCATCGGGCTGCAGCTCTCCGGCCACCAGGCCAAGCAGGGTCGACTTGCCGGCGCCGTTGCGCCCCAGCAAGCAGATACGCTCGCCCCGGCCGATCTGCAGATCGACTCCGTCAAGCAGCGGCGGACCGCCAAAGGCAAGGTGGATATCACGCAGGTTGAGTAGCACCATGAACAGCGTTCCTTTCGAAGCTGCAAAGGCCGCAAGGGGCCTTTGCAGCATTAATTCATAAATCCAGTGACCGATTATGGCAAAAGATCGGCTTCGCGAAAAGAGCCAATCCTTGATGGCGTCGCAAAAAGTCCGCCCTACTGCGTTGCAGCGCTTTTTCAGGACTTCGACATACTATGATAGGTATGCCTTCACCCCTGAAAAACCACTACGCCTTGTAGGTCGAAATTTTTGCTTAGCCATCTCATGCCTTTTTGCGAAACCATCAATCCTTGACAGGCGGACGAATATCATCAAAAGTTACAGCAGGGGCGGTTGTCGACTGCCCATTGACCAGGAGCATCCATGAATCGCAGCATTTTACTGCGCCCCCTGTTTATCACCCTCGGGCTGCTGATGTTACTGTCGCTACCAGGCTGCCGTGATCGGACACCGCGCCTTAAGTCCTTGGCGCCCGGCGCCCTTATTATGGCCTTTGGCGACAGTTTGACTTCAGGTTACGGCGCCAGCAGTGCCGCCAGCTATCCTGCGGTACTGGAGAGCCTGACCGGCTACCGGACCGTTAACGCCGGCCGACCCGGCGAACTCAGTGCCGAAGGCCTGGAGCGCCTGCCGGACCTGTTGCAACGCTATCGACCCGACCTGGTGATCCTCTGCCACGGCGGCAACGACCTGCTGCGCCGCCGCGATCCCGCGCTGACCGCCGCCAATCTGCGACGCATGATCGAAACGGTACAGCGCAGCGAAGCTGAAATCGTGTTACTCGGCGTACCGCAACCCGGTCTCTGGCTGCGGGCGGCGCCCCTCTACCAAGAACTCGCAGAGGAATACCGCATCCCCTGCAATAACGAAATTCTGGCGAAGATCCTCTCCCGCCGGGAGCTGAAAGGCGACGACATCCACCCAAATGCCGCCGGCTATCGACAGCTTGCCGAAACCCTCGCCCGGCTCATCGGCCAGGCTGGCGAAAACTGAATCATACAGCCATCAGATCGCCAAAATGGACCTGAATGCGCCTTTCACTGGCAGGTAAATTGCCATTATGGATCTAGGTCCCGACAACGACAAATTTGCTGGCCAAAGCGCCCGGTTTTTTATATTATGGCCCCGTTTAATCGATTCTGCCCCATATCTTTTCATGCCCGGGCCGGGGGCTTGGGCCCCCGTCGCTGAAACCGATGTCCTGCCATCTGTACAATCCGGCAGGATACTTTTTTCAGCCTCGCCTCCGCGCATGAATTTCTATTTTTGAACGTGTAAAGGAGTTTATGATGAAAGTTCTGGTAACCGAAAAACTCGCCAAAGAGGGTCTGCTGATTCTTGAAAAAGAACCCCAGGCGCAGCTCGATGTCAAACTGGGCATGAGCCGCGAAGAGCTGCTTTCCGTCATCGGCGACTACGAAGGACTGGTCATTCGCAGCGCCACCAAGGCCGACCGCGAACTGCTCGAAGCGGGCAAGAAGCTCAAGGTCGTCGCCCGCGCCGGGGTCGGCCTCGACAACGTCGATGTCAAGGCCGCCAGCGAGCGGGGCATCATCGTCTGCAACGCCCCCTTCGGCAACGTCAACAGCGTCATCGAACACACCATGGCGCTGATCCTCACCTGCTGCCGCAAGCTGATTCCGGCCGACGCCAGCCTCAAATCGGGTGCCTGGGACCGCGGCTCCTTCAAGGCCAGCGAACTGCAGGGCAAGGTGGCCGGGGTCATCGGCCTGAGCAAGATCGGCGGCGGTGTCGCCACCCGTCTCAAGGCCTTCGGCTGCGATGTGATCGGCGCCGACCCCTACATCTCGGAAAAACGCGCCGAGGACCTCGGTATCCGCCTGGTAACCCTGGACGAACTGATCAAGACCGCCGACATCATCACCGTCCACGTACCCCTTACCGACGGTACCCGCAACCTGATCAGCACCGAGCAGCTGGCGGCAATGAAGGATGGCGTATCGATCTTCAACACCGCCCGCGGCGGCGTCATCGACGAACAGGCCCTCTTTGAAGCCCTGCAGAGCGGCAAGGTGGCCAACGCCGGCATCGACGTCTGGAGCGAGGAACCGCCCAAGAGCGACAAGGTCAAGCAGCTGATCGGCCACGAGCGGGTGCTGTCCATTCCTCACCTGGCCGCCTCCAGCATGGAGGCGCAGATCAACGTCGCCATCGACGTGGCCAAGGACATGGTCCTCTACATCAACGAGCAGCCCTTGACCTACGCGGCCAACATTCCCCGCTTCGACAGCGCCGAGATGGATCAGATGCGGCCGTTCCTCAATCTGGTCAACATCATGGCCGAGTTCGTTGCCCAGCTGGCCGACTCCAACCTCAACAAGGTCACCTTCACCTACCAGGGTAAGGTCGCTGCCTGCGACTGCAACCCGCTGACCGTCTGCGGCCTGGCCGCAATGCTCAACAACAAGGTCGAGCAGGACGTCAACATGGTCAACGCGACCCTGATCGCCGAAGACATGGGCATCGCCGTCGAAGAGGTGCAGAACACCGATTCGGACATCTTCTCCAGCTCGGTAACCATCTGCATCGAAGGCCCCAACCTGCGCCGCTCCATCACCGGAACCCATTTCGAGGGCCAGCCGCGCATCGTCCAGTTGCGTGACTATCGGGTTGATTTCGCCCCCGAGGAGCACATGTTGCTCATCACCTACCTCGACCGCCCCGGCATGATCGGAAAGATCGGCCAGGTCATGGGCGAGCACGACATCAACATCGCCGCCATGAACCTCGGCCGCCAGGAAAAGCAGGGCGAAGCGATGGTCATGCTGTCTCTCGATTCGGCGGCTCCCGCCAACGTGGTCGAGGAGATCGGCCAGACTGTCGAGGCCAACTTCATCAAGTATCTTCACCTGGTCAAAGCCAAGGCCGAGTAACGGAGTGCACCCGTCCGTGGGGGGGGCCCGCATGGCACCGGGGGCCCGCCCCCCCCCC
>JAUWLU010000254.1 GCA_030613545.1 Desulfuromonadales bacterium
AAAAAGTCATGAGATGGCTAAGCAAAAATTTCGGCCTACAAGGCGTAGTGGTTTTTCAGGGGTGAAGGCATACATATGGTATGTCGAAGTCCTGAAAAAACGCTGCAACGCAGTAGGACGGACTTTTTGCGACGCCATCAAAAGTGGAGGTCTTATACCTTATCCTGCTTAAAAGTTCTTCGTGGCTTTGCGGCTTTGTGCGAACACATCAAGCCGTCGCCGCAGCCTGCTTGAAGGGATAGATAAAGGACAGGTCGGGGAAATGGACCGCCGGCTTGCTGGCTACCTCGCAACGATTGCGGCCATTACGCTTGGCGGCATAGAGGGCCTCGTCGGCGCCGGCAATCAGCGTTTGCGGGACCAGCCCTTCCGGCCTTTCCGCACAATTGATGCCGATGCTGGCGGTAACGGTAAAACCGCAATCGAGGGCACTGATTTTGTGCCGAATGCGCTCGGCTACCATCTGCGCATGGGAACGGGGGGTTTCGGGAAGAATGATGGCAAACTCCTCGCCGCCATAGCGACAGACGGTATCGGAACTGCGGCTCTGCTCCCGCAGCGCCAGGGCGACCTTTTCCAACACCTGATCGCCGGCCTGATGGCCGTGGGTGTCATTGATATTCTTGAAGTGGTCGAGATCGATGAGCAGCAGTGACAGCGGCTTTTTCGAGCGCAGGCTACGGGCCGTTTCCTGTTCAATGGTCGCATCGAAGTAGGCCCGGTTGAAGAGCCCGGTCAGGCCATCCGAGAGGGCCATGCGGGCCAGACGATTCTGAGCCTGGTGCAGCGCCTGAATACGCTGGCGGTTTTTCAGGTGCCAGCGGATCCTGGCGGCGATTTCAGCATTATCGGCATCGATCAGTAATCCCTCACTGGCGCCGGTTTCCAGACCTTCGATCAGCAGATCTCGGTCTTCAGGCTGCGCGAAAAACACCACCGGCAGGTCGACCCATTCCGCCTCACGCTTCATTTCATCGATCAGGATATCCAAGGCGTCGCGGTTTTGTTCATGAAGGTTGCAACAGACCATATCAACCGCATGATCCCGCAGCCAGTGCAATGCACGACGTCCATCGGCACAGTATAATTTTTTCTGAAAAATACCGGTCGATTCAATAATGCCGGCGATCACTTTGCGGGCTTCAGCAGAATCACCGATAATCAACACCGTATTGGACATAACAGGCATCGGGCTCCCTCCTCATATAAGTATTGCGCCATGTCTTCTTATCGACCTTTGGCAGCGATTGCTTTAGCTCCGCTTGGTCACTTTTACATTAAGTTTCGACAACTTTAAGCCTGTTGAATTCCACAAATTGTTGGCCAGTCACCGAACAGCACACAGGGGACTTTTCGGCAAATGGGTTAAAGATCGGCCAGCCAATGGTCGAAGAGAGGGCCATGAGTATTATCAACCCCATGCTGACCGTGCGTCCGGTGCTGACACCGGCCCAGGCCGCGACACCGGCCGAAGGGCGTCCATATGACCTGCAGGCCGGGCAACTGGTCAATGCCACCGTAGCCGAGGGCGGCCACAGCGAGGTATTGCTCGACCTTGACCGACAACGTCTGCGCGCACAGACCCAGACCCCTTTGCAGACCGGACAGAAATTACGGCTGCAGGTGATAGAGAACAAGCCCCAGCTCATATTGCGGCTGTTTCAGGACAACCTGCTCGAGCGCCTGACTCACGCTGTCCATCTGCTGGAAGGAAAATGCGAACTCGCCAGCGCCTTGCAGCAGCTGGCCAGCAGCCAAGGGGCGGAAAAGCTTCTGCCGAAAAAGGCCCTGACAAAATTGCTCGATTTTTTTGCGCCCTTTCGCGCCGCATCGCCCGAAACCCTGTCGGGCAAAGAGCTGCAATTGCTGGCCCGGCATCTCGGCCTGACCTTGGAAGCCGACCTGGCGCGCGGGCCTTCGGCCGTCGAGCCGGCCAATCTCAAGAGCTTGTTGTTATCGACCGGCCACACCGGCGACGACAACAAACCTGAAGCTGCTGAACAAACCGAACAGTTGTTGCAGAAGCTTGAACTATTTCAGCTGTGCAATCTGCGCCTGGCCCGACAGGGAGCCAGCCTTTTGCCCTTGCCGCTACCCTTTCTCGACAACGGCTACCTGGTAGCGGAAAGGGATACCGCCAGCGACCAGGAGCAGCAGCCGACCAGAAAAATTTCTCTATACCTGTCTTTACAGGGGCTGGGCGACCTACGCATCGACCTGCTTCAGGAAACCGAGGGTCTGTTTGTGCGTTTCACCTGCGACAGCGGGGATAAAACCCGTTTTCTCGCCGAACAGGAACCGGAATTGCACACCATGCTGACCGCCCTGCCCCTGTGCGGAGCAACCTACGGCAATGACCAGGGGCCATTGCAAACCGATCTTATCCGTCGAATTTTAGCGGATGGTGATGAACTGCTGGATGCAAGGGTATAGCTGATGGTGAAGAAGAAACAGCAGAAAGCTGTCGCCCTGTCCTACGAAAAGGAGCAGGGAGCCCCTTTGGTGGTGGCCAGCGGCCAGGGTGCCATGGCCGAAAAGATCCTCAGCACGGCCCGCGCGGCCGGGGTTGAAGTGGTTGCCGATCCCGACCTGGTGGAACTGCTGGCCGGCATACCGCTGGGCATGGAAATTCCCGCCGAGCTTTATCAGGCGGTGGCGGAAGTTCTGTCTTTCGTCTATCGGGTCAACAGCAAGTACAAGGATAATACCTGAAACGCCTCATTCCGTTTCATCGATCGGCAGCAGAGGGCTCTGACCGGCAACCATCTTTTGGGCATATCCCGGCCGGCATTTTCGCTCCATCTTGACATCGAAAAAACAAAAGCCGTTTCGGCCCATATCTTTGGCCACATACATGGCCACATCGGCCCTTTTGAGCAATAGGTCCGTATCCCCCCCGTCCTGCGGATAGAGGGCGATGCCGATGCTGGTCGAAATATCGAACCGGTGCTGATCGATACAGAACGGCTCTGCCATTATCGCCAGAATCCTTTCGGCCACCTGCTTCAAATCGGATACATCACTCAACCCCGGAAGCAACATGATAAATTCATCCCCACCGAAGCGGGCCAGGGTATCGTTCTGACGAATACAGGAGGCTAATCGCAAACCGACAGCATTAAGCAGCTTATCGCCAAAGGCGTG
>JAUWLU010000162.1 GCA_030613545.1 Desulfuromonadales bacterium
GGCTTAAGCCGCCGGCCCTTTCCCTGTGCAACCCTTCAGTTAGAGAGGATTGATCTTGTCCCAGCTTTCGCTCAAAGACCTGGCCGGCGAGCTGACCGGCCGCCTGACGCCCCTGCTGCAGCGGGCCCTGGCGGCGACGCCGGGCCTGAACCGCCGCCTGCTGGTCATCAGCCTGGGCGATTTCGCCGTGCAGGCCCTGGTGCTGGCCAAAGGCGCCGCCGGACCGGAGGTGGTGCGCTTCGCCGAGGTGACCTTCGACACCTCGGTGCGCAACGTGCGCACCCGCCTGACCCGGCTCATGGAAAGCCTCGGCCCGGAACCGGCCCGCCAGGTGCTGATCGTGTCGCCGGAGGTGCGGTTTCTGGCCGCCGACCTGCCCGATCCACCGCGCCGCCGCTTCGGCCGCGGGGCGGTGCCACTGACCGAGGGCGCCCGCTGGGAGATCGCGCCGTTTCTCGATTTTCCCTCCGAGCGGGCCCTGATCGGCGTGACCCTGCTGCCCCGCGATGAAACGGACGAGCTGACCGACGAGCCGGCAGAAGAAGGACCGCCGCGCCGGCCGGCACAGATTTTCGCTCTCGACCGGCAGTTTTTCGACACCCTCAAACGGGCCTGCCGGGAGCACAAAAAACGCTTGCTCGGGGTGCTGCCCGAAGAGACCTTCGCCTGGGCCCTGGCCGGCCGCGACAAGGAAGGTAGCGCCCTGCTGGTCGACTGGCGCATGTACGAGATTCATGGCGCGTTGAGCTTTGAGGGCCGGCCGCGGCGCCTGCTGCGCGAACCGATTCAGGGCGGCGAGCCGGAGGGCGAGGTGCTGACCCGGCTGATCGGCGAGCTGCTGCACGACGCCGGCAAGGTGAGCGAGATCGTCATCGGCGGCCCCCAGGCCGAAAGCGCCGACCTGAACCAGCTGTTCGGCGACTGGAACGGCCCAACCGTGCGCAAGTGGACCAGCGAGCAGGACCTGCTGTTCGCCGCCGCTGCCGGCCCGCTGCCGGCCCGCTACCTGGGCCTGCTGGGCGCAGCGGCCGCGATGACCACCGGCGGCCGCAAAGCCGGCGGCGCCCTCATCGACACCAGCAAACCCCTGCCGATACTGATGAAGGAGCATGTTCACACCCTGCCCCTAGTGCTGCTCGGTCTTTTGGCCATGGGCCTGGGCGGCCAGTACCTGCTCCTCAAACAGAAGACCTATCACCTGGTCAATAAAACGGCCCAGCTCACCGAACAGAAAAAGGCCCTGGAAGAAGCGGCAGCCAACGAATCCCGGCACAAGGGCCGCTACCAGGCCCTGAAGGATAAACAACGCCAGCTGAAGCGCAAGAACGACCTGCTCTCCGGCGGCCTGGCGTCACGCCATCAGCAGACGCTCAGCCTGCTGCAGGAGCTGACCACCCGCATTCCCGGCGATATTCGCTTGAACCGCTTTACCCAGTTTTCGGACCGGGTCTATTTCATTGAGGGAACAACCCTGCATTATCCCGCCATCACCGAATGCGTGGTCAGCCTCAAGGAATCGCCGCTGGTGGAAAAATGCCAGCTGGAAAAGAGTTCCCGCCAGGGCGAGGACCGGGAGGCAAGCTATACCTTCACCATCCGCCTGCGACTGGAGAAACGCCATGGCTAAACCTAAAATGACCCGCATGCAACAGGTGCTGATGGTGGTGGCCATCGCCGTGGTGGCCATCTACTTCTTTCTCAACAAGGTCCAGGACCCGCTGACGGGGAAACTCAAGGGAGCGATAGCCGAGCACAACCGGGTGGTGCAGACCATCAATACCCTGCAGCAGGAGCCGGTCACCACCGCCAGCCTCGAAGCGTCCATCGACCGGCTGAGGCCGAAACTGCGGGAAGCCCAGGCCAAGGTTCTGGCGGCCGACGTACTGACCCCCGATGACAAGATCGAGGAGACGGTCATGCAGGTGAGCGCCGTGGCCTCCAACAACGGCCTGCTGGTCCAGGATCTGGTCCCGGCCGCCAAAGACGGCCTGAAACTGGCGGCGGAGATGCAGCAGGAGATCACCCTGCTGGCGCGCACCTGCTATCGTATGAAGGTGGCGGGTGATTTTCTCGATTTCATCGCCTTCGTGCGGGAGCTGGAAACGGTGCCCTACCAGATCAACCTGGCCAACCTGTCGGTGACCGGCAGCGATGCCTACGGCCGGGTGGTCGCCGACCTGGTGCTGGTCATCTGAGCGACACCGCCTTGAACAGGGAACCGAAAAAACCGCCCATGGGCTTTGCAGGCTGTTTTGCCACAACCTTTTAAGGGAGAGACTCATGCCGAACAACCACAAAAAACCAACCTCTGTCCTACTCGGCCTGCTGGCGGCGGGGCTGCTGCAATGGGCCGGCACGCCGGCCGCCGCGGCCGACACCGCCCTGGGCGCGGATGGGCCGGCGGCAGGCGAGGTAATCACCAGCACGGCCCCTGCGGGCGGGGCGGTACGCAATCCCTTCGCCGAGGCGATCCCGCGCCGAAACGGAACCGAGCAGCCCGACACCGTGGAGGAGATCGTGTTCGACGGTTCGCCCCGGCAGCTGCCCACGGCCATGGGCTCCCTGCGGGGCCGCACCCTGCCCCGGGTCAAGGTGCGGGGCATCATGGAGGTGGGCGGCAAGGTGATTGCCTGCGCCGAGGTGGAGAACGTCGGCACGGTGGTGCTGCGGGCCAACGAGCGGGTGCTACTGATCAACCAGGGCACCGGCGCCAGGTCGGCCGATGCCAGCTCCTGGTTCCTGGTCCGGGCCATCGACAAGACCGGCATGACCATCGAACTGGACGACGGCACCCTGGTGCAGGGCAAGTTCTTATAGTTTGCTCAGCAGCGCCGATCATCCGCCGATACATATGGGAAACTTCATCCACAAAAACATCTTGAACCGCAGAGATCACGGAGAAAAACCTAAAACCCTTGGTTTAAAAGTCTCTGTGTCCTTTGATGTGAAAAGCTTTTGGGTTTAATTGCAGGAGGGGCAACGTTTGCGTTTGAGAAACGGGCAAATATGGAAATCTGTCGTACCGGTCGGGCTGATAACGGCCCTGCTGCTGACGCTGCTGGTGGCCGCGCCGTCCCTGGCGGCAGCCGAACCCGCCGCGGTGAAAAGCCGCAAGGCGGCGCAGAAGATCGCCGTATTCGATTTCAAGGAAGCTCTCCTGGCGGAAGTGCTGAAGGTGTTCACGGAGCTGACCGGCAAGAACGTGGTGGCCACCCCGGAGATCCAGGGCCTCGGCATCTCCCTCTACCTGGAGCGGGTCAGCGCCATGGTCGCCCTGGAGACCCTGTGCAAGAACTACAATCTCTGGTACACCCGGGAGGCCAATGTCATCCGGGTGATGAAGGTCGAGGAGTACGCTCGCGAGCTGATTCTGCGCCGCGACGAAAAGATCCGGGTGTTCAACTTGCGCTACGCCTCCTGCCTGGCCGTGGCGGACATGGCGGCGCGGATCTACGGCGAGCGCATCTTCTACGACGTGCCCGAAGCCGTGAAAAGCTACGGTCATATCGGCACCGACGAGTTTCCGGACATCGGCCAGGAGCTGGATGTCAAAGGCGGAGGCAGCGGCACAGGCACCGAAACTGGCCGCCGGAGCGGCGGCGAGCAGACCATCGAAGCCGGCGGCGTGAAACTGGAAAAGGAAGACCTCACCCGCCTGCGGCAGATGCTGGCGGCGGGCGGCGAGGTTTCGGCGGAAGCGCTGCTAGGCTACCAGATCGGCCAGGCCACGGCCCGCCTCACGGTGTTTCCGCGCAACAACACCGTGCTGGTGCGCGCCGTGGACGCCCGGCTGCTGGACGACATCGGCAGTCTTATCGAGCAGGTCGATACGCCCACGCGCCAGGTGCTGCTGGAAGTCAAGATCCTCGAGGTCACCCTCGGCGACAGCTTTGACTCCTTTTTCGACCTGTCGCTGACCCCCGGCGGCGAGATCGATCCGGACTCCGAGTCCGCGATCAACAACGTCGTGCGCAACGAACGCGGGCTGATCAGCGTGGACCTGGTGAACGCCCCTTCCCTGCCGGAAACCACCCTGAAGTTCCTGTTCATCGACAAGGTGGTGCAGGCCAGAATGGAGCTGCTCAAGAAGACCGGGCGGCTGCGCCGAATCAGCACGCCCCTGATGCTCTGCGCCAACAACGCCTCGGCCAAGTTTTTTCAGGGGGTCGAATCGCCGGTCCGCAAGGGCTATACGGTCACCGAGGAACAACGCGACAGCCAAAACAACGTCACCTCCCCCGCCGCGGTGAAGACCGACTACGACGTGGAGGAGATGGGCGTCAGCCTGGAGATGTCGCCCCTGATCAACATGGATCGCACGGTAACGCTGAAGATCAAAGCCGAGGTATCCACTCTGCAACTCGGCGGCGGCCCCGACTTCAACTACATTGTAAGCGGAATCCCCCAGGTCGGCGCCACCGATGCGGTGACCAAGACCGAGATCGAGGACATCATCGTGGCCATGGACGGCCAGACCCTGGCGTTAGGCGGGCTGGTCACGGAGGAGGACATAGAGGATATCCGCAAGGTGCCCGTGCTCGGAGACATCCCCCTGCTCGGACTGCTGTTCCGTTCCCAAGGCACCCGCAAGAAACAGACCGAAATCGTCTTCTGCATCACCCCCCACATCATGATGACCCCGTCGGAAAACGGCCGGATCAACAATCAGATCATGAAAGGCGTTTCCGAACACCCCTATTACCGGGACGACCAACAGCGGCTGCTGCAGTATGATGCCGGGGAAGACGCGCTGAAGGTGCGGGACGGCTCCAGCGAAGAACGGACGGCACCATGAACGGAAACCGAACGACGTTGCAGCCGATTACCGGCAGCGAAAAGACAGGCGGCCGGGAAGGGGGTCTGGCCGATATTCACGACCTGCTGAAGAAGGTGGTTGAAATCGAAGTCTCCGATCTGCACATCACCGTCGAATCCCCGCCGCTGGTGCGGGTGAACGGCGAACTGGAGATGCTTCCTCTGCCGCGGCTGGCGCCGGACGATGTGCGGGCCCTGGTCATGCCGCTGCTGGGCGAACGCCAGCGGAAGACCCTCGAGGAAAAGTCGTCTGTCGACCTGGCCTATGCCTTCGGCGAGGAAACCCGCTTCCGGGTCAATGTCTTCTACCAGCGCGG
>JAUWLU010000085.1 GCA_030613545.1 Desulfuromonadales bacterium
CCGCGCGGGGCCACCCCCGGGGGGGGGGGGGCGCGGGGGCCGCCCCGCCCCCCAGCCAGATCAAAAGCTTTTGCGATCTGCCCATCATCTTCCTCACCGGCTACTCCGACAAGGGCCTTATGGAGCGGGCCCAGCAACTCAACCCCGTCGGCTATTTTGTCAAGCCGATCAAAATCGACCAGCTAACCGAAACCATCGACAGCTTTTTTGCCTGACTCGTTCCGGCCCGAACAGCTGGCCACACTGGCGCCGCAAGAAATGCTTGATAACGGTTAGGCGTCAACCTAAACAGCGCCATGTTCTTTTTGCGCGACTTCCCCGACCAGCAGATCTTCGCCTGCTTTCAGCGGGACTCTCCCCAGCTCGAGCCGCCCCCCTCGACAGCACTTGAAGGGCAGACAGAGGGAAGGCTTGCACGTCAATAGGCCTGCAGGATGAACCCAGCGATTCTGGCGGCGTCGTGGTCGGAAATGAGGTTTTCGTCGAACCGGGTCATGCCCGGCCCCGGCTGCCGCATGAGTACGACAATATCGCCGGCGGTGGTGATGCCGTTGGCGGCCAGGATCGCCTGATCGAGGGTCTTGCGGGGATTAATGATGTTGCCGCCGCCGGGATGACAGACGGCACAGTACTGCTGAAAGAGGGCCTGGCCGTCATTGCCGGTCGCTACCGGTTGAACGGGCCGGCCGTTGCTTCCCCCGCCAGCCACCGGCCCGGCCTCGGCCACCGCCGCCGCAGGGGCGGCGCACGACAGAGCGGAAATCACCAGGGCCGTTGCCAGCCCCCAATAACAGCTTTTCATCGGTTGCCTCCTTGGCAAATCAAAAATACCTAGCGCGGTCGCAAAGCTTGTATGAAATTATAGCGTCTGAGACAGGTTTCGCAGCCCGTTAGCAGTCAATAAAGAGCCAAGGCCGGCGCCAGTATTTGGCCATCAAAGAAGCCCCTTGTTCAAAACAAGGGGCTTCTTTGCCGACTTCAAACGAGCGGGCTATCGAAATCATCGGTGGCCGCGGTCCTGACCGTTGCTGCCGTTGAAATACTGCCGGCGCAGCTCCCGGCGCTGTTGGCGGCGCTTGTCCGGTGGCAGCTCCTTGAGGCGCTGCCACTCGCTGCGCAGCTGCTCACGCTGCTGCGGCGTCAGCTGCTGCAGACGCTGGTGGCGCTCCAGCATGCGCTGTTTCTTTTCCGGCGACAACTCCCTGAAGCGCTGATAGCGCTGCCGCAGCTCTTGCTGTTCGGCGGGCGGTAGCTCCTTGAACCGGCGATAGCGTTGCTTCAGCTCCTGACGCTGGGCCGGGGTCAGCCGCTGCCAGTGGCTGCTGTCGGCAGCATCCACGCCTTCTTCGACTGTTTTTCCGCCAGCCGGTCCACCCTGGTAGCGCCTGGCCCAGGACGTTCCCTGACCCCAAGCCAGACCGGCCACCAGCAACAGCGCAAGCAGCCATAACCGTTTCATGCTTTTCCCCTTTCTGCGCCTGTCAGCCCTGGCCTTCCAG
The DNA here is from genome assembly GCA_030613545.1 of Desulfuromonadales bacterium. GTDB lineage: Bacteria > Desulfobacterota > Desulfuromonadia > Desulfuromonadales > Syntrophotaleaceae > Syntrophotalea_A. The sequence goes on from JAUWLU010000085.1 coordinate 1,500, forward strand.
CTCCTGCAACAGGTCGAGTTCTTCGAGCAGTTCCATGTTCTGCAACAGTTCCAGTTCCTGCACAATAGTCGCATCCGCCACCAGATTAGACCCTTTGCCGGGCAGCATCCCCGGCGGCCGGACGGTCAGGCTCAGCGCCAGAACCACGGTGGCGGTCAAAGCGCCCCCCCACAGCCAGAGTTTGCCCCTGCCGGGACGCTGCACCCGCTCCGCCACCCTGGCAGCAAAACGTTCGGCTTCACCGCTTGCCAGCTCAATGGTCGGCTGCGGCACCCCGTCCAAGGTCCGCTGCAGCTGCTGCCATTCCTTACCACAGGCAGCACAGCCGTTAAGATGCGCTTCCAACTCGTGCCGCCGTTGCGTGTCCAGTTCGTCGTAGTAGTACAGCAACAGATCCTCTTTGCGACAGTGCTTTGCTCCGATGCCTTTCATGACCGATCCTCCTGCAAATCCTCCAGCTCGACGCGCAAGGCGCGTACCGCCCGGTGCAGATGAGCCTTGACCGTTCCTTCCTGCAACTTGAGCAGTGCGGCGATCTCCTTGAGGGTCAGGCCCTCCTGGTGCCGCAGCACAAAGACCGCCCGCTGCCGGGCTGAAAGGCGATCGAGGGCCGCCAGCAGGCGCTGCCCCGTCTCCTTGGCCTGCAGCAGATCGCGCGGCGAAGCGCCCGGGTCGGCCGAGACCTCCACGGGATCGACCTCGTCATCCTGGCGGCGGAAGAAAAAGAGCTTGCGGCGCAGTTTTTCCCGGCGCAGATGGTCGATGGCCAGGCGCGACACGATGCGATAGAGATAACTCGATATACTGCAGTCGCCGCGAAAACCGTCCAGCGAGCGATGCAGCCGCAGAAAACCTTCCTGGGCGATCTCTTCGGCTTCGGCACGGTTGCCTACCAGCCGGTAGGCAAGATTGATCAGGCGTGACGCCTGGCTCGCCACCAGCTGTTCGAAAGCACCGGGATGCCCGGCACGCAGCTGTTCGAGCAGAATCTTGTCACAGCGGTCGCCAAGTTCTGACGCTGCGGCGTAATCCTGAGCCGAAGCATGATCAACCACAACGGTTGCGGCTTGGGGAGTCATAGGCCTTTCCCTGTCTTGTGAAATCCGTTCTCGCATAATTGGACGAGCCTGCCGCGAAAAAGTTTACCGGCCACCCCGAAAAAATTTCAACCCTTTTCCAGTAATTGGTGCACTCTGGCTACCACTTGAGCAGCACTGAAGCCAAAATGCTGCATCAACTGGTCGGCCGGCGCACTGGCACCGAAGCCGTCCATGGCCAGGATCGCCCCGCCGTCACCGACATAACGCTCCCAACCGAAGGGCGACGCCGCCTCGACGGCCAGACGCGCCGAACAGGTCGGCGGCAGCACCTCATGACGATAGTCCTGCGACTGTTCATCGAATAGCTCCCAGCACGGCAGGGACACAACCCGGGTGGCAATGCCCTGCTGCTGCAGCATTTCGCGGGCTTCCAGAATCAGCGAAACCTCGGAACCGCTGGCAATGAGCAAGGCCTGTAAGGGTCCCTCTTCCGCAGCCAGCACATAGCCGCCGCGGGCCACGCCCTCTGCAGCGCCGTGACTGTTGCGGTCGATAATCGGCAGATTCTGCCGGGACAGGGCCAACGCCGTCGGCCGATGGCGGTCAGCGAGGGCGACCTGCCAGGCGACGACCGTCTCGTTGGCGTCGCCTGGACGGATGACGATCAGGTTGGGAATAGCCCGCAGGGCGGCCAGCTGTTCGATGGGCTGATGGGTCGGACCGTCTTCGCCGAGACCGATGGAATCGTGGGTGAAAACGTAGACGGGAGCCAAACCCATCATGGCGGCCAGCCGGATGGGAGGCCGCATATAATCGGAGAAAATCAGAAAGGTGCCGCCATAGGGGATCAGGCCCGGGGTGTGGGCCAAACCGTTGAGAATCGCGCCCATGGCATGCTCGCGCACCCCGAAATGGATGTTGCGGCCGCTGGCTCCCGGCCGGAAGGCCTCTTCATCCTGCAGCGCCGTATTATTGGACGGCGCCAGGTCGGCCGAGCCGCCCAGCAGCAGCGGCAGGTGAGGAGCCAGGGCGTTGAGCACCAGACCACTGGCCTTGCGGGTCGCCATCGGTCCGGCGTCCGTATCGAATACCGGCAGCCGCTGCTGCCAGCCGTCCGGAAGACCCTTTTCGACGACCTGTCGCCAGTTCGCCAGCCGCGCCTCGCCCTGACGGGCGTCCAGCTGCTGCTGCCAATGCCGGGCCAGAACCGCGCCCCGCTCCACGGCCGCAATCATGTGCTCGCGCACCGCCTGCGGCACCTCGAAGCTCTGCTCCGGGTTTCGTCCCATGGCCTTTTTGGTCAGCCGCAGTTCCTCGACACCGAGGGGCGCGCCGTGGGCCGCCGGACTGTCCTGTTTGTTGGGCGCCCCCTGCCCGATATGAGTGCGGGCGATGATCAGCGAGGGCCGCGGGTCTTCTTTGGCGCAGGCGATGGCGGCGTCGATTTCCGTCAGATTTTCCCCTTCGACCCGCAACACCTGCCAGCCGTAGGCCAGAAAACGGGTGGCGGTCTCTTCGGAAAAGGCCAACCCGGTATCGCCTTCGATGGTGATATGGTTGTCGAGGTAGAGGTAGATCAGGTTGCCGAGGCGCAGATGGCCCGCCAGAGAAGCGGCTTCGGCTGTCACCCCTTCCATCAGGTCGCCGTCGGAGCAGAGCGCATAGATCCGGTAGTCGAACAGGTCCTGGTCGACCTGTTCCTTCAGAAAGCGGCTCCCCATGGCCATGCCGACCCCGACCGCAAAGCCCTGACCGAGGGGGCCGGTGGTCGTCTCCACCCCCGGGGTATGGCCGAACTCGGGGTGCCCCGGAGTGCGGCTGCCGAACTGGCGAAAGGCTTTGATCTCATCGAGGGACAGGTCGTAACCGGTAAGATGCAATAGGCTGTAGAGCAGCGCCGAGGCATGGCCGCAGGACAGAATGAACCGGTCGCGACCGGGCCAGTCGGGCTGTTGCGGAGCATGGCGCAGATGACGGGTGTAGAGCAGATAGGCGATGGGCGCCGCTTCCATGGGCGTGCCGGGATGGCCGGAACGGGCCTGTTCCACGGCGTCGGCGGCCAGCAGCCGAATGGTGTCGACCGCTTCTTCGGCCAGGGACAGATCGATCGGTTCGCTGATCATACGCATCTACTCCTTTTGCTGGATGGCTGCCCCCAAATCGACAGAATCAGGGGCCGCAGTCTTCAAATCCGCAATGTTCCTTAAGGGCGGCCAGCCGCTGTTGACGGGAACCGTGCCAGCGGCCCAGCAAGCGTTCTGCCAGGGTGACACCGCTTTCGGCGATTTCATCGAGGCCGTCGAGAAACAGGGTCTCATCGAACCGGCTGCCCCGCTCCCGTTGCTGACGGGTCAGCCCCTCCCGTGCCAGGGTCAGAATCTGGCGGGCTAGGTCGCGCAGGGTATGGCGACCCAGGGCGGTTTTCAGTCCGAAACGCCATGACTGCCGGTAGACCTGCTGCAAGGTTGCCGAATCGAAAGGACGAAAGAGCCGGTGGATTTCGGCCCGGGCAGCATCATCGTACAACAGGCCTTTGGCCAGGGCAGCCACCGACAGGGTCAGTCCCGGCGGCAGGCTGTCGGCACTGCGCAGCTCGATCTGCGGTCGCAGGCGCACCTCGGGAAAGAGGGTCGACAGATGCAGATCCCAATCGCCGAGAGTCGTTCGAAATCCGGCAAACCCTTCGGCCAGATAGCGTCGAAAGGAGAAACGTTCCCGGGTCATATCGAACAGCTGCCCCTGGCGAACGATAAAATACATGGGTACGTCGAGGGCATAATCGACGTAGCAGCCCAGATTGGCGCCTTCATCAAACAACCGGGGAATCAGGCCGGACCGGTCCGGGTCGGTACGGGCCCAGATCTCGCCGCGGGTGGAAAGAAAGCCGCTCGGCTGACCATCGAGCAGGGGTGAATTGGCGAACAGGGCATAAAACAGGGGTGCCAGCAGTTGTGCCGCCTGCAGCTTGTCGATGCAATCGGCTTCGTCGGCAAAATCGAGATTGACCTGCAGCCCGGCGCTCTGCTTCATCATGTTCTGGCCCATATCGCCGGTCTGCTCCATATAGGCGCGCATGATGGCGTAGCGAGGCTTGGGTAGCCAGTCGATGCTCTTCAGAGGGGTAAAGGGCTGTACGCCCAAGCCGAGAAAGAGCAGGCCGAGGGGACGGGCCGCTTGCAGGATATCGCTGACGTGGCGGCAAAAGTCCTTGCGGCAGCAGTAGAGATCGGGACACAGGGCGCCGGACAGTTCCAGCTGACCGCCCGGCTCCAGGGTCACCGAGGAGTCCTGTCCCAGCAGGCCGATCAGGCGTCCCTGTTCCCGAACCGGTTGCCAGGCACGGGAATCGACCAGCCTTTCCAGCAGCGCTTCGATGCGCTGGTAAGAGGCCGCCTCACCGGTTTCAGCGTCAACGACCAGCTTCTCCATCTCGGCTCCGACCCCCCACTGCTCGCGAGGACGGGCGCCGGCGGCGAGAAACGCCCGCAGTTGCTGAAAGCTGGTGACCGGTTGTTGGAGATGATCCTTGCTCTGCGTAGTCATAGTCTGGCGAACCTGCTCCTGGTGGTGGACAAGAGGTCCGAAGCGGCGCCTCCTAGCGAAAGGTTCATCTTAGCAGCTGACAGGGCCGCCAGGCAAAGGGAACCTTGTCCGGCAGGTTTTTGCAATTGTAGGGAGCGGCACTACCATGTCAAGCCCTTTCTCTCGACAGCGCCCGGGCAACCCTTCATCCCTTGCCTTTTGCCTGTCAGAACGCTATCATTCCAAAATCCTTGATCGCCGGAGAAATCATGAACCCGGTTCGCCGCCTGCGCTTTTCCCTGTTTATCCTGGTCGTCACCATCGGCCTGGGCACCGTCGGTTATGCCTTGATCGAGGGATGGAGTCTTTTCGACGCCCTCTACATGACGGTCATCACCCTGGCCACGGTCGGTTTCAGGGAGGTGCATCCCCTGTCCGTTCACGGCCGCGCCTTTACCGTTCTGCTCATCATCTTCGGTGTCGGCATCATCGCCTATGCCATCGGCAGTCTTCTTCAGTTCATGGTGGAAGGGCAGCTGCGGGCTATTCTGGGGAGGAAAAAATTGGTAAAGCAGATCGACAGACTCCAGAGCCATTACATCATCTGCGGCTATGGCCGCATCGGCACCCTGATCAGCAGCGAATTCCGTTCTCGGCCGGTGCCCTTCGTGGTCGTGGAGCGGGACCCGGAGATCTGCGCGAAACTCGCCGAGGAAGGCACCCTTTTTGTGCAGGGCGACGCCACCGATGACGAAGCCCTGATCGAGGCCGGCATACAACGGGCAAAGGGTTTGATCACCGCGGTCGATTCGGAAACGGCCAACGTCTATATCACCCTCACCGCCCGCGGCCTCAACCCCGACCTCTTCATTCTGGCCCGCTGCGGTGAAGAAGGGACGGAAAAGAAGCTGATTCGAGCCGGTGCCTCCAAGGTCATCTCGCCCTATAAAATCGGCGCCAACCGCATGGCCTGGGCGGTGCTGCGACCGTCGGTGGTGGATTTCATCGATATCGCCGTTGGCGGCCAGAACCTCGAATTGCAGCTGGAAGAGATTCGCGTGGCTCCCGGCTCGACGCTGATCGACAAGACTCTGATCTCCTCCGGCATGCGCCGCGACTGGGGCATCATGATCATCGCCATCAAGAAAAACAGCGGCCAGATGATGTTCAATCCGGAATCGACCACCTCCATCGAAGTCGAAGACGTGTTGATCACCATCGGTGAGCGGCCGGCCATTCAGAAACTCGAGCAGGTCGCCTCAGGAGGCTGATGTCATGAGCGACCGTTTGCATGTCCATGTCCCCTGCGGTCAGCTCGAACGGCTGCTGCCTCTGCTCATCGACCAGCGCCTGCAGCCGGAGATCGCCTTTAAATGGTTCGATCTCGACCGTTCGCCGGCCGAACTGGGCGACTGGAGCCGAAAGCTGGCCGATGCCGACCTGGCGGTCACCGTGCATGCCCCCTTCATGGACCTCAATCCCGGTGCCATCGACCCGCTGATTCGTGACGTCACCCGCCGCCGCTTCGACCGGACCCTGCAGCTGGCCGGGCTGCTGAACGCCCGCCAAATCGTCTTTCACCCCGGCTTTTTCCGCTGGCATTATGGCGACCGTAATGAACTGTGGATAGAGGCCAGCCTGCGCTTCTGGCCCGACCTCATCGCCCAGGCGGCGGAGCAACAGTGCCGGCTGGCACTGGAAAATATCTTTGAGGAATACCCCGATACCCTGCAGGCCCTGTTGGACGAAATCGATTCGCCCTGGTTGGGCCATTGCTTCGACATCGGCCACTGGCATCTCTTTGGTCAGGGCAGCCTAGAGGAGTGGTTCAACGCCCTCGGGCGGCATCTGCATCATCTGCACCTGCACGATAACCATGGCGATCGGGACGCCCACCTGGCTGCCGGCGAGGGCAGCGCCGATTTTGCCGGGCTCTTTCGATTGCTCGACCAGCGGGACCTTCGTCCCACCGCCACCCTGGAAATTCACAACCAGAAGTCTCTGCTAAGAGCCATCCCGACCGTCGCCCCCCGTTTTCGGCGCTGATTCGAACCTGGCCCCAGTCATCAGACTGGCCCGCTGCACCCCCTTGGCCCCGTACCGCTGCCGCAACTGGTCCACCGCGCCGTCGAGGGCTGACAGCCTGTCTCTCTTTTCTACTCCAAACAGCTCACCCTGAACTTCGTGCCCCTCCTGCAGCTGGCTGAGGCTGATGCCGAGCAGCCGCACAGGCCGCTGCCCCGCATCGGTGCGAAGGAGCAGTTCCTCTGCCACCTGAAGGATTGTCATAGCCGAATCGAGGGGCGGATCAACGGTTCGGCGACGGGTAACGGTGGAGAAGTCAGCATAGCGAACCTTGAGCTGAACAACGCTGCCGGCCAGACCCTTGCCACGCAGTCGAGTCGCCACCCGCTCGGCCAGATCTAGCAGCGACCGGTGCAGCTCCAGCGGATTCTGCAGGTCATGATCGAAGGTATCCTCATGACCGATGGAATGACGAGCACTGGCCACCACCACCGGACGCTGGTCCTCGCCCCGCGCCAGGCGGTAGAGCTGCCGGCCCGCGCTGTCGAAAAGCTGTGCCAGGCGCGCTTCGCTGAGCTGGCGCAGATCAGCAACGGTGCGCAGACCGAGCTTTTCCAGGCGCTGGCAAGTGACCGGGCCGACCCCCCACAGCCGCTTAAGAGGCAGGGGCAGTAAAAAATTGTCCGGCGGGTGCGGAACCACATAGAGACCGTCGGGCTTCTCATGGTCAGAGGCCAGCTTGGCCAGAAACTTGTTCGCCGCCACACCGGCACTGATGGTCAGACCGGTCTCCTGCCGCACCGCTGCCTTGATCTGGGCGGCGATCTCCGCCGGTTTGCCGAACAGGCGTTCACAGCCGCTGACATCGAGAAAAGCCTCGTCGAGGGAGAGGGGTTCGATGCGATCGGTAAAGCGAGCGAAGATGGCGAACACGCGCCGCGAAAACTGTCGGTAACGCTCCATACGCACCGGGCGCACCGCGGCAGCCGGGCAGAGTCGAAGCGCCTTGGCCATGGGCATGGCGGAATGAATACCGTAGCGTCGTGCCTCATAGGAACAGGCACAGACCACGCCACGCCCGGAGCGACCACCAACCAGCACCGGCCGGCCGCGCAGTTGCGGCTCATCGTGCTGTTCGACGGAAGCATAGAAGGCATCGAGATCGAGATGGATGATACTGCGAATCATAGCTTTCCATGGTAGCAGAGGCCCTGTGCTCGGCTCAAGGATTCAGCAAGTAAAAACGGGTCTATAACCAAAACAAAGGTGATCAGTTTTAAGTCACTGAGAATACAACCTTTTAGAATGTCTTACGCTCCCATGCAGTCACGGTTTATTTTCAGCTGAAACTGGCAGGAAACGGAAAGATACAACCAGCAACTTCAACTTCGCCGGTCCCGGCCGGCAGCCGGGTGGCTTTCTTTGCTGGTCCAAAGAAAGTCACCAAAGAAAGGACCGTGGCTGTCGCCGGACTTCTGTCAAGGGGGGCCCGGCGGATCGATCTTCCCTTGCTGCGATATGAGCAGCGCAGCCGCTTCGTCGTCGGCCCTCTATAATTGGCGCGGGTTGCCCGGCCAGAAACCGGTCAGGTGGTGAAGCCGGCTTGGTTGCATGGC
>JAUWLU010000347.1 GCA_030613545.1 Desulfuromonadales bacterium
TTCATATGCGTCCAATTGACCAGTTTTTCCCGTCAATCTGTCAAGAGTGGAGATCCGCCCCCTAAGCCCCGTATGCCAACATGTAGGGGCGACTTACTGTTTAGGACGCTGATAAAATCTGATGCTTCGCATTCTCTGATCAATCGAAAACTGGCAACTCAAGACATTAGAACCACAGTCTTTAACCCTATCTGCGTTCATCTGCGTTCAGCTGCGTCCAATTCGCCGTGTTTTTGCCCGCCAATAGCTTGCAGGCGCTCGCGGCCATTCAGATAGAGGGCACTGGGCACTGTATCGCAGCCGCAGCTGCAAAGAAACTCTTCGAGTTCGGCCAAGCGCGGCGGATCGCGAAGCGGCAACAGCTGGAAGTGAGCGCCGTAACCGGCCTGCAGAGTGCCCATCTCCCCTTTAAGACCGAGGGCCTCAGCGCCGTTGCGAGTGGCCATAGCCAGCAGTTCGGTAGGGCTGAGCTGGGCGCCGTAACAGCGCCGTGCCGCGGCCAGTTCGTCCCACAGGGATAATGAATCGTTGCTGGCCAGGCTATCGGTGCCCAAGGCCAGCTTGACCCCGGCCGCACGATAGTCGGCCACCGGCGCACAACCGACGCCAAGGCGCTCGTTGGAGCGGGGGCAAAGGGCCACGGTGACGGCACGATCCGCCAGCAGTCGGCAGTCGGCTTCGTTCACCTGAACGCCGTGTACCAGCAGGTTATCAGGCTGCAAACCGCCGAACCGATCGAGATAGGCCGTCGGGCTGCAGTTAGCAGCGGCCGGGCGATAATCCTTCCAGCCGACCGCCGGGTAGAGGCGCTCAAGCAGTTCACCGGCGCCTCGCTCCACCAGCTCGCTTTCCTGGGGGGATTCGGCCAGATGGGTGGTCAATGGCCAGTTTTGACGGCGGGCGGTAGCGAAGATCACCGCCAGGGCTTCAGACGACAGGCTGTAGGGGGCATGGGGCGCCAATCCCGGCTGCAAGCGAGCGAAATCGTCTTTGCCAAGCTCCGCCTCAGCCCGCAGCAAAGCGCCTTGCCAGACGGCCTGGTCCACCCCCAGCAGTTCGAAATAGATACGACCGTACAGGGGGCTGGCAGCGTAGTGCGGCGAGAGGCTGGCGGTGCTGAGGATATCGCCGACGGCCCCGGTGCCGAAACGCAGACACTGCCGCAAGCCATCCTGCAGAGAAGCCGCCAGTTCGTCCTCGGTCAGACCGCGCTTGATGTCGATCAGATACAGCAGCCAGTCGACAAAGGATGCTGGCGCATGAGACTTATCGGCCGCGGCGGCCCAGAGCGAAAAGTGACTCAGCTCCAGGTGGGTATGGGCATTGACCAGCGGCGGCAACAGGGCGGCATCGCCAAAATCGACTACCTCGCCGACAAAACCCGGCAGCAGCTCGGCCCGTCGGCCGACAGCGGCAATCCGATCCTGATTAAGCAACAGGGCCCCATCCTCGATGGGCGGAGCACTGATCGGCAGTAGATAGCGGGCCAGATAGAGGGTCATCGCTCTTATGGGATGCCAGAAGGCTTTCGGATTTGATGAATATTGTTAAGTCCGAGCACCTGCTAGCAAGTTCCCATCCAGAGTTTCCGAATTGGAAACTAGATGGCCTTACGCAGCGTGCCCTGACCGGGCGTTTCCTTTTGCTGATCGGTCGGCACGTTGTGATCGTCGACAAAGACCAGCTTCGGCTCGTAACTAACCGCCTCTTCACTGGGAATCTCGAGCCAGCTGGCGATGATCACCTTGTCACCCCGGGAAACCAGCCGGGCCGCGGCGCCGTTGATACAGATGGTGCCGCTGCCGGGCTGTCCTTCGATGACATAGGTCTGAAAACGGGTACCGTAGGTGACATTCCAGATGTCGACCGCCTCGTAGGGCAGAATATCGGCCGCCTTAAG
>JAUWLU010000250.1 GCA_030613545.1 Desulfuromonadales bacterium
ACAGAGCACCGACGCCGATCAGCAGCACCATAGCCATAGCAAACACCGCCAACCCGGCGAATTCATGAAAAAAGCCCTCCGCCGCGGCAGCGCCATAGTATTGAGCGAGAAACCCGGTGACGATGACCCGCAGCATGTTGGTGATGATGGCGATGGGGATAGCCGACAGGACCAGCAGGGTGCGCTTCAGGTTAGTCTTCTGGGAAAAGCAGGCAAAGGCCACGCTCAAGGCCAGCAGCGACATCAGGGAACGCAGACCGCTGCAGGCGTCGGCCACCTCCAGCACCGTCTGCGGAAACATGATGATGTTCCCTTCCCGCCAGACGATAATGCCCATGGCCTTGAGGACAAAGACCGAGACCCTGGTGATGAACAGTTTCAGTGGAAAAGCCAGGGCATCGTAGACGATGTACGGCAGGGGGACCATAAAGAGCAGGAAGCCGATGGGCAAGGCGTGGACCTTAAACACCTGCCAGCCGAACCAGTAAAGCACGATGCCGGCCAGCAGGAAGACCAGCGAGGAGCGCATGGTAAAGTATTCAGTGCCGGCGATGCCGACCACCAGCAGTGCCAGACTGGCCAAAATGAGCGGCAGCCCCAGGTGGCTCGGACGAAGCGGGGCCGAGGCCAACTCGTCCCGTTTTTGATAGATGATATAGCCGGCAATCAACGGCACCAGAAAGCCGTGGGAGTAGTTGGGATCGTCGAACCACTGCCCGACCATGTCCGGCACCACCGTCGCATAGACCGCCGCCAACAGCGGCAACAGCAAGGCCAGATACCAAACATCCTGTTTCACGGCATCAGCAACACATTTCATGCGTATCCCCCCCCAATAAAAACCGTAAGACTTAAAAGCCGTAAGCCATGATTCGTAATGCGTAAAAGGTGCCACCAACCCTGGGCCGAGACACCCAAAACCTAAATTGGACGCTGACAAAGTCCGATGCTGCGCATTCGCAGATCAGTCAAAAACCCAAAAACCCTTCTCTTGGTTTCAAGGCCCTATCTGCGTTCATCAGCGTTCATCTGCGTCCAATTCGCCTTGTTTTTCCCGCAATATTTCAAGACTGGAGGCCAGACACCTCATCACTCACTGGCAGTAATTAGAAGCCCGACCATCAAACCTTATAGCATTAAGGGATCTCAACCAGCAAGCCCGCAATGGCCTGCTGCAGCCGAGCCGCAAGGGCCTGTTTGGCTTCGGCGTCGCCATGCACCAGCCGCACGGTGTGCGGCCGGCGGCGCATGCGCCGGACAAAGTTGACCAGGTTCTGCTGGTCGGCGTGGGCCGAATAGCCACCGATGGTGTGAATCCGGGCGCAAATCGGATAGCGCTTGCCGTCCAACACTACATAGCCGCCCCGCGGTCCATAAACCTGGATATCCCGCCCCGGAGTACCGGCCGCCTGGTAGCCGACGAACAGCACGTCGCTGCGCCGATCCCCAATCAGGGCCTTGAGATAATTGACGATGCGCCCGCCGCTGCACATGCCGCTGGCAGCGATCACCACACAGGGACGGGCGGTCTTTTGCAAATAGGCAACAGTCTGTTCATGATCGGCGTGGCTGTCGATGGTGGTCAACTGCTCGAAACTCAGCGGATGGCGACCGGTCCGCACCTTGCGCCGGGCCTCGGCATCCCAATAGGGGCGCAACTGGCGATAGGCCTCGGTAAAGCGGCTGGCCAGCGGCGAGTCGACGATAATCTCCAACTCGTCCCAGGGCAGGCCGGCACTGGTCGCACGATCCCGCTGGCGGTGAACGATCTCTTCCAGCTCGTAGAGAAGCTCCTGGGTACGGCCGATGGAAAAAGCCGGCACCAGCACCACCCCCCTGTCCTGCAACGCCCCTTCGATCAGTTGGCGCAATTTCTGACGCCGCTCCCGGCGCCCTTCGTGCAAGCGGTCACCGTAGGTCGCTTCCAGCACCAGCACATCGGCCCGGTAGGGCGACCGAGGTACCGGCAACAGTGGCGCATAGGGCGCACCAAGATCGCCGGAAAAGACCATTCGCAGCTCACGCTGCGGGTTGCTGGTCGCTGGTTTCCGCTCACCGGTTTCGGGCAAATGACCGATGGCAGATGACAAAAACTTAACCCGGCATTCCACATAGGCCAAGCCGAGAATATGCCCGGCCGGCTGCAGCTTGATGTCGAGCCGCGCATCTGAATCGGTCTCGATCGACTGCCAGCGCCCATAGGGCAGCGGCACGATCATTTTCTGCAGCCGCTTAAGAAAGCGTTCGACCAGGCGACGATCCCGAGTGAAGCCGACCTTGACCGCGTCTTCCAGAACCAGCGGCAACAACAGTGCCGAAGGTTCCGAGCAATAGATCGGTCCCTCGAACCCCGCTGCCAGCAGATAGGGGATGCGCCCCACATGGTCGATATGCACATGGCTGACAACCAGGGCCTTGATGTGCCCGATGGGAAAATCGATGGTCTGCCAAGAGTCGTTGAGCCCGTTAATTTCAGGAACCTTGGACCTGCCCCCCTGCCCCGCCGCCTCTTCCCCCTGAAAAAGACCGCAGTCAACGAGAATGCCGTCCTGCTCGGACAGACGCAGTTCGTGGCAGGAGCCGGTTACGCCCTGCAGGGCGCCATGATGGAGGATTTGGGGGTATAGGTTTTTCAATGTATCGCCATAGAGCTTGACGGCTAAAATTCCGCTGCTTCCCGAAAGGTTCGATTATGAAAAGCCACGGGACACTGGATGCGTAAAGGCCAAACAACGACTGGATCAACCGACTCGAGAGCGCCCTGTTTCAGCGATTGACCAACTGACCGACAACCCGCATGTCGGAAAACTCCTCAAAGGTGACTTCTCCGGCCTGCGCCGCATAAGGGTTGGATCCTACAGGATCATCTACGAAATCAATGAAACAGAAGTGCTTGTACTGGTCTTGCGCGTAGCACAACGGAAGGATGCTTATCGAGGTCAACCTTCGCAGTGAAGAAATCGACTGAGGAAATATATGAGGTGCCAGATTAGTTAGTTTATTGACAGCGCCCCCTCTTCCCCAAGAGAGCCCATCTAGTCAAAAGTGGAGATCTGAACCCCTTATCATCCCTCGTCCGATGGAAAAGGCCAGTACCAGCCCCTCCTGTCTGTCCTGCAAGGATTCCCCTTCTATAATTTCAATTCAGTGTAAGGGATGAAGAAATGGAGGAA
>JAUWLU010000299.1 GCA_030613545.1 Desulfuromonadales bacterium
CCTCTAGAAGTGTTTTGCCTTTATCAAAACATTCGTAAAATTGATTCTTGCCGCCTTTAGAACTGTCAAGATTAAGCTTTCCTGAAACGGCACAGGCAAAACTCTTGTTTTTATAATTTGAATCTTTTTTCATGGTTGGGTAAACACTTTTATTTTAGTTCAGTAGTGTCCGGTTAAGTTCTTGCAGCGTAAGTAGTTTGACAAAAACAATATAAAATTCAGCTGCTTAAGCCATTTTTCGCTTGACAAGTCGCAAGGAGGCGGCGCGGCGATTTTCGTAAATACTTGAACTTATGAGGATTTACGAAATGTCGCTTCTTAGCCGAACACACTGCACTCGACTTCACCGCCGCTCTCTTGCCCAATTGTTTAGCCCGCTCAAGGCGGCCCTGAGCCATTGCCCGGTTCTGGAGGCCCGAGGAAACAAGCCCTTGCAGATGACCTTTGAAGATCAACTGAAAATTTTAACCTACTACCATCTCGAAGAGCATTCTTCTGGGCGGCATTTGCTTCAGGTCTTGGCCCAAGAGGATTTCGCCGCAACCCACATCGGCCCGCCTGGTGGCATCCAGAAAAGCGCCTTCTTCGAGGCCATCAATTCGCGGGGCCTGGAGCAGATGGTCCATGTCTACGAACATCTCCAGAAGCAGGCCACCGCAAAGCTTCCCATCGCCAAGGACTTCTCAGAGCTAGGTGATCTGGTAGCAGTCGATGGATCGCTGATTGATGCTACGCTGTCCATGCTCTGGGCCGACTACCGAAAGGGCGTCAAAAAGGCCAAGGTCCATTTGGGTTTCGATGTCGGTCGTGGCATTCCGCAGAAAGTGACCCTGACCGACGGCAAAGCCGATGAGCGCCCTCAGGTTGAGCGTCTTGTTGCACCCGGCCAGACCGGCGTGTTCGATCGCTACTACCAGTGCTACAAGAACTTTGACGAGTGGCAGGCTCATAAGCGCCATTTTGTCTGTCGCATTAAGGCCAGCTCCCGCAAGACGGTGCTGCAAGTCAACGCCGTCGCCCCTGACAGCCACGTCTTTTATGATGCCGTGGTGTTGCTCGGCACCGAGAATAACAACCAGACCGAGCGGGAAGTCCGCGTGGTCGGTTACAAGGTTGACGGCATATCCTACTGGGTGGCCACTGACCGTTTTGATCTGACCGCCGAGCAAATCGCCTTGATCTACAAGCTGCGCTGGACCATCGAGTCCTTCTTTGCCTGGTGGAAGCGCCACCTCAAGGTTTATCACCTGATTGCACGCAGCCCTTATGGCTTGCTGATGCAGGTTCTCGCAGGATTGATTACCTACCTGCAGCTCGCAATCTACTGCCACGAGGAACATGGCGAACGGGTCAGCATTGAGCGGGTGCGTGAGTTACGTATTAAAATCCGCAACGAGGCCGCTGAAGACGCGGTCTTCGTAGGATTAGGGCCGCCAGGCAGCATTGACCTAGATTTTGGCGCCTATGCAACTTCTTAACCGGACACTACTGATTAAAAGTGAGAGATATCTAGTCAAGATGGGCCCAAGAATATATTCTTTCAAATGATAATGTTCCTATATATATGTCATCGTTGAACCTTCATTCTGCTATTTACTCTATTGCAGAGGCATTTCAATTTTATCAAAAACATCCTGGCGAAGTCATCATCAGGATCATTCCAACCAAAGGCGCCACTGTCCCTGATTTCGAGGAATTTGTCCGCGCCTTCCAAATAAAGGTCGGTAGTGGCGTGTTCTTTAAATCGGAGATTGTTGAAGAATTAATGACGAACCGGGGTAAGCGGCCATTTATCATTCGAGACTGCGAGGTGGGGCAATGAGCGTTATAATGCTGGGCCCCTCGCTTACATGTAAAGGAGGTATTGCTGCCGTTGTTATGGTCTATAAGGAAAGCGGTATGTTCGGACAGTACGACATTACTTATCTCCCTACGACACTTGATGGAAAGGCCGCACGGAAACTCTGCTTACTGGGAAAATCATGGCTGAGATATATTCGTCTTATTTGTCATAAGAAGACCCACTGTGTTCATATCCATCTGGCTTCGCGCAATAGTACTTGGCGAAAACTTTGTTACCTTCTCCCCGCCATTATCTTGCGAAAAAATTACATTATTCATTTGCATGGGGGAGAATATAAGACCTTCTTTGAAGTCGAATGTGGTGCGATTGCCAAATATATTGTGCGCTGGGCCTTTAATTATGCAAATAGCGTAATTGTCCTTTCTAGTCAATGGAAAGGGGTTGTTTCAACTTTCAGTCGAAATCAGAGAATTTTTGTTATACATAACCCGGTCAAAATTGATATGAAGAAATCTCCTACAATTCGGAAAGAAATCAATTTCCTTTTTTTGGGCCGTCTTGGCAAGGGTAAAGGAATTTTCGATTTAATCGAGGCATTTACGATGGTAGTATCGAAATTTCCTCATGCACAACTGCATTGTGGTGGTGATGGTGAGGTCGAGGCCGTAACGACTGCTGTCCACAAGGCCGGGCTGCAAAATAATTTCAGA
>JAUWLU010000005.1 GCA_030613545.1 Desulfuromonadales bacterium
GGCAAGGTTCTGGGCAAGAACTTTCGCGAAGTCATCAAGACCGAGCATCTGCCCCTGATCAAGGAGTTGCGCATCCTATTGGCTGAATCGGGCAAGGATTCGATTCGCACACAGGTGACCGTCGATCTACCCGACACTAAACTGACCCTGCTGGTCAATCTTACTACCCTGCGGGACGAAAACGACGAGTTCATGGGTACGGTGGTAGTGTTTGACGATCTAACGGAACTGATTCGCGCCCAGCGCATGGCCGCCTGGCGGGAGGTTGCACGACGCATCGCTCACGAAATCAAGAACCCCCTGACCCCTATTCAACTGTCCGCCCAGCGCCTGAGACGCCGCTACCTGAGCCGCTTCGATAGCGACGATACGGTGTTCGACGAATGCACCCTGATGATCGTGAAACAGGTCGACGAGCTGAAAAACCTGGTCAACGAATTTTCCAGCTTCGCCCGCATGCCGGCCAGCCGTCCGACTCCCAACAACCTTAACGAGATCATCGCCGAGGCCCTGGTTCTCTATCAGGAGGGCCACAAGGAGATCGACTTCGCCTTCAGTGCCAATGACCAATTGCCCATTTTCAATCTCGACCGCGATCAGATCAAGCGGGCGGTAATCAACCTGCTCGACAATGCCGTCAGCGCCATCTCCACCGAAGGCCATGTCACCGTCGAAACGAGTTACAACCCGGCCCTGCAAATTGCCTCCTTTACCGTGGCCGACGACGGCTGTGGCATCTCAGCAGAAGACAAGCCGCGCCTTTTCGAGCCCTACTTTTCTACTAAAAAGACCGGTACCGGGCTGGGCCTGGCCATCGTTTCCAGCGTCATTTCCGACCACAACGGCTACATTCGAGTCAAGGACAACCAGCCGAAAGGCACCCGTTTCATCGTCGAGTTGCCGGTGGCCAACGACCGCGGGTCTTTAACATAGGGAAACAGCCATGAAAACCATATTGGTCATAGACGACGAACAGAGCATTCGCCAAAGCCTGAAGGGTATTCTGCAGGACGAAGGTTATCGGCCGCTCTTTGCCGAAAGCGGCGAAGATGGCCTGAGCCTGCTGCGCGAGGAGAGCCCGGACCTGATCCTGCTTGATATCTGGCTGCCGGGCATGGACGGCCTTGAAACCCTGCGCCTGATTCGTGAAGACTTTCCCGAGCAGTTGGTCATCATGATGAGCGGTCACGGCACCATCGAAACCGCTGTCAAGGCGACCAAACTCGGCGCCTACGATTTCATAGAAAAACCCCTGTCTTTGGAAAAGGTGCTGCTCTGCGTCGAAAATGCCTTCAAGGTCGGCCAACTGGTGGAAGAGAACCGTTCCCTGAAGCAAAAGATGGCCAAAGATTGCGACATGATCGGTCAAAGCGAAGTGATCTGCTCCCTCAAGGAACAGATCGCCATTGCCGCCCCGACTTCAGGCTGGGTATTGATCACCGGTGAAAACGGCACCGGCAAGGAACTGGTGGCCCGCGCTACCCACAATCTTTCGAAGCGGCGCGGCAAACCGTTCGTCGAAGTGAATTGCGCCGCCATCCCCGAAGAACTCATCGAATCGGAATTGTTCGGCCATGAGAAAGGGGCCTTCACCGGCGCCACCGCCCTGCGCAAAGGCAAGTTCGACCAGGCCCATGAAGGGACCCTGTTTCTCGACGAAATCGGCGATATGAGCCTCAAGACTCAAGCCAAGATTCTGCGCATTTTGCAGGAGCGCAAATTTGAGCGGGTCGGCGGCAGCCGTACCATCGAGGTCGATGTGCGGGTCATCGCCGCTACCAACAAGGACCTTGAAAAGGAGATAGCGCAGGGCAATTTCCGTCAGGACCTCTATTACCGCCTCAACGTACTGCCCTTTCATGTACCGCCGCTACGTGAACGCTGCAAAGATGTTCCTTTGTTGACGCAGCATTTTCTGGCCCACTTCTGCAACCAGGAGGGGCGGCCGATCAAAACCATGGCCCCCGCCGCCCTCGAAGCACTGATGAACTATTCCTGGCCGGGTAACGTTCGGGAGTTGAAAAATCTGGTGGAGCGCCTGGTGATCATGATTCAGGAAGAGACCATCTCCCCCGCCCATCTGCCCGAATCGGTGCTGGAAAATTCGGCAACTCGTGCCGTATCCAGCAGTGCAACGACCCTTAAGGAAGCCCGGGAGCAGTTTGAAAAGGATTTTATCCGCCAGAAACTGACAGAATTCGACGGCAACATCTCCCGCACCGCCGAAGCCATCGAAATGGAACGATCCAACCTTCACCGCAAGCTTAAAGCCTTTGGCATCGAGTATAAAAAATCCTGACTCACCCCGTGCAGACCGATAAAATAACAAACGCCCGAACAGCCTAAGCCGTTCGGGCGTTTGTATATTCGGTAATAGCTGCCGGACTAATCTTGATGCTTTCGCAAAAAGGCATGAGATGGCTAAGCAAAAAGTTCGACCTACAAGGCGTAGTGGTTTTTCAGGGGTGAAGGCATACACAGGGTATGTCAAAGTCCTGAAAAGCGCTGCAACGCAGTAGGACGAACTTTTTGCGACGCCATCAATCTTCCCGAGGTGGTGCCTCCAAGCTGATACGGCCGATCTTGCCGCCCTGCAAATCACGCAACAAAACCTCTGCCGCCCGGTAGGAATCGACGATGCCGCCCGGTCCGAGACAACCGCGCCGGCGCCCGATCTCATCCAGCAGCTCGGCAGCTTCGACGGGCAGCTTCTCGAGCTTGTAGCGCTGGGCCAGAAACTCGCCGTAAGTCTGCAGCAGATACTCGGCCGCAAACAGGGCTACAGCCTGATAATCCATGGCATTGTCGCCAATGGCGCCACTGGCGGCCAGGCGGTAGGCGCCCTGCTGATCACTGAGATTGGGCCACAGGATACCGGGTGTGTCGAACAGCAACACGCCGTTGCGCAAATCGATCTGCTGAGCATTTCTGGTAATGGCCGGACGGTCACCGACCTTGGCAATGCGCCGCCCGGCAAGGGTATTGATCAGGGTGGACTTGCCCACATTGGGAATGCCCATGACCATAACCCGCAGGGGCCGACCCGGTTTGCCGCGATGAGGAACCAGACTGCGACACAGTTTCGGCACTCGGGTCGCCTCCCCCTTGTTGGCGGCATTGAGAGCCAGGGCGCGAAGGCCTTGATCGTTCTTTTCAAAAAACCGCACCCAGTCTTTGGTGACCAGGGGATCGGCCAGATCCGCCTTGTTCAGCACCTTGATAAAGGGCTTGTGCTGACGCAGTTCGGCCAGCAAGGGATTGCCGCTGGATGCCGGCAGCCGAGCGTCGAGCACCTCAATGGCGACATCGATCTTGGGAATCGCCTCGGCAATCTGTTTACGGGCGGTATTCATATGCCCGGGGAACCACTTGATGGTCATGCTTATCGCTCCTGACGCCGGGGCGCCTGTTAATGCTATTCGGTTTGCCGGCTGCGGTCGGTAGCGAGGATCGCCGATGCCGTCCGCTGCGCAGCGCTGACGCAGTCGTTCAGGCCGATGCCGAAAAAGGCATTGCCGGTAAAAAACAGGCCGGGATAGCGGGCGGTACGCTGCAGCAAATCTTGCAGCCGCCGCCCGTGACCGACCAGGTATTGGGGAATGGCCTGGCGATGGCGGAAGATCTGCACAAAATCGGGTTCGGCATCAATGCCCATGGTCTGCCGCAACGCCGCCCGAGTCTCGGCCACCACCCGGTCACGATCCCAACCGGCCACTTCAGGATGGGTGGCGCCACCCAGCAAAGAGCGTAACAGCACGCAATCCTGCGGAGCCCGCCGGGCAAAGATACTGGAATCCCACAGGGTACCCAACAGCGGCATGGCATGGGGCCGCGCCACCAGATAGCCAAAACCGTTGAGGTTATGGGCGACTCGCTGGCGGCGGTAACCGAAGCAAGCCACCTGCAATGAGGCATAAGGAATTTGTTCCAGCAAGGCGGCCATTTGTTGATCGAATCCCTTCACCAGGCTGGCGAAACTGTAGGCGGGAACCGCCGACACCACGACATCGGCGGTCAGTTGACGGCCATCGGCCAACTGCAAGTTAAATTTAGCCCCTGCCGGCTCCAGTCCGGTCACCGCTGCTGAGACCTGAACCTGGTCGGCCAGCACCTCTTGCAAACGATCGGTGAGTTGTTGCAAGCCGCCGGCAAAAGAGGTCAGCACCCCGGCCGGTCCGGAAGCGCTGGCCACCGCCTGACCGGAACGACGCGCCGCGCGCCGCTGGCGGGCCAGGCGCAGCATGGCGCGAAACAGGCCGCCGTATTCTACCTCCAATTGATGGATGCGGGGAAAACAACTCTGCAGACTCATGGTTTCCGGGTCACCGGCGAAAATTCCCGACACCATCGGCCCGACCAGCCGCTCAAGGGCCTGCCGACCCAGCCGGCGGCGACAGAAATCGGCCAGGCTTTCGTCGCTCCCCCCGCTGCGGGGAGGAATGACTATTTCAGCGGCCATACGCAACTTAGCCGATGGCGAAAGCAAGCTGGTCCGCAGAAAGGCCGCGGCATTTTCCGGCACCTGGTGCAGGCGGTCCAAGGCATAGATAAAACGACGGCGGGCGTTATCATTGGAGCGCACCAGGTCTTCAGCGACCGCCAATTGCTGACAGAGGTCAAGGGTGGCCGGTTTGCCGTCGAGAAATCCGTTGGGACCCCATTCGCAAAGATAACCGTCGTCGCTGCGCAGACTACGGATCTTGCCGCCGACCTGGGCCTCTTCCTCGAGCACGGTCAAAGACAGCTGCCGGCCGTTGGCGCGAGCTTGCTGCTGTAGCAGAAAGGCTGTAGCCAGACCGGAGATACCGGCACCGATGATAACCACCTGCATGGTATACCGCCTCCAATAGAATTAATGGATCGCCCATTATGACAACAAACGAACCGCTATGCAATGATGCCGCTAAACGACCACGAGACTTTTTGGCCAAACCTTTTCGCGGCCCCCTTGACCTTCGGCAGGACCCTCTCTATATTGTCAGGGCATTTCAGCTGCACAATCGGGAGACACCATGAGCAAAGACTACTACGCCACCCTTGGCGTCGCAAAAGGCGCCGATGCCGATACCATCAAAAAGGCCTATCGCAAACTGGCCCTTAAACACCACCCGGACAAGAACCCGGACGACAAGCAGGCCGAGGAGAAATTCAAGGAGATAACCGAGGCCTATGCGGTCTTGTCCGACACTGAGAAGCGCCGTAAATATGATCAGTTCGGCGATAGCGGCTTTCATCAGCGCTATTCTCAGGAAGACATCTATCGCAATTTCGATGTCGGCGACATGTTCCGCGAATTCGGCTTTGGTTCTGACGACATCTTCGGCCGCATGTTTGGCGGAGCTGGCGGGCGCAGCACCTTTTTCGGCGGCCGTCCGCAACCGGTGAAAGGCCAGGATTACGTCATGCATCTCAGCATCCCTTTCCGCCTGGCGATAGAAGGGGGCAAAAAACGTGTCGAATACCGCGGTGAACAGGGCCTGGAGATTCTCCAGGTAACCATTCCTGCCGGCATCGAATCGGGGCAGAAGCTGCGGGTGTCCGGCAAGGGCGGCCGTAGTCCTTCGGGCGGCCCGGCGGGCAACCTCTTTCTGGAAATCAAGGTCAACCCCGATGCCACCTTCAGCCGGGAAGACCGGAATCTGCTGGCAAAGGTCCGCATCCCTTTCAGCGGCGCCTGTCTCGGCTTATCGGTCGAGGTCCCCACCCTGCAGGGAAACAAACGGATCAAGGTGCCGGCGGGCATTCAGAGCGGTGGCAAGATTCGCCTCAAAGGCTATGGTGTGCCGGCCAAGAAGGGCCATGCGGCTGGCGACCTGTATGCGATCATCGAGATAGAGGTTCCCGACCAGCTCAACGTCGAGCAAAAGGCCCTGCTCAAGAAATTGCAGAAGGCCGGCCTGTAGACAACACGCACCGCACGCTGCCCACACAAAAGCCTCTCTTGACGAGAGGCTTTTGTCGTCCCGGCCATCGTCAGACAGGGCCCATAAAGCACGGCTTTATGCGCAGACCGTAGAGCGTCGGTGCCGGCGGCTGGATTTTATTAGCCGTGAAGGGCCAGATGGTGTCTGGCCAGTTGTGCCAGCGCTCGAATAAAATCCTCGTGATCATTGAGGGAGGGGCTGCGCACCATACGCTTGATGCCTCGCTGGCAGGCCGCCGCCTGCAGTTCGATATCGATTTCGTAGAGGGTCTCGACATGATCGGAGACGAAGGACAGAGGCACCACCAGCACCTCCGTCTGGCGAGCCACGGCCAGCTTGCCAAGCAGGGTGGTCACCGCCGGGCCGGTCCAGCGCACCGGACCGCTGCGGCTTTGAAAGCCCAGTTGCCATTTCCGATCCGGCAGGCGTTGTAGAAGTCCCCGAACGGTGGCCAACACCTGACTGAGATAGGGGTCGCCTTGATCGATGACCTTTTGCGGCATGGCATGGGCGGAGAAGAGCAGCGGCACTCGCTCCCGCCGATCGGCCGGGAAGCGCTCCAGACCTTCGTTGATGCGCGCCACCAGGGCATCGAGATAAGCGGACCAGTCGTACCACTGGGATATGACGGCATAGGCCAGGCCGGGAAAGAGCGTCGCCGCAGCCCGCTGAAAGTCGGCAATACTGCTGCCGCTGGTGGCACCGGCATACTGGGGATAGAGGGGCAGCACCAGGGCTTGCTCGATGCCGTCGTTGCGCATCTGCCACAGCACCTCTTGAGCCCTAGGCGCTGAATACCGCATCAACACATAGGTTCGCCAGCGGTCTCCCAGCTGCCGCCCCAAAGCGGCAGCCTGGCGTTCGCTCCAATCGCGCAACGGCGACTTGCCGCCGATCTGGCGATAATGCTCCCGGCTTTTAGGCGCACGGCGCCGGGCCAGCAAGCGGGCCAGGGGCTTTTGCAACAGAGGGCCGCCCGGCAGTTTGATCAGCTGCCGATCGCTGAAAAGCCGGCACAGGTAGGGCTCCACGTCCTCCAGACTCTCGGGACCGCCCATATTGAGCAGCACCAGCCCGGTTACCCGGTCGGCTCGCAGGCTGCCGCAGCCTGCCAGGGAATCAAGTGTCCGTTGCATCAAGTCCTCGCTCGCCTAACCCCTGCCGCTCAGACGATGCACGCATTCGACCAGAAATGCGGCTTTTTCCGGAGCCACGGTCGGCACAATACCATGGCCCAGATTGAAGATATGGCCGGGTCGACCGGCATTTTCATTGAGGATGCGCTGTACTTCCCGTTCGATGACCGCGTCAGGAGCAGCCAGCACTGCCGGGTCGAGATTGCCTTGGACCGCCATGCCGGGGCCCAGCTGGTCGCGAGCGCGCCCCAGAGAAGCACACCAGTCGAGTCCGATAACCTGGCCGCCGGCTTGTTGCACGGTATCGAGCATGGCGCCGCCGCCTTTGACAAAGTGGATGACCGGCACCCCCCGTCCCTCGAGGGCGGCAATCAACCGGCGGCTATAGGGCAGCACAAAGGTCCGATAATCGGTGGGCGAGAGGATGCCGCCCCAAGTGTCAAAAATCTGAATGGCCTCGGCTCCAGCATCGATTTGCGCGTTCAGATAGCGGCAACTCGTTTCGGTGACCTTATCCATTAGCGCCGCATACACATCCGGCGCCTGGTACATGAGGCGTTTGAGACTGGCAAAATCCTTGCTGCCGCGCCCTTCAACCATGTAACAGACCAGGGTAAAGGGGGCGCCGCCGAAACCGATCAGCGGTACACGGCCCTGTAATTCCCGGCGAAGCAACCGAATCGTCTGATAGACATAAGGCACCTCTTCCTGAACCTCGGGAATCCTCAGAGCCGCCACCGCGCCAGCATCGCGCACCGGCTTGCTGAACACCGGACCCGGCTCGTAGCGCAGCTCCAGGCCCATGGCTTCGATCGGTATCAGAATATCGGAAAAGAGAATCGCCGCATCGACCCCGAGAATATCGATCGGCTGAATGGTGACTTCGGCAGCCAGTTCGGGATTCTTGCAGAGCTCGAGAAAGCTGACCTTGGAGCGGATGGCCATGTATTGGGGCAGATAACGGCCGGCCTGGCGCATCAACCAGATGGGGGTTCGCGCCGTCGGTCGCCCCCAACAGGCCTCGATGAAATCATATTGCATGTTCATGCCGTACCGTTCCTATGATTGACGACCGGCCCAGGCCGGCGGCTGATAGGTGCAGAAAGGTTCCTCGGCCAGATAATCGCCATGAACCGCGTCGGCTCGCGCCCGGCAGCCGCCGCAGACCCGCAGATATTCACAGACCCCACATTTGCCCCGATAGAGGCTGAAGTCGCGCAACTCATTCAATAACGGGGCATTGAACCAGAGGTCCTTGAAGGAGTGCTGCTTGACGTTGCCGGCGATGGTCGGAAAGTAGGAGCAAGGCTTGAGGTTACCATAGGCATCGATCAGACAGATGCTCTGTCCGGCCAGACAGCCCTTGCCGCCACCGGTGGAAAAGGACAGGCTGCGCCGCTCGTAAGAAACCTTGGAAGCTCGCGCCAGCTGCGGAGCGATACGGTAGTAGTGAGGGGCGCAGGTGGGGCGCATGAGAATCTCCGTTTCCTGACACTCCTGGTGAAAATGCCAGGCAAGAATCTCCTCATAGTCCTCCGGCGAGATCAGCTCGTCCATGATTTCCTGACCACGCCCGGTCGGCACAATCATGAACAGGTACCAGGCGACCGCACCCAGCTCTTTGGCCAGCCGAAAGGTAGCAACGATATCGGCCTGATTGCGGCGGGTAAAAGAAGAATTGATCAGAAACTTGATGCCGTGGCGCTGCAGAGTGCGAGCGGCACGAATGGTGGCATCAAAAGCGCCGGGGCTCTGGCGAAAGTCGTCGTGCAGTTCGGCACGGGAGCCGTCGAGGGAAAGAGAGACCATGCGAATACCGCAATCGATCATCTGCCGGCAGACCTGGTCGTTGACCAGTGTGCCGTTGGTCGCCAGACACATGCGCAGACCCTGCTCCGTACCGTAACGGGCGATGGTAAAGAGATCGTCGCGCAGCAGCGGTTCGCCGCCGGACAATACCAGCACCGGCTTGGCCACCTGGCAGATATCGTCGATAAGGCGCAAGGCCTCTTCGGTGGAAAAGTCCCCCTCGGCCGCGTTCATATCTGCCGAACACCGGCAATGGACGCATTGCTGGTTGCAGCGCCGAGTGATTTCCCAGGCGATCCACTTGGGCAAAAAGGGCTGGTCGTCGGAACTCATGTCTCTCCTCTGGCAGGGCTGCTGAAACAGAAGCTTCATCTTACCCCAGATACAGAACCCTTCACAAGCTCGGGATAGAGCCACAAAAAAAGGCGGATCGTAAGATCCGCCTTTTATCCGTTCAGTCTGGGTTGAGCAGGATTCAGCCGTTGGAAACCATTTTCGGCAGCGCGGCGCTCATCCCGAACAGTTCTTCAAAAATCGCCGCCACGGTGGTAATGCGGTCGGCTTTCCAGGCATTGCTGCCACAAAACACCAGGCCATTGACCACGTCGCCACGTTGAGCGCGATCCAGCGCCTCGACAATGCAGAACCGCTCCCGGTTCTCCTTGAACGTGCAGCGGTGCAAGCAATTACTCAGGCAACGCTGGCCGGCGGCCAACTGACCCTCGCGAATCTGCTCGAGGTGCTTGATGATGGCCCGACCGGGAAGACCGGCAGGACTCATCACCAGACCGATATCCTCCGGTCGGCAGTCGAGATAAGCCTGTTTGAAGGCCAAATCCGCGTCGCACTCTTCAGTGCAGACAAAACGGCTGGCCATCTGTACAGCGTCAGCGCCCTGGGCCAGAGCCCGCTCCATATCGGCCTGATCCCAGATGCCACCAGCGGCAATAACCGGAACCTCGGCTTGCCAGGTCTCCCTAAAATAGGCCTTGACGGCACGTACCGTAGCATACTGATCGTATTGGCCGGTACCGATATTTTCCAGCTTTTCACCAAGATGACCACCGGCGGTATCGGGATCTTCGACCACCACCGCATCGGGCAGCCGACCGTAATTTTTGTGCCATTTGCGCGCAATCAATTCTGCCGCGCGACTCGACGAGACGATGGGTATCAGGGCCACGTCGGGGAAGCGGTCGGCAGTAAGACCCGGCAACTGCATGGGCAGCCCGGCACCGCTGACGATGAACTTGGCTCCAGCCTCGCAGGCTGCTATCACCATCTCAGCGTAATTGGTCACAGCGACCATGCAATTGACCCCGATCACCCCTTCCGGCGCGATAGCGTAGGCCTTGCGGATTTCGTCCTGAAAAGCCAAAGGATCAGCCGCGGCCAGATTACGACCGTTGAAGTGGCGGCTGTTGACACCGATACCGGCTGCCGCCACGGTGCCGAAGCCCCCGCAACGGGCAACATGGCCGGCCAGACGGCCCGCGGAAATACGCACGCCCATGCCGCCGAGCACCAGGGGAAAGGGGGCACTATGACGGCCGATAGTCAGACTATGATTCACAGCTAACATCCTGAATATGAGGGTTTACGAAACTAAAAGCCATGATCTGCCATGACTTGAATCAAATACTACCACCGGCTGGCCTGCAGCAAATGTAATAGTTGTGTAAAAAGAGCCCTGCCTTCCAGCCAAAAAGCCTTGTTCCCACTGGACCGCAGTGGTAAGAAAGCAGTATGAAATTCTTACGCCGTCTCGTCAGTCCCCTGATCGTCTTTATCGGTATCCAGCTCGCCTGGGTGCTGGTGGTTGTGTTCTGGATCTCGTGGTTTGTACGCAACAACCGCAAACTGAGGACCCTGGCAGAAAAATATGGCCCGGGATTGCCCCAGGGCGGTCTCGACTGGCTGCTCCTCGTCGAAGTCCTGGTGCTGCTGATAGCGATCTTGGCCGGGGTCTATGTGATCTTTCTCTACTGGCGACGTCAGACCGCCCTGGCCCAGGAGCAGCGAAACTTTATCTCCCAGGTCAGCCACGAATTTAAAACACCGCTGGCCTCCCTGCAGCTGCACCTCGAAACCATTCGCCTGCGCCGGCCGGACCAGCAGCAACTCGACTTCTTTCTCGGAACCATGCTCGAAGATACCGTGCGCCTGCGCAGCCTGGTCGACAACCTGCTCGACGCCAGCCGACTGGAACAGAAACGCATCCGTCTCGACCTGAAACCCGACAACCTCTCGCACCTGCTGACGGAATTTTTTCAGCAGAAAGCCGCAACCCTGCCAGCAGAAGCCCACATGACCCTGGATCTGGCTCCCGACCTTCATGCCCGCATCGACCGTGCGGCGATGCAGATGGTGCTGCGGAATCTGCTGGAAAATGCCCTGCTCTACTCCGACGGTCCGCCCGTCATTCGTGTCAGTCTCAAGGCAGAGGGTTCCCGCTGTCACCTGTGTTTTTCCGACCAGGGACGGGGGATCGCGGCCAAGGACAGAAAAAAAGTCTTCCGCATGTTCTACCGCGTTCGCAAAAGCGATGAAACCATTCGCGGATCGGGCCTCGGTCTGTTTATCGTCAAAGCCGTCATCTGGCGTCACAAGGGCAAGGTCTGGCTTGAGAGCGAGGGGCTGGGGCACGGCACCAGCTTCCACATCCTGCTACCGCGTATCGAGCCAGCCGAAGGAGCCGGCCATGATTGACCCCTATATCCTGCTGGTTGAAGATGAACTCCATATCGCCCAGGGCTTGAAGTTCAATCTGGAAATGGAAGGCTTTGTGGTTGAGCATGTTACCACCGGCGAACAGGCCGTGGCCAAAAAGCCCTGGGCCGGTTGCTGTCTGGTCATTCTCGACCTGATGCTCCCCGGCATGGATGGGCTGCAGGTGTGCCGTACCATTCGCCAGGGCAATCTCCAACTGCCGATCCTGATGCTGACCGCCATGGGCAAGGAACAGGATCGCATTGCCGGACTGGCCGAGGGGGCCGATGACTACCTGACCAAGCCCTTCAGCCTCGATGAGTTTCTGTTGCGGGTCAAAGGCATTCTGCGCCGGGCCGGCTGGTATCGCCCGAAAACGGTCGTGGAGGAGTGTTACACCTTTGCCGGAAATCGGGTCTACCTGCAGCAGCAGCGCGCGGTCACCGACAACAAGGAAATCACCCTGACCGAACTCGAAACCCGCATGCTGCAGGTTTTCTTTGTCCACGAAGGCGAGGTTCTGTCCCGAGCAAAACTGCTCGAATCGGTGTGGGGAGTCGCGCCGGACACGGAGACACGTACTCTGGATAATTTTATCGTCCGGCTGCGCAAATATTTTGAAAAGCGACCGAGCCATCCGCAGCACTTTGTTACCGTGCGCGGGCGGGGCTACCGCTTTCAACGACAAGCGAAGCGCTGATTCCAAACGACAGAAGGGGGAGCCAATGGCTCCCCCTTCTGTCGTTTAGACAGTAGCTAATTTTTGATGGCGTCGCAAAAAGTCCACCCTACTACGTTGCAGGTCGAAATTTTTGCTTAGCCATCACATGACTTTTTGCGAAAGCATCAGATTTTAGCTATCCTAAAATCTCTTTGCGAAAGGCGTCGATGCCCATCTCGTTGATAAATTTGCCAATCCGGCCCCGCTTGTTGAGCTTTTTGAACCACTCGACAACCTTATCCATGATTGCCATGGCTTCCTCATCGCTGGGGATATGCTCGGCCAGTTTCAGCGAAAGGCGCGGCATGCCGCCGCCGTTTCCGCCGACCATGACGTTCCAGCCCTTCGGCGTACCGATCAGGCCCACATCCTTGATGCAGGCTTCGGCGCAGTCGTTGGCGCAGCCGGAAACGCCCATCTTGAATTTCCAGGGCAGCTCCAGACCGTGGTATTTTTCGTCGAGCTGCATGCCGACACCAACGGAATCCTGCTGGCCGCGTTTGCAGAAGGTGGTACCCGGGCAGATCTTGACCGAGCGTACGCAAAGACCGATGGCCGCACCCGGCTTCTGGTCCAAAGCTTCCCAAACCGCATCGAGTTTTTCCTCGGCCAGGCCGACGATGGCAATCCGCTGGGCACCGGTTATTTTAAGCACCTGGGCATCAAAACGTTCGGCCACATCGGCGATCTTGCGCAGGGCAGCCGGGGAAATCACGCCACCGGGGATATGCGGGGCTATGGCATAGGTTTCCTTGTCTCGCTGAACAATGGCGCCTTTTTCCAGAATGTCTTTTTTCATAGCTGAGTTTCTCCTAAACAGCAAAATTCACAGGATATACAACAGACTCAAACCTTAGGCAGAACAGCTAAAATGATAACAGGCAAATCTTAGCCCGTACCCAGCAAATTGTCAACCGTCGCAAACAAATCATCGAGCTTGAAGGGCTTGACCAGATAATCATAGACGCCCAAGGCCGCAGCGCGGTCGCGCTCGGGTTGCTGGTCTTTGGCGGTCAGAATCATAAAGGGACAGAGTTTATAATCAGTGTTTTGCTGCAGATATTCAATGGTTTCAAAACCGTCCATACCGCCGGGCATCATCAGATCGACAATAATCAGGTCGAAACACTGCTCCTGGGCCAGCTGCACCGCCCGTTCGCCGCTCTCCGCCAGAAAGACCTGCCGGTCTTCCCTGCGCAGACTGATCTCCAGCAGCTGACGAATGATGGCCTGATCATCGACGACAAGTATCTTCTTCACCCGACCACCTTCACTTCAAGGACCAAAACCCCTGCCATCATCACCCTGCCATCATCACCCTGCCGGCAGGGTAAAATGCACAACCGTGCCCTCACCGAAACAACTCTCCACCCAGATCCTGCCGCCATGAGCTTTGATGATCTCCTGAACGATATTCATGCCGAGCCCTACCCCTTCAATGGCTGAGTTGGACGTATCGGCCCGGTAAAACTTATCAAAGATCCGCTGCAGCTGGTCTTCGCTCATACCGATGCCCTGATCTGCGATCGACACCTGAAAACCGCTGTCGCGGCGCTGCCCGGTAACCCGCACCGGACCGCCCTGGGGGGAGTATTTCACCGCGTTGCTGAGAATATTTTCCAACACCTGGCGCAACTTGACCCGGTCGCCGCAAACCACGGAGTCCTCCGGTTCCAGAGCAACCTCGAACAGATGGCGGTCCGACGTCCAGGAAAGTTGCGAGGTGGCCTGCTTAATAAGCTGCGACAGATCACAGGGCGTTTTCTGCAACACGAAGCCGGCCCCCGATTCGATGCGCGCCAGATCGAGCAGATCGTTGACGATCCGCGCCAGACTCTCGGATTGCTCGTGAATTATGGCCAGCATGGAGCGGCGCTGGGCATTCTCCAGGTCGGAACGGGCCAGCAGAATTTCAGAAAAGCCTTGGATCGAAGTCAAGGGGGTTCGTAATTCGTGAGCTGCGGTGGTAATGAATTCGGTCTTCATCGAATCGATTTCCCGCTCCCGGCTCACATCCCGCAACGTGGTAATGATCCCGCTGTGTCGATCTGTCTGATCGCGAATCGCCGACATTCGCGCCTGCAGAGCTCGCAGCTCCTTGCCGGCACTGTCGCACAGCTCGAATTC
Source organism: Desulfuromonadales bacterium (assembly GCA_030613545.1). Classification (GTDB taxonomy): domain Bacteria; phylum Desulfobacterota; class Desulfuromonadia; order Desulfuromonadales; family Syntrophotaleaceae; genus Syntrophotalea_A. The sequence goes on from JAUWLU010000005.1 coordinate 14,427, forward strand.
GAAGAGGTCCCCTGCCTCGCCACAGCGCAGGGCCTTGACCAGCTTCTCTGGCAACAACGCAGTTACACAGGGATCGTCCACGGACCGATTGATCACCTGCTCGAAAGTAACCCCCAACAAAGACTCCGCCGAAGGATTCATAAGCACAATGCGGTGGCGGGTATCGGTCACGATCAGACCGTCGCCAACGGACTTCAGAATACAGGCTATCTTGGCCCGCGCTTCCCGTGCCGAGACAAGGGCTTTTTTCAGCTCCTCTTCAGCCCCTTTACGATCGGAAACGTCCTGCACCAAGCCGATGCCATAGAGGGGTTGCCGTCGATCATCGAACATCCAGGCACTGGTCACATGCCCCCAGACCAGCTTGCCGTCTTTGCAGACAAAACGTTTTTCGTAGTCGAAGGCTTCGCACTTGCCGGCGCGAATAGCCTCAAAACGCTCCCGAGTAGCGAGCAGGTCTTGAGGATGGGTCAGGTCAAACACTGTCAGGTGCTGCAGTTCTTCACGACTGTAACCGATAAAATCGCAGAAGGCCGAATTAACCTGCAGATACCGTCCTTCCAGGGTAATGGTGTTCATGCCGGCGGCGGCATGCTCAAAGATAGAGCGAAACAGTTCTTCGCTCTCCCGTAACCGGCCATCAAGACGCTGACACTGAACCATGCTCAGTTTCAGACGTTCATTGACTTCAGTCAGCTCCCGGGTACGCTGCTTGATCAAGGCCTCCAGGGCACCACCGCCCCCGCCCCCCTGGCCGGAGCAACGCCCCTTGGTCGGCGGCGATTGTCCTCCACCATTCCTGCTGCGCCGCGGTCCCGGCGCTGCAGCCTTCAGCAGACGTCGCCTAAGCGCCCGGCGCGATCGATTGACTGTAGATCTTCTGTTACCCATGGCTATCGCAGAAGCGATACCGCCCCCTCCTCTTGAAAAAACAGCAGCAGCATCCCTGCCGACTATCTTTTTGCCCGGATTAAAGCTGGGGATGTCCCTAAGTGGCGTAGTTTAGCAGACAACATCGCTAATTCAAGGGCTCGGCTCATTTTTACAACATTTCGTTGTCATTAGCGGGACAACTATTTATAGTTTCTTTAATCGGAACACAGACTATATGCCTGACCGACGCAGGCCAGCGTTTCAAGGAGACTTAACCAATGGCACTGTTTCTGACTGAAGAGGATGTTCGACAGGTCCTGACCATGCCCATGGCCGTCACGGCGGTTGAAGAGGTGCTGCGCGAAGTCAGCCTGGGTCGAGCGGTAAATATTCCGCGGCAGCGGACCCGAGTCCCCAAAGGGGCCCTGCATATCCTGCAGGGGGCGGTGGAGAGCCAGCAGATCATGGGCTACAAGGCGTACACGTCCACCAGGGAAGGCAACCGCTTCCTGCTCTATCTCTACGACAGCAGTCACGGAAATCTGCAGGCGGTCATCGAAGCCGACTATCTCGGCATGATGCGCACCGGAGCCGCCAGCGGTGTCGCCAGCAAATGGCTGAGCCGCAACGATTCGACCACGGTCGGGCTGTTCGGCTCGGGCTGGCAGGCACAGGGTCAACTGGAAGCTCTCTGCTGCGTTCGGCCCATCTCCCGAGTCAAGGTTAAGGCCCGCAATGCTGAACGACTGGGCGATTTCTGCCGCCACAACAGCGATCGGCTCGGGATTCCCGTCGAGCCCTGTCAAGACGCTGAACAGGTCGTTCGAAACAGCGATATCGTCACCACTGTCACCACCGCCGCCGAACCGTTGATTCACTTTCCCTGGGTGGCAGAAGGCACCCATCTCAATGCCGTCGGCAGCAACGCCCTGATCCGTCGCGAAATCGACGAAAAGACCATCCGCAGCTGCAGCCTGGTTACCGTCGATGCCCGGGATATCGCCGCTGGCGAGTGCGGCGACCTGTTGCCGCTGATCGAAAAGGGGCGCCTCAACTGGCGGCAGGTGGTAGAGCTGGGCGATATCATTGCCGGCCACGCCAGCGGCCGGACCGCCAGCGAACAGATCACCCTGTTCGAATCCCAGGGCATGGCCGTTCAGGACCTGATGGTCGGCACTCGGGTACTGGCTGCCGCCCGAGCGAAAGGCCTCGGCAAGGAACTGCCCTTCGGCAGTTGAACAATCGCCGAGGCTTTATCCTTTTTCACAACATATCGACAGGATCGACATCGATGGTCGCCGTCACCCCGGCCGGCACTCGGCTGCGCAATTCTTTGAAGTGGCTCAGCAGACGGCGCAATGCAGGCCTGCTGGAGGCCTTGAGCAGAATCTGCCGACGCCATTTGCCGCGCAACCGGCTCAAGGGACAGGGCGCCGGACCGAGGATCTCCACCGTACCATCGCCGGCCAGTTCCTGCCAGGCGTCCGCCAGCCCTTCGGCAGCGGCGATCACGCGCTGTTCATCGTTTCCCGCCAGCAGGCAATTCACCAGATGGCCAAAGGGCGGATAGCCCAGCACCTCACGGTTGGCCAATTCCTCGTCGTAAAATGACCGGTAGTCGTGACCTGCCGCACAGCTCAGCACATAGTGCTCAGGATCGTAGGTTTGAATCAGCACCCGGCCGGGCTTTTCACCTCGGCCGGCCCGGCCGGCCACCTGGGTCAACAGCGAAAAGGCCCGCTCGGCAGAACGAAAGTCGGGCAGATTGAGGGCGCTGTCGGCATTGACCACCCCGACCAGGGTCACGCCGGGAAAATCGTGTCCCTTGGCCACCATCTGGGTACCGACCAGCACATCGATACGGCGATTGGCCATCCCGTCGACCAGCTGCTGATGGGCGCCCTTGCGCAGGGTGGTATCGCGGTCCATACGACCGATGACGGCGGCGGGCAACAGCTCAGCCAATTCTTCCTCCAGGCGCTCGGTACCGGCTCCTTCCGGAGCCAACTCACTGCCGTGGCAAACGGGGCAGATATCGGGTGGAGGCAGGGAAAAATCACAATAATTGCAGCGCAGCACCCGCTGCTGCTGATAGTAGGTCAGGGTAATTTCGCAATTGGGACAGCGCACCGTCGCGCCGCAGTCGACGCAGAGCAAAAAGGGAGCAAAGCCGCGCCGGTTCAAAAGCAACAGGGATTGTTCTCCGCGCTCCAGGTTCTCCTGCAGAGCCAGCCGCAACGGCTCGGCCAGAACGCCTTCGGGACGCTGCTCGGACAGGTCGATCAGTTCCACCGCCGGCAGCGGCCGCCCCATGACCCGGTCGGCCAGGGGCAGATATTCGGTCTGCCCCTGCTGCGCCCGATAGAAGGTGGTTAGCGCCGGAGTGGCACTGCCCAGCAATACGGTGGCACCAAGCATCTGGCCACGCAACAGGGCCAGATCGCGGGCATGATAGCGAAATCCGTCCCCCTGCTTGTAACTGCCCTCGTGTTCCTCATCGACCACAATGATCCCCAGTCCTTCTATGGGGGCAAAGACCGCCGACCGGGCGCCGATGACGATATCGACCTCCCCGCGAGCCACGGCTCGCCAAGAATCGTAACGCTCGCCATCGGACAGACCTGAGTGAAGCACCGCCAGCCGCGCCCCTTCCGCGGCAAACCGGGCTCGAAAGCGCCCTACCAACTGAGGGGTGAGGGCAATCTCCGGCACCAGCACCAGCGCCTTGCGCCCCAGCCTTAAGGCCTGCTGAACAGCTCGCAGGTACACTTCAGTCTTGCCGCTGCCGGTAACGCCGTGCAACAGCATCGGCCGAAAAGCGGCGCTGGCCAGGGCCTCTTCAATGGCCTGCAAAGCGGCCAACTGTCCGGCAGCGGGCACTACCGGGCAATCGGCGGTCAGCGGTACGGCGGCGAAGGGATCCCGTTGCCGTTCCCTGCTGTCTTCGCCGACAAAGCCCTGCTCCACCAAGCGCTTGAGACTGCTGTAGACATCGCCGAATTGTTCTTTGAGTTGCCCCAAGGGCGTGGCGCCGTGCTGCCGCAGATAGTCCACGATGGCCCGCTGTTTCGCCCCTCGTGGCTCATCCTTTTCCGGCAGCAGGGTAAAAAACCGCTCGGCAAGGATTGCCGGCCCCTGCCCGGCGCCGCTCAGACCAGCCGGCAGGGCGGTGCGAATCACCTCTCCAAGGGGGTGACAATAGTAGTCGGCGGCCCATTCAAAAAATGCCACCATCGACTCATGAAAAAGAGGCTCGCGATCGAGCACTTCAACCACATCTTTCAGCCTTGCAACGGGCTGTTCGGTAAAACCGAGCAGATAGCCGACCACTTGACGCCGGCCGAGGGGCACCCGCAGCCGTGCACCGACCCGAGCCTGTTGCGACAACGATGCGGGAATCCGATAGCAAAGAGCTTTGGGCAAGGGAGCGGCAACTGCCACGCGAGCGATCAGATCAGACAAGAGCGACGACCTCGGTGCCCGAAAGGCACTGTTGTTAGGATTTGATGGTTGACCACTAAACGACCGAAGACATTGGAAAATCGGACAGTTGGTGCCTTGGCACGGCCCATGCTATAGTCCCGGCAGGGTCTTGTGCCAGCAGCCAAGGTTCATTCGAAAGCTTCAGGGGCTTTTTTCAGCATCTGCCGGGAGCATCGCAATTCGTGAGCGAAACCACCACTCAACAAACCGTAACCAGCCTTTCCCGCCGCCGGTTTCTCACTGCCGGGGCCGGGCTGGCCGGCAGCCTCGTTCTGGGCAAGGCCTGCTGGCATGAACCGCGGACCTTCGTGGTCGAACGGCAGCAACTGAGCATCGCCAAGATCCCCCCTGGACCTGGGCTGCGTATCGTCCACCTGTCGGACTTGCATCTGCGCTCCCTGTCGGCCCATTTCGCCGCGGCAGCGGCAACCATCAACGACCTGCGCCCCGATCTGATCCTGCTGACCGGCGACTATCTCGACCAGGCGCGGAGACTCGACGGCGCCCTCAACTTTGTCAGGCTGTTGCGCTCCGAGGGGGGCATCTTTGCCGTCCAGGGCAACTGGGAGTACTGGGCCCGCCTGGAAGGGGAACCCCTGCGGCGGCAGCTGGCCGAGGCGGGGGCCGAACTGCTGATCGACGAGCGCAGCGACCTGCTGATCCGCGGCATCCCCCTGTCGATCCTCGGCATCGATTATCCATCGGCCTCCCACAGCCTGGAAAAGATTCGGCAGACCGCAGCCACCAACCGCCTCAACATCGTCCTCTCCCATGTGCCGGCCTTTGGCCACGACACGCTGACCCCTCTGGCCGACCTGATCCTAAGCGGCCATACCCACGGCGGCCAGGTTCGACTGCCCTATATTCGGCCCTTCTATCTGCCGCGCTTTTCCGCGCCTTTCGTTGCCGGCCTCTACCGGGTAACGGCCAATCGCATTCCCCTCTATGTCAATCGCGGCATGGGCACCAGCGTTTTGCCGGTGCGCTTATTCTGCCAGCCGGAAATCGCCTTGCTGCAGCTGCATAGCCCGCCGGCGGGCGAATTGCCCTGGCAACAGCAGCCTGCAGCCCTCGCCAGCGGTCTCATAAAGACCTGACATCTCGCCTTAGCGGATTTCGAGCACAGGCAGCAACTGGCGAATCTGCGCCATCAAATCGGCAAAGCCCTCGCCGGTGAGGCTTTGGGCTCCATCGCAAAGGGCGGTTTCCGGAGCGGGATGAACCTCGATCATCAAGCCATGGGCTCCGGCCACCAGGGCCGCTTTGGCCATGACCGGCACCAGCGACCTCTTGCCGGTGGCGTGACTGGGATCGACCACAATCGGCAGATGACTCAACTCCCTGACCAAGGGAACGATGGACAGGTCGAGGGTATTGCGGGTCGCTGTTTCAAAGGTGCGGATGCCCCGTTCGCAGAGCACCACCTGACTATTGCCCTCGGCAAGGATGTATTCGGCCGCCGCCAGAAATTCCTCCAGCGTGGCGCTCATGCCCCGCTTGAGAAATACCGGGCGATCGAGCTTGCCGACCTCTTTGAGCAATTCGAAATTCTGCATATTGCGGGCACCGATCTGCACTAGATCGGCATAGCGACAGACCGCTTCGAGTTGGCCGATGCGCATCACTTCAGTGACCACCGGCATGCCGAACTCATCGCCGGCGGTACGCAGATATTTGAGGCCTTCAACACCCAGCCCCTGAAAGGAATGGGGACCGGTTCGCGGCTTGAAAGCGCCCCCCCGCAGGATATGAGCACCGGCACTCTTCACCAGGCGCGCCGCAGCAACGATCTGCTCTTCGCTTTCGATGGAGCAGGGGCCGGCCATGACCACCGGAGGGAGGCCATTACCCAGAACCACATCGCCTACCCGCACCTCGCTGTCTACGGGATGAAAATCGCGGGAAACGAGCTTGTAGGGCTTACTGACATGGATAACCTCAAGCACGCCGGGCAGTTCGAGAATAGTGCCATCATCGACATACCCCTGGTTGCCAAGCACCCCGATAGCGGTTCGCTCTTTGCCGGGGATCGGTTCACTTCGAAAGCCGAGGGCGGCCACCGCCGCCTGCACGGCCTCGATCTCTTCAGCTGTGGCTTGGTGGTGCATTACGATAAGCATGGTCAGCCATCCTCTTCCGTTAAATGAACAATAGCTAAACAGGACATTTTCGCTTCGCGAATCCGTATTCAGACTATGGTAAATACCACTTTTTATCGGGACTTCGCAATTGTCAAAACAAGCGGCATGGGCTATGCTCGCCAAAGTTCGTCAGAGATTCGACCAGTTAGCCTCTTTTACTGAGATTTCCGCCATGACCATCATCCGACAGATTAGCTTATATCTGGCCTTTTTTCTCTGCCTGAGTTCTGCCGCCGACGGATCGATCAAGCCGGAGGAAATAATGCCGATGCTCGGTTGCCGCGCCTGCCACCGGCACGGCGGTGAAGGTGGCCAACTCGGACCAGGCCTCGCCGGGATCGGCCAGCGCATGACCAGGCGGGAGCTACGCCACACACTGATGTCTCGAGATGAAACAGATGACCAGCGCCACATGCCGAGCTACGACTACCTGTCCGAACCAGAACTGCAACAGCTGCTTGATATCCTTGAGCAGCAATAGGGGCTGGCCGCTTTTTAGTGGCATTCCGGTAGTTGAAAAAGGTTATCGGCTATGATAATCTGCCGGGCTTCGGTTCGCCCAGGGGAGAGATGGGCAGGCTCAGGCCGCTTCTCGAATAGGCATCCCCATCAACCGGCGACTTTCAACTGACTGATTTTGTAATGATTCAAGAAACTGATCTATTCAGCAAACGCTGAAAAAGTATCAAGAAATTTGTTCAGCAACCCAGACAACAGAGGGCGTGATTCTTCATGACTCAGCGCATCATCGAGATAACCTCTCCGACCTTTCTCCCGGAGCAACAACTTGACCCCCCTGTCGATTTCGCCGCGTTATTTGGCAACGACAACCCCCTGGCCCTGGAGATCGGCTGCGGCATCGGTGACTTTATTGTGCAACTGGCGGCGCAACAGCCGCAGCGAAACTTTCTGGCCATCGATATCTACAACAAGGGCTGCTACAAGACCTGCCGCAGAATCGACACAACGGGCCTGACCAATGTTCGGGTCATGCGTATCGAGGCCCGGTTTCTACTCGACCGCTATCTGACCATGGACAGCCTGGACGCCGTGTACATCAATTGCCCGGACCCCTGGCCCAAGAAGCGTCATCGCCAGCGGCGCCTGGTCAACCGGGAATTTCTTAAAACATTACTGTACTATCTGCGGCCCGGCGGCGAACTCTTCTTCTGCACCGATTTTGCCGATTATGCCGAACAGATCGCCCCGCAACTGCTCAGCCTGACCGAATACCAGAGCAGGCTTCCGCAACTGCCCGGCCAGTTGCCGGAGGACTACCCCCGCTCGAAATACATGCGCCGCTTTCTTGAACAGGGACAACCGATCTGTTTTCTGCATTGCAGCAAACGGGAATCCTGCACCAGCGGCCCTCATTTGCTGGCACCGGTCAGCCCCGGATTTCGAACCCATTGGAGCACCCTGCAACATGGCTGACTACTTGACTAAACAATTCGCCGGCACCGGCGGCACCATCAAAGAGTGTCCGGATGACTTCCGTGTCGAAGAGATCCCCCTCTATGAACCTTGCGGCGAAGGTGAACACCTCTATCTCGACGTGGAGAAAAGCGGCCTGACCACCTTTGATTTGCTGGAAACCCTGGCAAAAGCCCTCGGCGCCAAAAGGCAAGAGATGGGCTATGCCGGCCTTAAGGACGCGCGAGCCGTCACCCGGCAGACCATTTCGATGACCGGAGTCCGGCCCGAACAGGCCATGGCCTTGCAACTCGACGGCATCACCATTCTGGCGGCCCGCTACCATCGCAACAAACTACGCACCGGCCACCTGCAAGGCAATCGCTTTACCATTCGCGTTCGCGATGTCGGCCCCCAGGCCCTGGAAAGAGCCCAGGAAACCTTGCATGTCCTGCAAATGACCGGGGTGCCCAACTACTTCGGCGAGCAGCGTTACGGCGTGCTGGGCAACAACCATCTGGTGGGCAAGGCGATTTTGAACGAGGATTTCTCTGCCGCAATCGGCCAGATCATCGGCGACCCGGCGACGATCCGCAACGCCGACTGGCAGCGAGCCGCCGAGGCCTTTGCCAACGGCGACATCGAAACGGCCCGCAGACTGCTGCCCCGGGGCATGGGCAGCGAAGCCCGATTGCTGGGCCAGTTGGCCAAGGGCTGTCCACCCCAAAAAGCTCTGTTCAACATGCCGCACAAGCTGCTGCGTCTCTACCTGTCGGCCTACCAGTCCTACCTGTTCGACCGCATCGTCAGCATGCGGCTCGCTTCTCTGGAGACCCTCTGGTCTGGCGACCTCGCCTACAAACATGACAACGGCGCCTGTTTTCTGGTAACCGATCCGGCTGAAGAGCAACCGCGGTCCGACCGCCTTGAAATCAGTCCGTCAGCCCCGCTATACGGCTATAAGGTGACATTGAGTCAGGGGCAAGCCGGCATCCTTGAAGAGAGTCTGCTGACCAAGGAAGGCCTGACCCGGGACAGCTTCCGTCTCGCCCGCGGCCTCTCTCTCGAAGGGACTCGCCGCCCGCTGCGCGTGCCGATAGGGGAGGTCACTGTCACGGCAGAGAGCGACCACCTAACATTGGCCTTTACCTTGCCCAAAGGCAGCTATGCCACCAGCGTCTTGCGCGAGGTAATCAAGACAGGCTGATTCCAGCACCCTGAATTACCACCCCAACCACACCCCTGCGGACGCCACCTACAACAGAATGGCACAAAATTTGCTGTAAAAAATCTGTAAAACACTGTACACATACTTCCAGATAACTTGTTAAACTGGTGGCCAGTTTATTTATTTTTCTTCGCCAAAAGCAGAAGCCAGGCATACGCTCAGCACCATTAAAAACATCGGCAGCCAACCATAAACCACTACTCTTATTGAACATTTCAACCCAGACGGGACCTTAAAGGCTTATATAGAGCGTTACTTATTTGACTTAATCGACAGCCCAACCTTGTTGACTTTCATAAAACAAGATTTTATTATTTCACATAACCTACGTTCAGAAATGGCCTTTTAAGCCTCTTTTTTCATCAGGCAATGCGCCAAATCAGAACAGGCTATCCACTATAAATTTTGCACCATTCGCCATCTTACTGAAACAGTCGCCTCAGAACCTTGCTCGCCCTGAGTCAACTTAACGGACCACCCCGCCACAAGCAAGCGGGGCATAAAACCAGCATCAAATCATCCTATCGCAGCGAACTGAAGGAAATTTGACCCATAGAAGATTAAAAGAGGATACAAACACCATGGCACGTAAAGAAAAGTCTGAATACATGATCCAGGCTGTGTCCCACGCCCTCGATCTGCTTGAGCAGTTCCATGGCGACGATGTCGACGAACTCGGGGTCACGGAACTGAGCAAACGACTCAAGCTCCATAAAAATAATGTCTTCCGCCTCCTTGCAACCCTCGAATCCCGCGGTTATATCGAGCAGAACAAGGCGACCGAAAACTACCGCCTGGGCCTCAAGTCCCTGGAACTGGGCCAAACTTTTATCAAAAAGATGGGCCTGCTGCATCAGGCCAAACCGGTTCTGGAAGAACTGGTCGAGGAATCCAACGAAACCTCCTACGTCGCCATCTTTAAAGACGGCTACATCGTCTACCTCGATGTGGTGGAAACACGCCTTACGGTACGAGTGGTTTCCCGCGTCGGCACTCGGCTACCCTCCTACTGTACCGCCGCCGGCAAAGTCCACCTGGCCTACATGTCCGACGAGGAACTCGAAAGCTACCTGCCCAATCAGGAAATGGAAGCCTACACGCCGCACTCCATCACCGACCGCGACGTGCTCAAGAAGGATCTGGCCAAAGTCGCCGAACAGGGCTATGCCTTTGACATCGAAGAACTCGATATCGGCGTCCGCTGCGTTGCCGCCCCGATCCGCGACTATACCCGGCGCATCGTCGGCGCCCTGAGCATCTCCGGTCCCGCTACCCGCTTTACCGATGAACGACTGGAAAAAGAACTGGTTCCCTTGGTGACTCGAGCCGCCGAAGAGCTTTCGACCCGCCTCGGCTTTCACAAATAGACCCGTTTCAACCGCGCCACTGCCTTGATGCAACAATGCAGCTGTCCGCCGGCGAAACACTGCCGCCGGCCTTACCCCCCGTGCCAAGGCAAAGCAAACAGGACTTTCGCCATGAGGCCGGGGCGGCACTGCCGCCCCGGCCTCATGGCTGCCTCCGTTACCGGCCGAGCGCCTCGCAACAACCTGCCGCGCCGCCGCGGCGAGATCCCATGTCATGACCACTAAACACACACCGCAACTGGAATTACTTATCTCCCAGGCCCGCCAGCATGGAGTGCGTCACGATGACCATCTGCCCTTTCTGCTGACGCCAGCCAAGGCCAACGGCTGCGGTGTGCTGCTGGTTCACGGTTTCACCGCCAGCCCCCGCGAGATGGAGCCCCTGGCTCAATTTTTGACTGGGCTGGGATTTACCACCATGGGTGTGCGCCTGCCGGGTCACGGCACCAGCCCGGAGGATCTGGCCATGCGGCACCAGGAGGAATGGCAGCAGGCGGTAGAGGAAGGGTATCTGTTACTGCGGCAGCACACTCGAAAGATCTTCGGCGTCGGCCTCAGCACCGGCGCCCTGCTGCTCGTCGCCCTGGCCGCTCGCCAACCGCTGCAGGGGATGATTCTACTTTCTCCCTTTTTGCGGGTCAAACACCGGCTGGCTCCGGCCGCCGGCCTGCTGCGCTTTATCAGAAAACACCAAAGCCGACCGGTAGCTCCCGAGCTGGCCGCGACCTACTACGACCGCCGACCGCTGCATGGTGTACATCAGATCAACCGACTCTGCCGCCAGGTGCGGCGCCTGGCCGGCCAGGTAACCGCTCCGGCCCTGCTGGTCAACGGCACCGGCGACCAGACCGTTCGCGTCGACAGCAGCCTGGACTTATTTCACCTGCTGCCGAGCCGCCACAAAGTCTTTCATCTCTACGGGCCCGAGGTCGGCCACACCCTGACTGCACCGGACAATCCTCGCCGACCGGAACTCTACGCCCTCATTCAACACTTCCTGGAGCTTTGGTCACCCCAGCAGGATGACTCAAGCGCTCCATCAGAGACCTGACCTGGCCTTGGGTCTCTCTTGCCGTACCGGAGTTATCGACCACAAAGTCGGCGCGGGCGATCTTTTCCCCCTGCTGCATCTGGGCAGCGATACGGGCTAGAGCCTGCTGCCGATCGATTCCATCCCGAGCCATCAGCCGTGCCAACTGCACCTCCGCATCGACCTTCACCACCAGAACCTTATCGACCTGCCGGTCGGCACCGGCCTCGTACAGCAGGGGAGCATCGTAGATCACCAGCGGTGCCCCGCCCTGCTCTGCCTCGCGCAGCCTCGTGCGGGCCAGGGCGGCAATTGCCGGATGGGTCATACCGTTCAACACCCTGCGGGCCTGATCGTCATTAAAGATCATATCGGCCATCAGCTGACGATTCAGGGTTCCATCTTCGTGCAGAACCTGCCGGCCAAAGTGCTCGGCAATCAGCTGCAAGGCTTTAGCGCCCGGACGGACAATCTCCCGGGCCAATACGTCAGCACTGACCACCACGGCCCCCAACGCTTGAAAAGCCTGCGCCACTGTCGTTTTACCGCTGGCAATGCCGCCGGTTATTCCCAACACCATTTGATTGCCTCCCAGAACCAGGTCCGTCGATCGCAGATTATCGAAAACGGGTGAAATAGATCAAAAATTGTCGTACTATGAAAGCATTTACTTTATTGTGGCGCTGCTCGCTGGTCCTGTTTGTCAGCCCCGCTGCGGCAAAATATACCACAGCCACCGGCTGCTGCTGAAGCAGAGAAGCCATCTACCGCTTACCAAACCCAGCCGGCACCACTCAACCGGTCGTCGGAAAGACAATAGCGATCCTCCATGAATGGAAACCGTAGCGGACATAACGAATCTGCCAAACTCGACCGCCAGGATCAGGTTTCAGCAGCCCTGATCGGCATCGGCAAGTTGTTCAAGGCGGTCCGTTTCTATCCGCCCGGCCATCCGGCCCTTGAGAGTGCCTGCAAGGAGACCCGCAGTCTTCTCGCCCCCCTGCTGCGGCAGGGCAACCTGATTCTGACCATTCGAAAAACTGGCTTCTACTGGCAGGAAGAACCTGTCGCTAGCGAAGTTCCGGTTTTGAGAGATCTGGCCTTCTACTTCTTCGCCCGCCTGGTGCATCGCCTGCTGTTTCTCCCCGAACTGACAACTCGCGGCCTCGAAGCCTTTGCCCGCTGCGCCATCGGCGAACCGGCTGAGATACAACGGGCGGGAGGCCTGCAGGAGCTTCTGCTGCAACAACATGTTACCGGTCTGTTCCTCAATGAAATCGACCTGCAGACGGTCCAGGCCCGTCGCGAACAGATCCTTATCGAGCAAGGCCTCGATCCGGAGGAGTTGGACAAGCACCCTTTTGAACTGCCCCCGGAACCCCCTTCCACCGCAGATACGGAAAATATTCTTTCGCCCGAAGTTCTACTGGAAAACCTTACGGCCACCCAACTCGACCCGGCGGAACTGCTGCGGCAACTGGAAAACGAGAACTCGGATCAACGCTATCGCCTGCTCTGCCAAAAACTCGTCGCCATCCTGCCGGAGAATCTGCACGAACCAGACTTGACCACACCGCGCAAAGCTCTGCTATTGCTGGCCAGACATGGCGCCGAAAAGGCCCGCAGCAACAACCAGCGACGCACTTGCCTGGGGGCTCTCGACAAACTCGGCAGTCCGGAGCTGTTGCAATTTTTCACCAACGCTCTGTGCGACAAGCACCAGCACAGTGTGGGTCGCGACAACATTATCGAGGTCCTGACCGTGCTGCAAGAAAAAGCGGCCGTTGCCCTGGTTAACAGACTGGCCAGCGAGGACAACAGCCAGGTCCGCAAATTGCTATCCGAGGCCCTGGTCAAACTCGGCAACTGCGCTGTTCCGACCCTTGTCGAACGGCTAGCCGACAACCGCTGGTATATTACTCGCAACGCGGTGGCCATTCTCGGCAGAATCGAGAATCGCAAAACAGCCATTCACATTCGCCCTTACCTCGATCATCGCGATTACCGCGTCCGGCGAGAAGCGCTTCGAGCCTTGGGCCGCATCGGCGGCCCCGTGGCCCTCAAGGGGCTGCAGCAACTGATCGACAACCGGGACCGGGAGCTATGCCCGCCGGCAATCGTCGCCCTGGGAGCAATGCAAAACGAAGCCGCGGTCGATCCGCTGCTCAGACTGTTGGGCTCCTTTGATCCGCTGTTGAAGAGCCTTGATCTCAAGAGAGGGGCAATCAAAGCCCTGGGCGCCATCGGCTCGCCACAAGCCGCCCCGCTCCTGATAAAAGTTCTCAAGCGAAAGCGCTTTTGGAAACGCAATCACTACAACAAGCTGCGCAGCAGTGCAGCCCAGGCGTTGGGTAACATCGCCACCGAGGGCTCGCTGGCGGCCCTTGAAGCCGCCAGCAAAGACTCTTCGCCGCTGGTGGCCCATGTCACACGGGAAGCCCTCGAAAAGATCTCCGCAAGGACCAAAAATGAACCCTGAATCGTTTCAGCAGATTGTCGTCGGCTTTACCAGCGCCTATAAAGGGTTACGTCTTTATCCGGCCCAGCATCCCAGCATTCGCAGTCAACTGGAAAAGCTGCTGCAGCGCCTGATCGCCCATCTTGAGCAACGGGAAATGCTTAAAATGGGCCTGCTGGAAGAGACGCTATTCATCGACGACCACCTGTTTGCCATTCAGACTCCGGCCATCGCAACCCTCGCCCAACTGCTGAAGCAGTTGCAGATCGAAGCCCTGGAATTTCACCGCGGCCTGACCGAAAGCGAACTGCTTGATTTTCTGCAACTGCTGGGGCGCAGCGACATCGACCCTGCGGACCTGGAGACGATGTTGGCGGAACGGAATATCGAGCACATTCGGCTGGCAGGCGGCAACCCCGACGAAGACCAGGAGCCACGCAGGGTCTACGGCCGGGCGATGACGGTCGTCAATGAAATCTTCGAAGATGTGCGCCTGGGGCGCATCCCCTGCTCGCAAAAGGCCAAACATATCGTAAAAGATATGGCCAAGCTCACCCTTGCCGACCCCCATGCCCTGTTTGCCCTGTCGATGCTCAAAAGCTACGACAACTACACCTTTACCCATTCGGTAAACGTCTCGGTGATAGCCCTGGCCGTCGGCCGGGCCTGTGACCTGTCTGAAGAACAGTTGCGCACCCTGGGCCTGGGCGGGCTGCTTCACGACATCGGCAAGCTGAAGATCGATCTGGCGATCATCAACAAGCCGGGGCGCCTGACCGAGCAGGAGTTTGCCCAGATCATGAACCATCCCCGCCTGGGGGCGGAAATCCTTCACGACACAGCCGGCATTCCCCCGAGCGCTGTCGACATCGTGCTGGGCCACCATCTTCGTTACGATCGACAAGGCTATCCAGCCGATGCCCGATTACACGGTTCTCCGGAAATGGTCCACATAGCGGCCATCGCCGACACCTATGATGCCATCACCACCCTGCGCGCTTACCAACGACCGGTCACCCCGCGGCAAGCCATTACCAAAATGCAGAAGATCAGCGGCTCCATGCTCCACCCCGATTACCTGCAGGCCTTTATCACATCCCTCGGCACCTATCCGGTCGGCAGCCTGGTGCGCCTGGCGAACAACGAAATAGGCCTGGTGATGCGGGTCGGCACCGACAATCCGGACGAAATGGAACTCAAGATTCTCTTCAGCGCCGACGGACAACATCTGTCAGAACCTCGCTCCCGCCAACTGGCCAGCAGCGATAAGCATCTGGTAGTGGCCGAAGTCGACAGCTTTATCAAAGGTGTCAATCCGGTCGACTATTTTTGATGGCGTCGCAAAAAGTCCGCCCTCCGGCGTTGCAGCGCTTTTTCAGGACTTCGACATACTATATGTGTATGCGTTCACCCCTGAAAAACTACTACGCCTTGTAGCTCGAAATTTTTGCTTAGCCATCTCATGACTTTTTGCGAAAGCATCATTTTTAAGAAGAGCTGCAGCAGGAAGGGATTTTAAAGGGAAGGCTCGGGGTCATCCGTTTCATCCAGGTGCAATACGCCAAGAGCTTCGGCGGCCAGGGCTCTCACGGCGGGACGCCGGTCTTTGAGCAGAGCCAGCAGCTCGGCCTCGGCAACCGGATCGGCAATGGCGGCCAGGGATCGCACGGCACTTTTTACCAATTCTTCATCCGACTCTTGCAAAAGGGCCGTTAAAAAGGGGGTCAGACGACGGTCGGAAAAGTTGCCGAGAGCTTCGGCGGCATGGACTCTAACCACCGGATGGGGATCTTTGAGGTGACGCACCATATATTTCAGGACTTTAACGTTCTTTTTTCTACCCAAAACCTGAAGAGCGGCACCACGAACATCCGCGTCCTTGGCGTTGAGCGCTACCACCAGTGGCGAAAAGACCTTTGGACTGACCACCTGCTCCAGAGCATAAATGGCTCGAATCTGTTGATCGCGACTGCCGGACTTCAGAACCCTGGCAATCCCATCAAGTCCTTGCATGGACTCGAGGTTTTCCAGCGCTGCGGCGGCGGCCTCGCGCACACTGCGATCGTCATCGCTCAGCGCTTCGACCAGGGCTTTTTTTCGTTTTTCAAGCATCATACACCCACAAAGGTTACCGGTTATCGGCCTGCCTAAACGCACTCTAACAGAAAGCAAAAGACGGCGCAACGGCTTTAGGTTCGGCGCCCTTTCCGGGACCAAATCCCCCAACCGGGGGACCAACGCAAGGCTTGAACCCAGCGAGAGTTCCTGTTATTATGGGTGGCTGAACCCTCAATGGCATGGTATCTTAACGACGCTGACCATTGATGAGGGGTCGAGCCCTGAAGATATCCGCTGGGAGCGCTTACATGTTCGAAGTTCTGCAAAACGACACGCTGGCACCGAATGTTCACCGGTTGGTGATTCGTGCCCCGCGTATCGCCAAAGCCCGCAAATCCGGCCAATTCGTTATTGTTCATCCGGAACAGGGCGGCGAACGCATCCCCTTGACCATCGCCGATGCCGATCCGCAAGCCGGCACCATTACTCTGTTTGTCCAGGCAGTCGGCCCCTCGACCCTGCAGATCGTCGGCACCCCCGCTGGCGGCAGCTTGCAGGACATCGCCGGACCGCTGGGCAAGGAAACCGAAATCGAACGGTGGGGCCGGGTGGCCTGTGTCGGCGGCGGGGTCGGTACCGCGGTCCTCTACCCCCTGGCCAGAGCCCTGGCCGATGCCGACAACGAGGTGACCACCATCATCGGTGGTCGGGCCAAACCGTTTATCATCCTGGCCGACGAACTGGCCGAATTTTCCCGCGAGGTGCTGATCACCACCGAGGACGGCAGTCTCGGACGGCAGGGTTTTGTCACCAACGCCCTGCAAGAGCTCATCGATGACCCCGAGCGCTGCCCCCAGGCAATTTTTGCCGTCGGTCCGGTGCCGATGATGCGGGCGGTGTGTGAATTATCTCGACCTTACGGCATTAAGACTATCGTCAGTCTCAACCCGATCATGATCGACGGCACCGGCATGTGCGGCGGTTGCCGGGTCAAGATCGGCAACGAGACCAAGTTTGCCTGCGTCGACGGACCTGAATTCGACGGCCACCAAGTCGATTTCGCCTTACTGGTGGACCGTTTGACCATGTACCGGGAACAGGAAGCCAAATTGATCGGTGAGCTGCCGC
This sequence comes from Desulfuromonadales bacterium, assembly GCA_030613545.1. GTDB lineage: Bacteria > Desulfobacterota > Desulfuromonadia > Desulfuromonadales > Syntrophotaleaceae > Syntrophotalea_A. Next base: position 31,606 of record JAUWLU010000005.1, read on the forward strand.
CGGAACTTCAGAAAAAAATCATCAAGGTAAAGAAATAGCTTTCCGATGAAAAAAAATCTAAGTCATAAAGAGATCATGGCCATCAAGCGGGTAAAAATGCCTGAGCAGGATGCGCAGGAACGCAGCCGCAACTTCAAGGAAGTCAACCTGGGCCTGAGCAAGGAACAGGCGATCCGCGAAGCGCAACGCTGCCTGCAGTGTAAAAGCCAGCCCTGCGTTGACGGCTGCCCGGTCCGAGTGCGAATCCCGGAATTTATCGAGGCATTGGCCGAAGGCGATCTGCCCGAAGCGGCCCATATCCTGCTGGCCGACAATACCCTGCCGGCGGTTTGTGGCCGGGTCTGCCCTCAGGAAGATCAGTGTGAAATTCGCTGCGTGCGCGGCGCCAAGAGCGGTCCGGTAGCCATCGGCTACCTGGAGCGGTTTGTCGCCGACTGGGCCATGGAACACCCCGAGGAACTGCCTACCGGGAGCACCCCGCAAGCTAGCGGAAAAAGCGTTGCGGTGGTCGGCTCCGGTCCAGCCGGCCTGACCATGGCCGGTGAGCTGGCTCACATGGGCCACAGCGTGACCATCTTTGAAGCGCTGCACGACACCGGCGGTGTACTGCGATACGGCATCCCCGAATTCCGCCTGCCAAAACGAATCGTTGACCTTGAAGTAACTCGCCTGCAGAACCTTGGCGTGACCATCGAATGTAACATCATCGTCGGCAAAACGATGACCCTTGAGGAGCTAAGCGAACAGTTCGATGCCGTCTTTATCGGTAACGGCGCTGGCCTGCCGGTAATGCTGGACCTCGATGGAGAAAATCTCAAGGGGGTCTATTCGGCCAACGAGTATCTAACCCGTGTCAACCTGATGGGGGCGTGGCGTAGCGACTTTCCCACTCCGATCATTCATGGTCGCCAGGTGGCGGTCATCGGCGGCGGCAATACCGCCATGGATGCGGTACGTACTGCACGCCGACTCGGCGCCGAGCGTGCCATCATCCTCTACCGCCGCAGCGAGGCGGAGATGCCGGCCCGTATCGAAGAGATCATACACGCCAAGGAAGAAGGCATCGAATTTATCCTACTGGCCGCGCCGCTGGAAATCCTCGGCGATGAGCAGGGTTGGGTTACCGGACTGCGTTGCCAGAAGATGGAACTTGGCGAACCCGATGCCTCCGGTCGGCGGCGCCCGGTGCCCATTGCCGGGGCAACCTTTGAACTGGAAGTCGATGTGGTGGTCAACGCCATCGGGACTCGAGCCAACCCCCTGCTGACCGCTACGGCGCCCAACCTGAAGCTATCCCGCAAGGGCAATATCGAAACGGACAGCACCGGGGCGACCAATCTTCCCGGGGTCTTTGCCGGCGGCGATATCGTCCGCGGCGGCGCCACGGTTATTCTTGCCATGGGCGACGGCAAAAATGCTGCTGCCGCCATCGATGCCTACCTCAACAAAGGCGCCTGACAGCCGACCACCCCCTGAATTCAACAGCCCACACGACCCTCGTGTGGGCTGTTTTTGTTTATAGGCGACATCTGGACCGCCCGCATAAAAAAGAGTATGCTGAGTCCATGAACAAGACTCCCCATCAAACCCTGGAACATCTGGCCACCATCCTCGACAGCGTCGCTGACGGCGTTTTTACCGTCGATAGCTCGATGCACATCACCTGGTTTAATCGGGCCGCCGAGCAAATCACCGGTTTCACCCAGCAGGAAGCGCTGGGCCGCCCCTGCTGTGAAATCTTCCGTAGCAGTATCTGTTTTTCGGCCTGCCCGGTCCGCGAAGCCATGGCCAGCGGCCACAGTGTAGAAAGTCGCGAAATTGATATCCTCAATCGTTACAATCGGGAGATCCCCATCTCGGTCAGCGCCTCCGTCCTACTGGATGCCAGTGGCCAGGCAACCGGCGGCGTAGAAACCTTTCGCGACCTCTCCCGACTGCGCGCCCTACAACAGGAAGTCAGCGAAAAATATACCTTTCACGACCTGGTCAGCCGCAATCCGGCCATGCGCAAGCTGTTCGATATTCTGCCCGATGTGGCCGCCAGCGATGTCACCACCCTGCTGCAGGGGGATAGCGGCACCGGCAAAGAACTCTTTGCCCGTGCCTTGCACGATCTCAGCCCTCGACGGGACAAGCCGCTGGTAACCATCAATTGTGGGGCTCTGCCGGAACAGCTTCTCGAAGCGGAGATTTTTGGTGCCCGCAAAGGGGCATATACCGGCTCTATCGAGGATCGCCCCGGCCGTCTCGCCCAGGCCGAAGGCGGTACCCTGTTTCTCGACGAGATCGGCGATCTGCCCTTGGCCCTGCAGGTCAAACTGCTGCGGGTGCTGGAAAATCGCGAGTACCAACCCCTGGGGGCCAAGGGGCCGCGCCGGGCCGATGTTCGGTTTATCGCCGCCACCCATCGTCATCTGGAAAACATGGTCGCCGCCGGCACTTTTCGCCAGGATCTGTTTTTCCGTCTCAACGTCGTGCAACTGGCCATTCCGTCACTGAGGGAACGTCCCGAAGACATCCCCCTGCTCCTGGACATGGCTCTCGACCGCTTCAATAAGCACTACGGCAAACAGATTCGCGGGTTTGATGGCGAAGTCCTCAACCTGCTTCTCGATCATCCCTACCCCGGCAATGTCAGGGAACTGCTCAATATCGTCGAGCGAGCGGCTATTCTCTGTCGCACTGAGCAGATTACAGTCGATCTACTACCCGCTAACCTGGCCCCTCATTCTACCGGCAACCGCCGACCGGTCAGCGGTCGACCGGATACCGAACAACTACAAGGGATGCTGATCCGCCATGCCGGCAACCGCAGTGCCCTGGCCAGGGAACTGGGCGTCAATCGCACCACCCTATGGCGCTGGCTTAAGGACTGCAATCTTGGCTGACCACCATTCTGCTGCATCAAGCAACATTGTTGCATAACTCATGCAACACCGCCCCGCCCTGCCTACCCCCCTCTATTCCACAGCGATCCTTTAGACAAAGCGTTGCAAGCGCAACAGCCCCCCCTTTCTCCCCCGAAATCGATCAGCCCTAAAATCCCCCTCAAGCAATTGTTTTTACGGAAGATTTTAAATAAATTCAGAAACGGTCAACTTGGCACAGCTCTTGGAATAAAAGAGGCTATGTCAACGGCCAACGACCACAAACCACAGCGCATCGCCATTCCCCACTATGGACAGCGGATCATGCCCCGCTTTGGCCTGGCGCGGCAATTCTATCTGGTGACTGCCGACCGGCACAAACACCAGATCGACGAGCCCGTTCACCATCAGTGGGACCCTTGTCAGGAACCGTCGGTCGCCCGCTGGCTGAAACAGATGAGGGTATCCGGAGTAATCTGCGACGGCATCCATCCTCGTTTTCAGACGGCCCTCAAAGCAGAAGGGTTGTGGATCCTGGGCGGCGCCTGGGGAGAAATCGGCGATGTGCTTGAGCGCTGGCTTAATGGACAGTTGACGGCGTCGAATGATTTAGCCGGCACGGGCCAGGAGACCTGTTGTCGACCGTCCCGCAGTCACTGCCGTGACCGCAGTTGCCCTAAACCGCCAACAAGGAGATAACCGTCATGAAAATTGCCATTACCGCCCAGGAACCGTCCCCGGACAGTCAAATCGATCCCCGTTTCGGCCGCGCGCCCTGGCTGATGATTTACGATCCAACCGAGAACAACTGGCAATTGATCGACAACAGCGAGGGTCTCAATGCGGCCCACGGTGCCGGTATTCAGGCCGCGCAGAAGGTTATCGACCAGCAGGCAACTGCCATCATTACCGGCGCCATCGGACCCAAGGCCTATCGCTCCCTGACCGCTGCCGGCATCAAAATTTTCCACGGTGCCAAGGGCTCCGTCAGCCAGGCCCTGCAGGCCTTTCAGGCCGGCGACCTTGCCGAAGCTAACGCTGACGATGCCACCGGCGGCGTTTAAACAGGACCGGACGATGAACAAACGTATTGCCATCCCCAGCGGCAAAGGAGGAACCGGCAAGACCACCATCGACGGCTCCCCCGGCACCGGTTGCCCAGTCATTGCTTCGCTGACCGGTGCGGACCAACTACTGGCAGTTACCGAACCGACCATGAGCGGCCGACATGACCTTAAACGGGTAGCGGACCTCACCGCGCACTTTGGCGCCGGTCTGGCGATATGCATCAACAAATGGGACCTTAATCCATCCCTACCCCAACTGATTGAAAACGACGCACGGCAGCGCAACCTGCCCGTAGTGGGAAAAGTCCGCTACGACCGGACAGTCACCGAAGCACAGATTCACCATCTAACAGTGGTAGAACATGCAGCGAGTGGAGCCGCCGCTGACCTTAAGAAGCTGGGGCAGGCAGTTTCCGGTCTGCTGCCAACACCTTAGCGGCACAAGGAGACACCCTGACGACTGCCCTTGCTATTGCTCGCGGCAAACAAACCCTTTTGCAGAGGAGCATCATATGAAAATCGCCATTCCCCTTCATCAAGGAACCCTGAGTATGCATTTCGGCCATTGCGAACATTTTGCCCTGGTCGAAGTCGACGAACAGAATAAAGCCATCCTCGGCGAGAGCCTGCACGAACCACCTCCTCACGAGCCGGGACTGCTACCCCGCTGGTTGAGCGAATTGGGCGCCAACTTGGTCATCGCCGGAGGCATGGGGCGGCGTGCCCAGGAGCTGTTCGCCAGCAACAACATCGCCGTTCTGGTCGGGGCACAGGGTACCTCACCACAACAATTGGTTACCGCCTACCTGACGGGCAACCTGGAAACAGGAGAAAACTGCTGCGACCATTAATCGAGTGGTCAGGAAAAGTCGCATCAACATAAACCGCAGGAGTTGCATTATCATGAACACCAGCCAGCAAAGCTGCCAAAACGACAGCCAAAAGACCACGCCCGAGCAACTGCAGGAACAGTTAACAGAACGGTTGAAGGGTGTTAAAAACAGAATTCTGGTCATGTCCGGCAAGGGCGGCGTAGGGAAAAGTTCAACAGCCGTCAATCTTGCCCTGGCCCTGGCCCAAGAAGGCAAACAGGTCGGCCTACTCGATATCGACATCCACGGCCCGAGCATTCCCAAGATGCTCGGCATCGAAACGAAACGGCCCCTTAATGGCCCTGAAGGACTGATACCGATTTCCTATCTGCATAACCTCAAAACTATGTCGGTCGGCTTTCTGCTGGAAAACGACATGACGCCGCTGATCTGGCGGGGTCCGATGAAAACCAATCTTATTCAGCAATTTCTCAAAGACGTTATCTGGGGAGAGCTCGATTATCTGGTCATCGACTGTCCGCCCGGAACGGGGGACGAACCCCTTTCCGCCGTTCACTGTCTGATGTCGGCCGGCGGCCATAACACCGGAGCGCTTCTGGTTACCACTCCTCAGGAGGTCGCCGTGCTCGATGTACAAAAATCGGTGATTTTCTGCCGTCAGCTTGATCTGCCGGTGTTCGGCGTGGTGGAAAACATGAGCGGGTTCGTCTGCCCCAAGTGCGGTGAAACTATCGATATCTTTAAACAGGATGGCGGCAAAAAGATGGCCGCGGAACTCAATGCGCCTTTTCTGGGACAGATACCGATTAATCCCGCCATGGTAGAAGCCGGGGACATGGGCAAGCCCTATATCGCGACGGAGCCCAAGGGACCTATCGCCGAGACCATCCGCGCCATCGCCGGTCGTTTGATGGCCGAATGCGCCGCAACCACCTGAGCGTCGGAAACAAAAACAACGACGGCAAAAAACAGCCGCCCCGCCAATACTGGCGCCGGGCGGCTGTTTTTTCCAGCGAAAAAAACGACGATCAAAACCTTCACTGCCACCTCTGGCCGACTCAGACGGCGGCTTTTTCACGGATGACCAGTTCCTGGCCGAAACGCTGGACCTCCTCCAAGAGATGGCGTGAAACGGCACGTCCATCTTCGGGCCGCACGAGAAGAATGGTCTCGGCATCGCCGGTGAAAACATTCTCCCCGAAAAACGAAAAGAACAGCAGCTTGTAGCCTGCGCGGTACAGTGCGTCGACCTTATGCCTGTCCATAAAACGATAGCATTGAACGCCGCGGCCTTTTAAATAGAGCTCCAATCGTCTGAATTCGCTGTCTTCCATACCTGCCTCGCGTCCTATCTCGGAAAATCTACGTTTAACAGCTACGCTTATATCTATATCGCAACTTTCTGGCCGGGCAAGCCAGAACCGCTTGCCCCTTTCGGTGTGAATATGTCAAGCATACGATACGATAACAGACAACAGAATGAAGAGGACAGGAGGAGACCATGTTGTGCATTCGCCCGATTCTCGCCACCCTGCTATTGTGGACCGCCATCGGTTGCTGGCCGGCCGATCTTTCGGCTGCACCCCGTGCTGAGTTGTGGCCCTACTGGCAAGGTCATAATGCCGCCAGCGGTCGACGCATCGACCATACCCGCTGGGAAGTCTTTTTGAGCCGCTATCTTGATACCGATCACCCCAGCGGCATTTACCGGCTGCGCTATGAAGATGTTGAAGAACAGGATAAAACACGGCTTAAAAAGTATCTGGCCGATCTTGCCGCAGTGCGGGTAACCCAGCTCAATCGCCCCGAACAGCTTGCCTTCTGGGTCAATCTCTACAATGCCCTGACGGTACAGGTGGTGCTCGATCATTACCCGGTCTCAAGCATTCGCGCCATCGACATCTCTCCGGGCCTGTTTCAGCGAGGGCCTTAGGATGCGAAACTGGTGCGCATCGAAGGTCTGCATCTGAGCCTCAACGATATCGAGCATCGCATCCTGCGCCCTATCTGGCAGGATGCCCGACTCCATTACCTTCTCAATTGTGCCAGCCTCGGCTGCCCCAACCTGCCGCCGCAGCCCGTCAGTGCCAGCAACGGCGAACAGCTACTGGAGCAAAGCGCTCGCAGCTTTATCAACCATGCCCGAGGAGTAACCTTCGATGCCGGCCGGTTGATCCTTTCTTCCATTTATGAGTGGTATCAAGACGACTTCGGCAGCTCTCGGAAGAACCTTCTGAAGCACCTGCAGCGTTATGCCCATCCCGACTTGGCCAATAGGCTTAAAAACTACCGCGGCCCCATCGTATACCGCTATGACTGGAAGCTCAACGCCCCTTGATGAGGCCAGGGTTAAGACCGTTTAGCCCGGAAGCTCTTTATGTTATTCTGTTGGCCGTTCATTGATTAGCCGATGAAGACCTACTTAATGCATCCAAAGGGTCTGGTCTTCGAGGCTTGAGGCATTTGCACCCCTTGCCAGGGGCGCTTCAGGAGCGACCATGAAGACCTGTTTTTCCCTACCACAGCGATTTCCCCGACTGTGGTTGCTCACCTTGTGGCTATTGCTGGCGGGCTGTAGCAGCAATCCAGCCACCAGGCCCCTGCCAGCAGCCGATCCCATCGGCCAGTTGCTGGAAATTCCGCAGCCCGCCGCTCCTTCGGCCCGACCGAAGACTTCCCTTGACAGAATGGGCTATGCCGTTCAGGTCGGCGCCTTCGCCCAACTCGATAACGCAGTGCGCTTTGAGCGGATGCTCAACCAACGAGGCATCGACGCCTTTTACTTTCGTCATGAGTCGGGGCTATTCAAGGTCCGGTTTGGTAATCATGCCGATTATCAAAGCGCCCGCCAGCAAGCCGAGAAGCTCTGTTCTCAGGGCCTGATCGATCGCTTTTTTATTGTCATTCCAGAAAGTTATAGTGTCGCCCGAACGACACCCAACCACCAGGGGGCAGTGCGCGAAGAGCTGGTCAAAACAGCCCGCCGCTTCATTGGCGTTCCCTACCGCTGGGGCGGGACCGACCGGACCAAGGGCTTTGACTGCAGCGGCCTGACCATGGTCTGCTACCGCCTCAACGGCCTCAATCTGCCGCGGGTGTCCCGCAACCAGTTCGGCGCCGGGCGCTGGGTGCCCAGAAAAGACCTGGCCAAGGGCGACCTGGTCTTTTTCGCCACCAACGGCGGCCGACGGGTCTCCCACGTCGGCATGTACATCGGCGCCGGTCGTTTCATCCATGCCCCCCGCACCGGCAAGACGGTGCGCATCGCAAAGCTCTCCACTCCCTTCTTCGCCCGCACTTACATGGGCGGCCGCAGCTACCTCTGAAAACGGCAAAAGCCCGCATCAGCGGGCTTTTCAATCGACTGCAGTTCCATCCAAGGTCTCATTTATCCAGCGGCAACAGGCGAACTGGCGGAAACATCAAAACCCGTGTCGCCCAAAGCCTGCTGCCAGACCCTGAGCTGATTGCGTCCGCTATTTTTGGCGGCGTAGAGGGCCTGATCGGCTCGCTTGAGCAAAGTCGCGACATCAACTATTTCACCGTCATTCAGAGTGGCAATTCCGAGGCTGACCGTAATCCCCAGGAGTTCTGCGCCATCCCTGACGGTGGTCCTTTCGATCGCCTCCCGCAGGCGTTGCGCCAGCAGGAAAGCGCCGGCCGCATCGGTATCCGGTAGCAGCACGACAAATTCCTCGCCACCGTACCGGCAGGCGCTATCTGCTTTGCGAATCGCCTGAGAAACCGTCTCTGCGACCTTTTTCAGCACCAGATCGCCGACTTCGTGGCCATAACGGTCGTTGAACTGTTTGAAATAATCGATATCCATCATAATAAGGCTGAGGAAGCGGGGGTGGTGAGCACAGCGGGCCAGTTCCCGTTCGGCGATGGTCATAAAATGGCGACGGTTAGCCAGGTCGGTCAATGGGTCGAGACGAGCCAGGGACTCGGCCTTGTGCTTTTCATCTTCGGAATGAACCAGAGCCTGCTGCAACTCCCCGTTCTGTCGCTCGATGATGCGCCGATGCTTGAAGGCGACGCGCTCAGAGCGCTCCAGAACGTAACAGCCGAACATGCACGTCAGGTTGAAAAAGAAGAAAATAAATGTATTGCCAACCAGAAATAGCCACGGTATGTCAGCATAAAACACCGCAATGCATATAAAAGCGACAAAAGTGAGCCATGAACTGATGTTGGAGATTATCCAGTCTGGGACCAAAATATAATAAAAAAGGACGCACAACAGCAGGCCACCGTAATAAATATGGTTGCCGGGCGAGCTGGAATGAGCAATCAGGTAGATGGTGACAAAGCTACAGATGCTCTCCGTCACCAGATTGACTATATTTCTAAACCTGAAATCGTATTTCGTATAGCTAATAAGCAGTGCCAACAATATTGCCGGACAAACGAACGCAAAGCGAAGCCACAGGCAGGTGACCCGCATTTCCGGAATGATCGCCAAATCCAAAAGGTAAAAAATCCCATACATGAAGATGGCGACCAGCAGGGTGTAACGCCGCTGCTTGAGACTCCGTGCAAGATAGTCCTGCTTAAACTCCGCTTCGAGTCCCTTGTCAAGAAACTTTAGCGTGAGCAAGCTTGAAGCAACATCATCGCCCTTCTGCTGTCGGCTCATTTGGCAACCTCCATAATCTGCAACGGTTCGCTCCTGCGAAGTCAGACCCGACTGTGATTTCCTGACAATTGTTCAATCGACCTTTTTCAAAGAAATGTAGCGCGCCCGGTCCCTTGGACACAAGTTTGGCTTATGCAGCCTGACGATTTTCCAGCCAGTCTTGGCGGATCTCCTGAGGCGCTTTGAAGGCGTTTTTCTCGACACGCCACTGGCTGTTGTAAAGCTCCACGAAGTTTTTCACTGCTTCGCGGACATCCTCTACGGTGCGGAATACCCGACCGTAGATGGCCTGCTCTTTCAAAGTTCGGTTGAAACGTTCGGCGACTCCGTTGGTCTGAGGTTGCGCAACGAAGGCGAAGCTGGGTGTGATCCCCCAGAACTTCAACTGGTTCAGAAAATGATCGGA
>JAUWLU010000130.1 GCA_030613545.1 Desulfuromonadales bacterium
AATCATCTGCTGGCCACCGAGGTCAGCGATTTTCCGGCGGTAACCCACCAGTATAGCGAACAGCTCGAAGGGCGCAGCATGCTGGTCAAAAAGGCCGCGCCGCTGCCCATCTCATTCATTGTGCGCGGCTATATCGCCGGCTCCGGTTGGAAGGAATACGGCCGCCAGGGCAGCGTCTGTGGCATTCCCCTGCCGGCCGGTCTGCAGGAGAGTCAGCAGCTCCCCGAGCCGATCTTCCCCCCTTCGACCAAGGCTGAGCTGGGTGCCCACGCCGCGAATATCTCCTTCGACCAGGCCGTCGAGCTGTGTGCGCCGGGGCTGGCCCAGCAGGCCAAGGAAGCAAGCCTGGCTATCTATCTGCGGGCCCGGGAGGAGTTGGCCGCCAAGGGCATCATCATCGCCGATACCAAATTCGAGTTCGGCCTGTATCAGGATCGGTTGATCTGGATCGATGAAGCCCTGACCCCCGACTCGTCGCGCTTCTGGCCCAAGGATCTCTATCGTCCCGGCGGCTCGCAGCCGAGCTTCGACAAGCAGTTCCTGCGCGACTACCTGGAGACCCTCGACTGGAACAAACAGGCCCCGGCGCCGTCTTTGCCGGCAGAGATCGTGCGCAAGACTTCGGAGAAGTATCTCGAGGCTCTGGCCCGGATCACCGCCAGCGACCAATAATCAATGCTTGTTGCTGTGCACTGATTGCAAAAAGGCGTCACCTCAAGGGTGGCGCCTTTTTTGTTGGTGGGCCAAATGTGATGCTTTCGCAAAAAGTCATGAGATGGCTAAGCAAAAATTTCGATCTACAAGGCGTAGTGGTTTTTCGGGGGTGAAGACATACATATAGTATGTCGAAGTCCTGAAAAAGCGCTGCAACGCAGTAGGACGAACTTTTTGCGACGCCATCAAAGAAAGTAACCAAAGAAAAGACGGATTGGCTGCCGCCGAGACTTCTGTCGCGAGAGGTATTGCGTCCAGCGCCCTGTGTTGTGGTTTTGAAGCGAAACCGCTTCGCAGTCTGCTCTCCTGTCATTGGGACGGCTTGCAGGCAGTGGTCGACAGAGGGTGCCGTAGCGGTGTTGCATATGCGCTATGGGTTTTAAACCCAACAGCACCTTCGATCTCTCTTGTGCAAGAGAAGTGATCGATAGCTTTAGCAACCAGCTGTCGGAAGAGGAGGAGCGCAAAGAAACCGCCGATGCCGTGGAGTGGCGCAACAGTTTTTAGCCTTATCTGACCTCGGCGACAGAAATGCCCCCGGCAGGGAGCCATTTTTGCTTACTTTTGTGGGCTTGGACAAAAGTATGGCGGCTGGTGGGCCGCGACCCGCCGGTTTTGTTGGCCCAACCATCAGCCTTTGTTTGGGTTATAGGTCCGAAAGAAAATCCCCTGTGATAAAGAATCACAGGGGATTTTTGTTGCAGGCAAATTATCGATGGGACCTGTTTTAGCGGGGCACCACCTTGATGGCAGACGCGGCCTGCTCGGCCCGCTTGCGGGCCTCGTCGACGTCGCCGGCCACTGCCAGGGCCACCGCCATGCGCCGGCCGGGGCGGGTGTCGGGCTTGCCGAACAGGCGCACCTTGCTGCCGGGAACGTTCAGGGCTTCCTCAACGCCGGTGAAGCCGACATTTTCAGACTGCTCGGCGGCCAGCACCACGTGGGAGGCGGCGGGCGAAAGGAGTTCGATTTCCGGTACCGGCAGGCCGAGGATCGCTCGCACATGGAGTTCAAATTCCGACATGTTCTGGCTGACCATGGTCACCATGCCGGTATCGTGGGGACGGGGGGAGATTTCGCTGAAATAGACCGCATCACCCTTGATGAAGAATTCGACACCGAAGAGGCCGGCACCGCCCAGGGCGTCGGTCACCGTCTTGGCCTGGCGCTGGGCCTCGCTCAGGGCTGCCGCTGCCATGGCCATAGGCTGCCAGGATTCCTGGTAGTCGCCGCCTTCCTGCACGTGACCGATGGGCGGGCAGTAGCTGGTGCCGCTGGCGTGGCGCACGGTGAGTAGGGTGATTTCGTAGTCGAAGGGGATGAACTCCTCGATGATCACCTTATCGCCGGTGCCCCGTGCCCCGGCTCGAGCATACTCCCAGGCGCGGTCGATATCGTCTTTTCCGCGCACCGTGCTCTGCCCCTTGCCGGAAGAGCTCATGATCGGCTTGACTACGCAGGGCAGGCCGATCTCTTGCACGCCGCTGCGGAATTCATCCAGAGTGGTGGCAAACAGGTAGCGGGCGGTGGGCAGGCCCAGTTCCTCGGCGGCCAGGCGGCGGATGCCTTCCCGGTTCATGGTCAGGTTGGTGGCCCGAGCGGTAGGAATGACGTTGAAGCCTTCCCGCTCCAGTTCGAGCAGGTATTCGGTATCGATCGCTTCGATCTCGGGAACGATGAAGTCCGGTTTTTCCTCGTTGATCACTCGGGACAGGGCCTCGCGATCGAGCATGTCGATGACATGGCTGCGATGGGCCACCTGCATGGCCGGCGCGTCGGCATAACGGTCGACGGCCACCACTTCGATGCCGAAGCGCTGTGCCTCGATGACCACTTCCTTGCCCAGTTCACCACTGCCGAGCATCAGAATTTTGGTTGCGCCTTGTTTCAGTGGGGTGCCGATCATCGTTGTCCCTCCCTTCGGGTTAAAAATCGAGCGGTTTATGACAATTTTTGAGGTTTGGTACTATGCAAAAATATAGCTGATTTTTCAAGTCTTTTCTGGGCCGAAAAGCCTCGCAACAGGGGTTCGGCCGCGCCGCCACGACTTCTTTGCGCCGGCCATGCCCCTGGCCGTTGTCGCTCGCTGTGCGTATAATGGCAATTGCTCCCATCTTGATGCCGAAGGGATAACCACCGTGGAACAGGTGCTACGGGAAGAAATTCGTGACTTTGTCCTGGCCAGCCCGGACAATCGCTTTGCCGACAGCGATCGACGCTATTTCGACGAGCCGCTGGTCGGCTTCGCCGCCGCCGACGATCCGCTGTTCAGCGACTTCAAGCGCATCATCGGCGAGTTTCACCTGACGCCGGGCGAAATCCTGCACGACGCCTGCGGTTGCGAAGCCGAGGAAGCCAGAACGGTGATCTGCTGGATCCTGCCCATCACCGAGGCGACCCGCAAAAGCAATCGCCAGGCCCAGGAAATCCCTTCCCGGGAATGGGCTCTGACCCGCGCCTACGGCGAACGCTTCAACACCCTGCTGCGCATCCATTTGACCAACCTGATTCGATCCCTCGGTGCCAGGGCCGTAGCCCCCCTTCTTGCCGGCATGTGGCGACCGGTTAAAGATCCTCGGGTGGGGATGGCTTCGACCTGGTCGGAGCGCCACGCCGCCTATGTCGCCGGTCTAGGCACCTTCAGCCTCAACGACGGATTCATCACCGAGAAGGGGATCGCCCATCGCTGCGGCAGTGTCGTCACCGACCTGGCCATTCCCGCTAGCCCAAGAACCTGCGCCGATCCCTGGAGCAACTGCCTGAATCATCGCGATGGCAGCTGCGGGCTCTGCATTCGGCGCTGCCCGGTCAACGCCATTTCGCTACAGGGGCACGATAAAGAGAGGTGCCAGGCCCACGTCTACGGCGACCTGCGGCAAACCGCCGGGCAACTCTACGGGGTTATGGAAACGGGCTGCGGCCTGTGCCAGACCAAGGTCCCCTGCGAAGCGCAGGTGCCCTAAACAGGCAGCAAAGGGGAATCGTCGTCTTGCCTTAGACTCAAGCTCATCATGGACGCTCCAGGGATTATCGGGATGTCATCAGGGGTAGATTCTAGTCGTAAGTGCACCACTCGCAGGCTGAGCTAAAAAGCAGGACATGATGGGGTTTCTGGTAGTGTTGGAAGTGCGAACAGCTTACAGGAAAGGCCCTGCCTGATATTCAGGTGGGGCCTTTGTTCTTTCCAAACATTCAGAACTAAAGGCTACTTGAGCGTAATACTCATCAGCAAGACATCATCTTTAAAACCGTCCGCCGCATAAGACTCTGCCTGCATCAGGATGGCTGTATTTAATGCCTGGCCACTGAGATTTCGGTGTGCGATCAAAGTGCTGGACAGTCTTTCCGTCCCAAAGGCTTGGGCATCGGCATCTTCCACTTCGATCAGACCATCGGAATAGAGGAGAAAGCGATCGCCAGCATTTAATCGCAGATGCTTTGAACCACAGGGCAGCGGCAGCGGATCATCCATGCCAATAAAGGTGGTAATCGATGGCCACTCCTTGCACCAGTCTTGATCTTTTTCAAGCTGCAAGACCGGTGGGTGAGCGGCGCCACTAAGAGTCATCGTGCCAGCCTCGAAATCTAACAACAGGGCATAAAAGGTCGCATATATGCCCGTATCGGACAGGCGTTTGCACAGACAGGCATTCAGGCCAGAAACCAGCTCACAGAGGATCAGATCAGGCTTGGCATGTGTGAGGACATAGGTATTGATCCGCGCCGCAAAGAGTGCGGCCGAGACACCATGACCGACCGCATCGCAGATACAGGTCAATAGGCGGTTTTTCCCCAGCGGAAGAATGCTGCAGTAGTCGCCTCCGATGGCGTACAGGGGACGCAGATTGACCGCGATGTTCAGCCGATCATCTTCGTAGTCTTCAGGTAAGAAGCCGTAATGAACCTTGGCTGCCAGTTGCCGGTCTTCCGACATGCTCTCTCCAGGGGGTAGGGTGTTGGTCCTTCCCGCCCATTATATCATGTCCTTCTTTTCAGCCTCACTTTCAGATGGTGCTCTTATGACTAGAATCTACCTGGTGCCTTACTGCAGGCACTGCAACAGTCCCATGGCCCATTGGCAGGAACCGCACGGTTCGTTACCGGCAAAGCAGTCGTGAAGAAAATCCTCATCCTGCACCAGGTCGCAGGGGGCGACGCAGCAATTGGTGCAGTAAGGGTAGTCGAACTCCACCACGTTGCGTCGAAAGGTCTTGAATTCGGTATCGTTCCAGATCTCCAGCAGAGGACGCTGGCTGAGATGGCCGAACTCCTTGGGCTTGACCAACCGGTCCCAGTCGTTGATGTAACAGCGGTAGCGATGCCACAGATAGTAGCAGGGATGCACCCCGCCGTCCCAGGAGATAAAGGCTGAACCGCCGGTGACAAAATCGCACTTGCGCTCGGCCAGCGGGATGGTGACTGGCAGCTTGAGTTCGATGCCCATCTGGTCGGCCACCCGCTGCGCCTCGCCGTAGATATCCTCCACCTCGGCCTGCAGGGTCGTATCCCGTTTGAGCAGTTGCATGACATCCATGAAGATGTCGAGGGTGCGGGCCTCGGCCCGCATCTCGGTGACCAGGGCATTGACCTGGGGAATGCGCGGATCGATGCGCTGCTCCAGCAGTCTTTCCCGCTCCCAGGCCATATAGTCGTAGGTATAGATATCCAGGCCCATATCCGCCAAGCGCTGCTTCCATTTGTCGAACAGGGCAACGGCCGCGGCGCTGGCGTTATGGTAGGTGATCTGCTGCACCTGGGAAGAGTCGTAGGGTAGGGTCTGGGAGACGATGCAGAAATCGGCTCCCCGTTCGGCCACCCAGCGCACCGTATCGGGCAGTTGACGGAAATTTTCGCGCATGGTGACGAACTCGGCGCCGACCTTGAGTCGACAGCCCGGCCGAGCTCGGCGCGCCTCGGCCAGCACCGCAAAGGCGCGATCCATGTCGCTGAGGCTCTCGCCTTCGCGAACCTTGCTGAAGGTGTCGGGGCTTACCCCGTCCACCGACAGGCAGATGCGGTCGAGCCCGGCTTCAACCAGGCCGAGGGCCAGGCGCCGGTCGAGGAGCAGGCCGTTGGACTGGAAACCGATCCAGGCGGTATCGGCCATGGCCTGTCGGGCTCTGGCGACCCATTCGAGCAGATGCGGATGCATCAGCGGTTCGCCGATGCCGTTGAGTACCAGAGACTCCAGGTGGGGAAAGGCCGGTTCGAGGGCGGCGAAGGTCTTTTGGCTGAGGTCGCCGTCAATAACCTGGCTGTCTGTCGCCTGCTTGACACACATGGGGCAGAGCAGATTGCAGTGGGTGGTGGTTTCGACAAACAGCTTGCTCGGGTACGGGAGAAATGCTGCTTCCTCCGCATCGGTCGCTGATGGTGAGATGTTGCCATTCTGCACAGGTACTTCTCCTTCCGGGGGAGCTTGAGGTTGCCGTTGTTGTTCAGGATAGACGGAACAATAACCGAAGGAATTGACCGTGGACAAGAAATATGAGGAATTCAGGCAGTGATCGGGGAATGGCTAGAAAAAGCCGGGCCACATATTGGCAAAAGATGATGGCGTCGCAAAAAGTCCGTCCTACTGCGTTGCAGCGCTTTTTCAGGACTTCGACATACCATATGTATGCCTTC
>JAUWLU010000337.1 GCA_030613545.1 Desulfuromonadales bacterium
AATTGGATGCTGACAAAAAAGTATAAGAGAAAATTTTTCTAAGCGATTGACGGTTTCTTCGAAAGTGATGTTTTTGACACTAACAAGGGCAGACTAAGATAATGGCAAACACTGGCGTTGCACCAAATAAGAAGAACAGCAGGGTCTTCGTAACCACAATGGCAGCGTTGTGCTGTGCGCCGCTGTTAAAGAATCGAGCAACGTAAGGCTGACAGCTGAACACTTAACGACGCCCCGGTCCTATAGTGTCTTTTGCTGAATGCCCGGGAGCAGATGGCCATTTTGCTGCGGGAATACTACGCCGCCCGCAACTGGGACGAAAACGGGGAGCCAAAAAGTGACGACTGACGGCGCCTGAAACCGGCCGTGTATCGTGAGGGTTCACACTGGCAGATCGCGACCACGGCCAATCCTGATCAACGCACGAAGTACTACGACCAGATCGACGCAAGAGCTGCCTGGCTGTACGAAGCAATTCTGAACAACCAGGCGATGAGATCGGCAGCTTGGCGCCAAATGCTCGGAGATCAGCTGCCCAAGAGCTATAATACCCTCGCTCAATCTCTTTTTGACTAGAGACTGCTGAACTACGAGGAATTGAAATCATTTTTAGGGAGGTTTGGATATGGAAGGGTCTAATAACTTATTAACGATAAGAGAGTTTGCTTTCAAAAAGCAGGCTCCCGTGGACGGTCTGGTGAATGCTGTGCTGCACGGGGTAATAACCTATTTCCGGCGCTCAGGTGTAGCGGATATACCGGTTATATCCCATCCGGGAAGCGCATTCTCTAAATCGCTTCTCGGAACGCTGGTAATGCCGGCGATAATTATTGCCTTCGCCATTTCGCTGCTGACATCGAAGACCGCTGTCAAAAAGCGAATCAAGGGAGAAATTACACCACCCCTTGATGCCGGTGTTCTTGCTTATATCGAGTCGGTAGCCGCCGTCCTGAGAACACCGAATGCACGGGTTCCTGCTTGAACGTGAGTAAATTTTTATGAGAAAACTGTCAGGAAAGAGAAACACTGGGCCTGAAGCCCCGCAATCCTAAAAACAACAGGACAAACCGAAAGGAGAATAGCAATGATTACACAGCAAACCGTGAACAACCCCGACGACATGCACAAGGTAACCGACAGCATGCTGCGGGAGGTCGGTCTGACGATCGAGGACAGCGGCGGCAAAGTAACCTTTGCCGGCAAGGAACCTGTGCGCAAGACCGTGATGAAGGCCGGAGCGGCCCCCGCCATCATCCTGGCCGCCAATGCGGTGGCCGAAGCTGCGATCTGGAAAGAGCGGACCGGTGAAGGCCAGGACATCCACGTAGACCTCCGCAAGGCCTGGATCGAACAGAGCCCCTGGCAACTCGACGCGGCCCCCTACACGCTCGTCAACGGCGCCCACAAGATGTTCAATTTTGGCGCATACGTTGTCTTGAACCCTATGTGTCCGCCCCTGGACGGGCGTTGGATGGTCATGTGCCCGCTCTACCCGTCCCAGGAAAGAAAGATCCTCAGATTGCTGAATTGCGGGCCCGATGAGTCGCAGCTCCGCGCGGCCATCATCAAGCGTGATGCGCTGGAGATGGAGGCGGTCGCGGAGGCAGTGCAGGTGCCGTTCCAGATGGTTCGCACCCGGGAAGAGTGGGATGCCTCGGAGCAGGGGCAGATCCATGCGCAGGCACCGCTGATCTCGATCGAGAAGATCGGGGATAGCGACCCCATCCCGCTGCCCCAGGGTGAGCGGCCTCTTTCGGGACTGCGTGTACTGTCGATGGTGCACGCCGTCGCCGGCCCGTGCTGTCCGCGCACGCTGGCAGGCCAGGGGGCAGACTGCCTGAACCTTAACATGCCGGATTGGATCGAGTACGGGAACTTCTTCTACCAGGCGGACGTCGGGATTCGGCAGGCCTACCTCGATGCGCGCAAGGCTGAGAACCGCAAGCAAGTATACGCCCTGATCAAGGATGCCGACGTCTTCGTCGACAACCTGCGCCCCGGCGTCGCAGATACGGAGGGCTACTCGGC
>JAUWLU010000143.1 GCA_030613545.1 Desulfuromonadales bacterium
CAAAAAGTCCGTCCTACTGCGTTGCAGCGCTTTTTCAGGACTTCGACATACCCTATGTATGCCTTCACCCCTGAAAAACCACTACGCCTTGTAGGTCGAAATTTTTGCTTAGCCATCACATGACTTTTTGCGAGTCCATCATGGTTTAACTATTCGAAACCATTAACCACGGAGGACACAGAGTTCACGAAGAAAACAGAGGAAACCTTTTAACCAGAACGATTTGCCCTTCTCTGTGTGCTCTGTGGGTAATGCCGTGCTTTTTATTGTTTGCGGGTGGAGAAGGTCCGTGTGTGCCTGCTTATTTCCGTCCCGGCAGGCCGTAAACATAAGCGAGGATTTCGGCGACGGCCTTGAACATCTCTTCGGGGACCGGTTGTCCGACCTCCACCTTGTACAACACGCGGGCAATGGGTTTGTTCTCCACCAGCGGTATTCGGTTTTCAGTGGCGATCTCTCGAATTCGCATGGCCAGGTGATCGGCCCCCTTGGCCACTACCTGCGGGGAATCCATGGTTTGGCGGTCATAGCGCAGGGCCACCGACAGATGGGTCGGGTTGGTCACGATAACGTCCGCCTTGGGAACCTCAGCCATCATTCGCCGCCTGGACATCTGCTGCTGCAAGGAGCGGATGCGGGCCTTGATATGGGGATCCCCCTCCGCTTCCTTGAATTCCTCTTTCTGTTCCTGTTTAGTCATCTTCATTTTCTGTTCCATTTCCCAGCGAACGAATAGAAAATCGAACAGCCCCAGTAATACCAGGATGCCGCAAGCCTTTAACAGCACGCCGGTGGCGACCCGCCCGAGGAAACGAACCGTTTCGATGACCTCCATATCGATCAGTAACAGGGCCTGGTCGAATTCATTGAAGACCACCTTATAGGCTACCGCTCCTATGAGCAGTACTTTGGCCAAGGATTTGACGACTTCGACCAGCGAGCGCTTGGAAACGAAGCGGGCTGCACCGGCAATGGGGTTCAGTTTGGAGAAGTCGGGCTGCAGCGGTTTGCCGGTAAAGAGCCAGCCGATCTGCAATACACTGGAGAAAAATCCGACCACCATCACCAATAAAAACACCGGCGCCAGCAACAGGCCGGCCCGCTGCAGCAGCAACGCAAAAAGGGCGACGATAGCATTGGGCGTCACCTCGTAAGAAGCGCAGATTTTCCACGTTCCGGCCAGGGATACGGAGAGCTTGTTCCAGAACAGCGGTGCATAGAAGAACCACAGCAGCAGGGTGGCAGCCATCATCGCGGCGGTCTGCACCTCTTTACTCTGGGCCACCTGACCTTTTTGGCGGAAATCTGAGCGTCGCTTGGCTGTGGCCTGTTCTGTACGTTCGCCAGAGGAGTCGTCGGCC
The DNA here is from genome assembly GCA_030613545.1 of Desulfuromonadales bacterium. Taxonomy (GTDB): domain Bacteria; phylum Desulfobacterota; class Desulfuromonadia; order Desulfuromonadales; family Syntrophotaleaceae; genus Syntrophotalea_A. The sequence continues at coordinate 1,362 of JAUWLU010000143.1, forward strand.
ATTCAGGTTCCTCCCAGCAGTTCAAACATGTACAGAAATCGTTCGCCGAGCAGGTTGAATTCGCGCATCAGCAGGGTGGAAACCAGCTGAAATGTCAAACCTATGACCAGCAGTGCCAATCCTATGTTCACCGGAAAGGACAGCATGAAGACATTGAGCTGGGGAAAGACCCTGGACATGATGCCAAGGACCAGGCCCGACAACAGCAATAGAGCCAGGACCGGGGCGCTGAAACGGACCGCCAGGACGAACATGTTGCCGGTCAGCTCTATGAGAAAAGGGACCGCCCCGCCGGAAAGGTCGAGTTTTCCCGGCGGCAGCAGCCGATAGGAATGAACGATGGCCCGCAGGAACAGATGATGGGCATCAAGGGCCAGAAAGAGCAGAATGGCGAAGACACTCTGGAACTGGGACATCAGCGATATCTGTCGCTGGTTCTGCGGATCGAAGACGTTGGCGGCGGCAAAACCCATCTGGTAGCCGATGATGGTGCCGCCGAATTCGACGGCGGTGAAAATCAACCGGCCCATAAAACCGAGAATGAAACCGAGCAGGGCTTCCTGGCCGACCAGCAGGGCTAACCCGACAGGAGTCAGAGACTGCTGCGGCACCAAAGGTGAGACCACCGGGAAAACCAGCAGGGACAGGGTCAGGGATAGACCGGCCTTTACCTGCATGGGGGTTTGGGCGCTGCTGAAAACCGGAATGCTGCCCATCAGCGCGGAAACTCGGGCGGCACAGATCAGAAACAGGCTGAAGGTCTCGGTGGACAGGGCGGGAAAAGGCACGATACGCCTCAGCCGCCAACAGTGGCGATGCGGGTCAGCACACTGGTCGTGAAGCTGAGCAGGACCTTGATCATCCAGGGGGCAAAGATCAGCAGGGTGACGAAGACCGCTACGATTTTTGGGATAAAGGTCATGGTCTGTTCGTTGATCTGGGTCGCCGCTTGAAAGATACTGACCAGCAGGCCGACGCCTAGCCCGGCCAGCAGCATGGGGGCGGCTACCAGCAATATCGTTTCGATGGCCTGGCGTCCAAGGCTGGTGACAAATTCAGGGCTCATGGAGGGTTCCTTTCAATGCGGCAGGATTACGGTCGATTCCGCTCAGAAGAAGCTCTGGACCAAAGAGCTGACTACCAGATTCCAGCCGTCGACCAGGACAAAGAGCAATAACTTGAAGGGCAGGGAGATAATGACCGGCGGCAGCATCATCATGCCCATGGACATCAGGACCGAGGCAACCACCATATCGATGACCAGAAAGGGGATATAGACCATGAAGCCGATCTGAAAGGCCCGTTTGAGTTCCGATAGCATAAAGGCCGGAATCAGGGTCATGGTCGGCACGTCCTCCTGGTTTTCCGGCGCCGGCTGGCCGGCGATCTCCATCAGCAACCCCAGCTCTTTTTCCTTGGTCTGTTTGAACATGAACGCGCGCATGGGGGTGACCGCTTCATGGAGGGCCTGTTCCTGGTTGATCTTTTTATCGAGATAAGGTTGCAGGGCCCGCTCGTTGATCTGGGTGAAAACCGGTGCCATGACAAAAAAGGTTAAAAAAAGCGCCAAGCCGATGATGATCTGATTCGGCGGCATTTGCTGGGTGCCCATGGCCTGGCGAACGAAAGACAGCACCACCACCAGACGGATGAAGGCCGTGGTCATCAGCAGGATAGCCGGCGCCATGGAAAGGACGGTCAGCACCAGCAGAATCTGCAAGGCGGTTGAGGTCTGGCCGGGATCGGTCGCTTGACCGATGCCGACGGTGATGGTCGGCAGGCCCTCGGCCTGAGCCAGCAGCGGCAGCAGAATCAGCAGAACCAGCAGGCTAGCGGTGGTGGCGATGCGTTTCACTTATGATCCTCCCGGCTCTGGTTCTGCAGCGTCTGCTCAAAGGATTCGGCCGGCTTGGAATCGAGTTCGCAAAGCAGTTCGATACGTTCGCCAGCTACGCCTATGAGTAGTTCGTGGCCTTGCACTTCGACCAGACAGAGGGCCTTTTTGCCGCCCAGCGGCCGGGTTTCCAGAATATGGATTCGCCCTTCGCGACTACCCGGTAGCCAGCGCAGGCCCCGCTTGCTCAGGGCGTAGAGCAACAGCAGCAGGCCGAGGACCAGCAGCAGGCCGGCCAGCAGGCGCAAACCACTGCCGATCAACTGATCGGGGGGCTCGGCGGCCGCATGGGCGGTTGCGGGTAACAGTATCAGCAGGGAGCAGAGTGGCATGGTCGGTTATCCCAGGTTCTCGATACGTTCGGATGGACTAACCACGTCAGTCAGGCGAATGCCGTATTTATCCTTGACCAGCACCGCCTCGCCCCGGGCGATGAGCCGCGAATTGACATACAGGTCAAGGGGTTCGCCGGAGAGCTTGTCCAGTTCGATGATGGCACCTTCCTGCATTTCCAACAGGTCCTTGATCAGGATTCGCGAACGGCCGATTTCCACCGATACCTGCAGGGGAATGTCGAGCAAAAAGCCGAGCTCCTTGTTTTCGCTGCTGGCCGGGTTCTCCTGGGCTTGCTTCGGTTCTTGATTGGTTGGCATGATCAGATTCCTTATTAGTCGTTCGATTGAGATTTTGTTTTGGATTCAATGCGCTCGGTGATGCGGACGGCTTTTTTTCCTTTGAAGACCCCGGCACGGGCGATGAACTTGGGCTTGTCTTCAACCAGAACCAAAAGAGGGCCTGACGGATCCCGTCCCAGGTCTATGATATCGCCGACTTGGAAATTGAGAATGTCCCGCACCGGTAGTGCAATTTCAGCCAGTTGTGCAGCGATATTCATTTCCATGTCCGGCAGGGCGCCCTCGACCTGTTTTTGCCAGCTCGAATCGGCGGTCTTGTTTAAGGGTCCCATCTGGTCGCGCATTTTACCTCGTAACGGTTCCAGAGAGGGCAGGGGGATCGCCAGCCTGATCTCACCGGTCAAATTACGAATTTTGACTGTAAACTGGCAGACCACTACCTGGGTGTCGGGTGGCACGATGTTGACCAACCGCGGGTTACTTTCGATCTTGACCAGCGAACTGTCCAGTTTTTCCAATGGCAGGAAGGCTTTCTCCAGATCAAGACAGGCATCGCTAAAGGATCTTTTCAATACTGAACGCTCGATAGCGGTCAAAGGCCGGTTGGGCAGAGCCTGTTGAGCATCCGCGTTGCCTCCAAGCAGTTTTTCCACCAGATAGAAAGAGAGTGCATCGTTAAAAATCAGCAGACCGCCCCAGCGCAGAGGATCGAGATGGATGATGCCAATGGCTTCATTGCCTTTGAGACGTTGTAGAAAACCCTCGAACTCATACGCCTCGATCGCTTCTCGTTTGACCAGGGTCGAATGTTGCAAGCAATTGGTCAGTGAGATACCGTAGTTGCGAGCGAAGGTGTCAAGCACAATGTCTAAATTCTCGAACTTGCACTTGCGGGTGTTGTGGCTGAAGACCAGGTCGAGTTTGTTGATCTTGGAGGCACCGCCAGAAGTGCTGAACTCGCCCTCGACGGCAATTTCTCCGGCACGTACCGCCGAGAGCAATTCGGCAATTTCATTTTTGGAAAGGATGCGTTCCACAGGGGCCTCTATTGGACGACAAATTCGGTAAAGTAAATCTTTTGAACGCGTCCGCCGGAAAGAAGTTTGTTAAGACGTTCGCGGAGCTCACTGCGCAACTGTAATTTGCCTTGCAGGTCGGCCAGTTCACCGAAGGTCTTATTACCGACCAGCAACAGGATGGCATCGCGGATCTGCGGCATGCGCTGGGTGATTTCCTCAACGACGGGATCGTTGTTTGTCTCAAGGGTAATGGCCGCTTTCAGATAACGGGTGCCCTCTTCGTCGAGAATATTAATGATGAACGGTTCGATCTCCACCATGGGGCCGATGGTACCGTTAGCAACTGGTGCGGTGGCCGCCGCGTCCGGTGCCGGAGCCGTTGCGCTTTGCGGAGCTTCTCCTTTGAGCAGGAAAAAGGCTGCAGCACCGCCGCCGAGCAGGATCACTACCGCGGCGATAATAATTATCAACATTTTTTTGGATGATTTTTGTTCTGCACCGGCTTCGGCGCTGGTCTCCTTGTCAGCCATTGTATCGATTACTCCTGGTTAGAAAGGCAATTGGTCGTTAGCATCGATCAAATACGGAAGTTGTTCTTTATAGTGGCCAAGGCTCTCCAGCACAAACTCGACGCGTCGGTTTAATATGCGCTCTTCCCCGCTGTTATTGGGAACCACGGGGTGCTGAGCCCCGTAGCCGACGGCCGACATCCGCTCCAGAGGGATAATGTTTTCGCTGGCGAAAAATTTAAG
>JAUWLU010000196.1 GCA_030613545.1 Desulfuromonadales bacterium
TCTCACAGTCGCCTCATATCACGGTAAGGGTTCAGTAGCGCCATGCACACTGAGTCCGGCGCGGCGAGATAGCCGACATCGGGTCGGTCGTATGCCTTCTCGACCTGCAACTTGATCGACTGCTTGATGGATTCCGGCACGTCCGAGGCATCACCGTAACCACTGACATAGGTGATAGTCACGGCGTTTTCGATGCTCTGCGTACTCGGCCAATCCTCGCCATATTGCAGATATAGCCGCTCGCCGATGATATCCAGTGTGTATCCGGTAAAGGTCTGGTCATCGCCGTTGGTATCGACATAACCCACCGAAGTGATGGATTGGATTGGCACTTTCGGCAGCTTCAGGATGTCTCCCGCAGGGAAAGCATCGAGTTTTGCCACCCATGTCTGCGTAATCAGCGCCCGCCCAGAGTCATTTTCGACCCACTCCCGCGCCGCCGTAATCAAAGCCTGAATCCTGGCATCATCGTCGGTGATCGTCACGCCCAGATGTGCCTTGGCTTCTGCGAGCGTGACCGGCTCGGTGGTCGGTGCCACGGTGCGGGTCAGGTTCATCGTTTCCTCTTGGTTTCGGGGGAGCGGGTTTTAGCGGCGGTCTTGCGGGCCTCCTTAACCCATCCCTCAGCCAGTGCGACTTCGGCCAGGCTTGCGGTCAGTTCGACCGTCTCTCCGGCCCGGTAATCGACCGCAAAGCGACCGTCCGGCGACCCGCGAAAGGTTTTAAGTACTTCGTATTTCATTTGCTTTCTCCATCAGCGGGTTCGGGTGGGCACTGTGGTCGTAACTGGCTTCGACCTGCTTGGCGGTCGGCAATTCGCTCAACTCCTTGAACTCCAGCTTGAGCTTGCCCTCTCCCTCGTCGTGGAAGATAACTTCCTGCGTGTCGTAGCCGTATAGCCGGTCGCGTCGAGGCATCACCGCATCCATCAGGCTGGTGGTCTGCGGCAATCGAATCTTGATGCCCCGCGCCGAGGCGATGCCCAGCCAAAACTCGCCGCAGCCGCGCCCTTTTTCCGCGTCGTGGGCGTTGGGATAGGTGTAATCAATCCCGAAAAGCGACAGTTCCTTGACGCCAATATGGATGGCGTAAGCCACCGCATAAGCCGCTGTTGAGTTGAAATAGTCGAATTGCAGCTTGTTCAGCACCTCTTCCAGCGGAAATTCCTGCAATGCCGGGTAGTCGGGGTGCGCCCTGCTGGTGATAACTGGTGTGGTCGTGGTTTTGAGCCATTCGAGCATGGCGGCGATGTTGGAAGCCGGTTTCGCCTCGGCGCGTAGCTCTTGCACCCGTACATCGTCCATATGAAAAATTTTGTCGCATTGGAAAACGTCACCGAGGGCGTTGATACCCCATACTTCGTCGCACAATGTTTTTCTGCTGCCATTGCGCTTGGTAAATTCTAAAAACTGATTGATTGACGGGCCTAAACCCAAAATTGCTACGCGTTCTGGTGCTTCCATTTGTCCTCCCATCCAGGGTAAATGCCGGTTACGGATCCGGCGCTGTCGGTGGGATGGGCACCACAGCCGATTTAGTTAATTAAGGATTAGCGGTCGGGGCAACTTTCGGGCTGTGAAGAACAGCATCACAGCCGACAATGCCGGTAGCTGCGCCGGTCGGCACTTCTTTGATCGTGACGTACCGCTTACTGCCCTTGTAGCCGACGCGCTTGGTAACGTCTTTACCTGTGCCAGCGGTGCGGGTAGTGGCCTGGACGGCCATGCCGGCAAGCGCTTCGGTGCCGAGCATGTTAGCGTCAGCAACGGAAGTCATCGTCCCGGTAACGTCACCCTCAAGCATGGTGATGGCCACGGCATAGCCGGTAGTGGTGGCTGCGCCGTAAGAAACAAGAAATTCCACGCCGCCGTAATCCTGACGGTCGATAATGGTGCCGGTGCGCCCGGTGCCGGTGGTGCCTGCTGCCGCCCCGGCGAGAACTTGGGTCTGCCGGCAGTTATTGTGCAGATCGTTCATGTTTTACTCCTTCAAAAAGAAAGGGGGTCCGAAGACCCCCGTTTTTTACGAGCTTGCAAACTTCATCAGCTTGATCGCCTCGAAGTTGGTCACACCTCCGCCAATCCGTCGGGTAAAGTTGAACTTGGTCTTACCCTTGGCGGTGATATTGTCGCGGATCAGGATGGTGCCGCGCCGATTGACGACGGTGTACCCGCGAGCGAAGTTGCCATAGGCAATCGACAGGCTGTTGGCGGCGATGGTCGGCATATTGTCATCGATCTCTACCGGGGAGCCGAGCAGACGACCACCAAAACCACCGGTGGGATCGGGCTGCCACAGATAGTAAGCACCGCTGCCGTCCTTCATCTGCCGGACAGTGGCCAGGGTAGCATCGGACATCAGGAATGCCGCACCGGGGCGATACTGCTGCTTGAGGGAATGCTGGAGATTTACAATCGTGTCGCCAGGGGCCGAGGAGGTGAATGCGCCGGAAGCACCGGCGGCGATATAGCCGAGACTGCCCCAGGCATAGGAGGCATTAGCCACGGCGGTGTAGGCAGTGATGCCCTTAGGCTTGCCGACGCCGTTGCCGATAACCAGCGCCGAACCGATACCTTCACCGAAACCGATAGCGGCCTCTTCGGCCAGGTCGGTAGCCAGGTTGATTTCGGCATCTTCCAAAGTCTGGTTGAAGACCCACGGCTCGACTTCGGCGGTGAACACCTCGATGTCGATCTTGCTGTAGGTCGGCTCGGTAGTTTCGCCGTTGTTCGCGCCGTCTGCGATCCAGGCCAAAGCCATGCCGGTGGTCTTGACCAGCTTCTCGTATTTGGCGGTAGAGATGGTCTTGTTGTTGGCAAGGCGGGCCAGAGCGGAGATGGTCGGCACCACGCGGTCGATCATGCCGTCCATTTCCGGTAGCACCAGATAGCCGCCGTCGGGGTCATCGTGGCTGTTCATGGCCTTGCGTTGCAACTCGTCCAGGCCTTCGGTGTGGCCTTTGCGCAGCATCCGGTCAAACGCTTCCTTGTGCTCAGCCTGCTCCTCGGTCATCTGGCTGGGCGCTTCGGGGCGACCTTTCTGCTTGAGCAGTTCGGTGTAGTCCTTGCCGAGCTTGGCCAGTTCGGCATTGATGGTATCGACCTTCTCCACCACGTCGGCAGGGGCGTAGCCCTTCTCCTCAATGGCTTTCAGGCGGGCGTCGTTGGCCTCCTTGAAGGCTTCAAACGCTTTGCCCTGGTCTTCCAGCAAAGTCTTAATTTCTTGCATAATAAAAAGCTCCTTCTACCGCTTGCGCGGTGGGACCGGCTGTCTCCCGACAGTCGTTTTTGTTATGAGTTAAAAGTAGTGCCGCGCTGTTCGGCCAGCGCGAGAAGTTCTGCCAGTTCGTCAGACTCGCTCTGACCGATGGCTTTAACTCTGGCCAGCAAGGCCGTGGCTTTCATGCGGGACAAGCCGCCTGACTCCCTCAGGTAGCGTTCCGCGTCAGCCAGTGTTGCAATTTCTTCGATGGTTTTGACGTTTGAAATCCGCGCCGAGTCGTTGGCCGGAAAGGTGACAAGCGACACTTCCCAGAGATCAATCTTCTTTAGCGTCGTGATGCCGGTTTCTCTGTCGTAACTGTCGTCATCGGTAACGTAGCCGATAGAAAGACCAGTAATGGCTCCCATCTTCATTAACTCATAGGCTTCTGCGCCCCGGACGGTCTTGAGCGCCAACTTCCCGGCAACGAACAGGCCGTGGTCGTCTTCTCGGACCTCGGTATAGACGCCGACCGGCTCACCGCTGCGGTGCTGCCACAGCAAAGATGGCTTTTTCTGCGCCAAAGACTCTTCAAACGCGCCCTTGACGACAATATCCTTATAGCCGTCCAGCTCGTTGAAGACTGAACCGTAGCCGGAAAAGGTGCCGTCCTCGGCGATTTCCTTGATTTCAAACGGTCTGTCGAGATAATCACGCATTATTTTGCTCTCCTATCCCCATGTTTGCAGGGGTCAGGGGTTCGTCCAACCCATCCAGCGGGTTCATTTCCAGTAGGTTTCGGGCCTCGTTGCGGGTCATAATGCCGATATTGACCAGCCGGTAGAGATATTCGGCGGTATCTTTGAGCGCCCCGCGTAGCAGCCCTTGAGTAACGTGCTTAACGTAGTATCCCCGCGCCCGCTCTTCATCGGTGAGCAGTTGACAGTCGATGGCCTGCTCGATGCGCTCATACCAGGGGGCGAGAGTGTGAACGACATGGGCCAAAAACATCTGTTCGGCGCTGGCGTAAGTGGTTGCCTTGTCTGAGGAACAGACCATGATCGGCATGACCCGGAA
>JAUWLU010000353.1 GCA_030613545.1 Desulfuromonadales bacterium
TTTCCATATGGGAAACGAGCGATTTTTCGCAAGGTCAAGGAAATCAAACGGTTGCGCGGAGGCGTAGCTGTCTACGCCACACCATTCCGCAGGACAGCGGAATGGGACAGCCTCTGGCTGCCCGAAGGGCGAGGGCCATGGCGGGCCCGAGTCACAAGCAAGGCCGTAGATTGACGCAGAGATTGCGGAAAAGGGCCGTTTCCGGATAGAAACTCAAATAGAAATGGTGAGCAAAAATATGGCTATGAAGTCGGTGCAGGAGCAGATGGCAGTAATTGGGCGCGGCGCCGTCGAGGTATTGGTCGAGGCCGAGCTTGAAGAAAAACTCAAGAAGTCGATTGCCAGCGGCGTGCCGCTGAAGATCAAGGCTGGTTTCGATCCGACAGCACCCGATCTTCACCTGGGGCATACGGTGCTTATTCAAAAGCTTAAACAGTTTCAGGACTTGGGTCATGAGGTGCTTTTTCTGATCGGCGATTTTACCGCCATGATTGGCGATCCCACCGGCAAGAGCGAAACGCGCAAATCCCTTACCCGTCAGGAAGTATTGCAGAACGCTGAAACCTACAAAGAACAGGTATTCAAAATTCTTGATCGGGAAAAGACCAAGGTGGTGTTTAACAGTTCCTGGATGGGCGAAAAGTCCGCTGCGGACCTCATCGCCCTGGCTTCGCGGTATACAGTAGCGCGTATGCTGGAACGGGACGATTTTCACAAACGCTTCACCGGTCAGCAGCCTATCGCGATCCACGAGTTTATCTATCCGTTGGTGCAGGGTTACGATTCCGTGGCCTTGCAGGCCGACCTGGAGCTTGGCGGTACCGACCAGAAATTCAACCTGCTGGTGGGTCGGGAATTGCAGAAGCAGGAGGGGCAGGCGCCCCAGACCGTGGTGACCATGCCCTTGTTGGAGGGACTCGATGGGGTTAACAAGATGAGCAAGGCCCTCGGCAACTATATCGGCATCACCGAGCCCCCCAAAGAGATCTACGGCAAGCTCATGAGCGTCTCCGATGACCTAATGGTGCGCTATTACGAATTGCTGTCGGACATCGACCTCGCCGGATTGCAGCGGATCAAGGACGGGGTGGCCGGCAAGGCCGGCGGTGCGCATCCCATGGAAAGCAAGAAAGCTTTGGCCCGAGAGATGGTGGCCCGCTTTTATGATCAGGACAGCGCGCAGCAGGCCGAGCACGATTTTGTCCAGCAGTTCAAGCAGAAAGAGGTGCCGGACGACATACCCGTCTTCACGCTACAGGACGACCAGTCGATCTGGATCTGTCGGCTGCTTACCGACGCCGGACTCACTGCCAGCAACGGCGAGGCTCGACGCCTCATCAAGCAGGGGGCCGTACGGCTGTCCGGCGAGAAGGTGACCAATGCCGACCTGGAGGTGCCCCCGCAGGGTGAGGTAATCCTGCAGGCCGGTAAGCGTCGCTTTGCGCGGGTCGTTTTTGGCTAGGATCGCGGTAGGCAAACCGGTGTTGTTTGCCTGCTCGTTAGCAGGGTGTTTTGTCGGCAGCAGGGTTAGTGAGGTTTTTTCAGAAAAAGGGTTGACAGTCGGCAGCATAATCGATATCTTTGCCCTCCCCTCAAGAGGGGGGTAGGCATGGCTCTTTCACAACTCAACCTGGTTCAGTTTGGCTCATAGCCGAAAAAGCGTTGCCTTGACGGTGACGGATGGGTAGGCGAAAGAAAAAACAGGCTGAACGAAAAAAGTTCTTGACGGGTTGAGGGCAATTCGATAGAGTTTGCTTCTGTCGCCAACGGGCGGCGGAGAAAATCTGGTCTTTGAAAACTAAATAGCAGACGTTTGAGATAGATCAAACGGGAAAAAAGTCAAACAAAGAAACAGAATCAATATTTTTCAGTTATACAAC
>JAUWLU010000389.1 GCA_030613545.1 Desulfuromonadales bacterium
GGCTGCCATCTGGATATCGTTATCGCCAGCGATGAAGAGATCCTGCGGGCCATCAACCGCAGCTATGAACAGCATGCCGGCAAGGCGCAGCACGTGGCCGAAGAGATCGGCAACAGCGGCGAAACCGGCCTGCCCGGCAAACTGGAACCGGCCGACCTGTTGGACGCCTCCGACGAAGGCCCGATCATCCGCTTCGTCAACAGCATGCTGACCCAGGCTTACAAGGAGCGGGCCAGCGATATCCACATCGAACCCTTTGAAACCGAACTGGTGGTGCGCTATCGCATCGACGGCATTCTGTACGAGGTATTGCGCCCGCCGGCCAAGGCCCAGGCGAGTATCAGCAGCCGCATCAAGATCATGGCCAACCTCAATATCGCCGAGAAACGCCTGCCCCAGGACGGTCGTTTCAGCGTGCGCATCGCCGGCAAGGATGTCGACGTGCGCGTCTCGACCCTGCCCACCGCTTTCGGCGAACGGATCGTGCTGCGCCTGCTCGACAAATCGGGCAACGTACTGACTCTGAAAGAGATCGGCATGGGCTCCCGGCTTCTGCAGCAGGTTCACGGCATGATTCGCAAGAGTCACGGCATCTTCCTGGTCACCGGCCCGACCGGTTCCGGCAAGACCACCACCCTCTATGCCGCCCTCTCCTTGCTCAACAGCCGCGAAAAAAACATCATCACCATCGAGGACCCCATCGAATACCAGCTCGACGGGGTTGGTCAGATCCAGGTCAATCCCAAGATCGAGCTGACCTTCGCCGCCGGGCTGCGCTCCATTCTGCGCCAGGACCCCGACATCATCATGGTCGGCGAAATCCGCGATACGGAGACGGCAGAGATCGCCGTTCAGTCGGCCCTGACCGGCCATATGGTCTTTTCTACCCTGCACACCAACGACGCCGCCGGCGCCCTGACCCGGCTGGTGGAAATGGGCATCGAACCGTTTCTCGCAGCTTCCTCCATCGTCGGCATCCTTGCCCAGCGGCTGGTGCGCAAGCTCTGCCCCCACTGCCGACAGGCCTACCGACCCAGCCCTGAGTTGTTGCGCGAGGCCGGGCTGTCGCAGGAACTGCCGGCCGATGGCGTTCTTTACCGTGAGGTCGGCTGCGATCAGTGCATGGATATCGGCTACCGGGGTCGCAGCGGCATCTACGAGTTACTGACCGTCGACGAAAAGGTGCGCGATCTGTTGCTGCAGAATCGCGACGCCGCCGCCATCAAGAAGGCGGGCCTGGCAGCCGGCATGACCTCGCTGCGCGAAGCCGGTATCGCCAAGGCCCTGGCCGGCGA
>JAUWLU010000145.1 GCA_030613545.1 Desulfuromonadales bacterium
CAAAAAGTCCGCCCTACTGCGTTGCAGCACTTTTTCAGGACTTCGACATACCCTATGTATGCCTTCACCCCTGAAAAACCACTACGCCTTGTAGGTCGAAATTTTTGCTTAGCCATCTCATGACTTTTTGCGAAAGCATCATTATTGGTCTTGGTACGGCGCCTCCTTGCAGGTACAATGGCGCCGCTGTAATCTCTGTGACCCGATAGAAAAAGGTTTATCGATGACTTTAAAAATGTGTCATGTCGGCCCTCAGACGGTGACCATGCTCGAATTGGGCCATCCCTGGGTATTGGCCGATCGTTATACCAAAAGCTGGCCGGCCGGTCAGGCCGGTGAACTCGTGCAACTGTGCGATCCGCAGGGGCGCCTGTTGGCCACCGCACTGCTCGATCCCAAAGAGCGCATTGTCGCGCGGGTTCTCGACCAGGGCCCGATGCGCCTTGACCGGGCCTGGCTGCAGGGTCGGGTGGAACAGGCCGTGGCGCTGCGCAGTCGCCATGGCCGGCTGGCCGATACCAGTGCCTACCGGCTGGTCAACAGCGAAGGCGATGGCCTGTCGGGGTTGACCGTTGATCGCTATGGCGACTTTCTGATGGTCCAGTATTTCACGCGGGCCTGGAAGCCCCATCTGTCGCTGGTGGTTGAGGTGTTGCAAAAGGCGCTGCAGCCCAAGGGCATCTATGCCAAGTTTCGTCCCCAGCAGACCCGCCAGCTGGCGGCCAGCGAGTCCAAGCGCTATAGCAAACTGATGGCCGGTGAGGCCGCCCCGCAGCGACTGACGGTCATGGAAAACGGTCTCGACTTTCTCGTCGAGCTGGAAGAAGGACTCAATACCGGCCTGTTTTGCGATCAGCGCGGTAATCGGGCTGATCTGATGGAGCGGGTGGCGGGTCAGGAGGTCCTCAACCTGTTTGCCTATACCGGGGCCTTTTCCGTGGCGGCGGCTGCCGCCGGGGCCAAGCGGGTGACCAGCGTCGATGCCTCATCCGCGTATCTCGACTGGGCGCGGGATAATTTTGCCGCCAATCGCCTCAATCCCAAGCGTCACGACTTTCTACTGGGCGATTGTTTTGAAGTACTGGCCGAACTGGGACGGAGCGGCCGGCGCTTCGATACAGTGATCATGGACCCGCCTTCCTTCTCAACCGTTGGCAAGAGCCGCTTCACCACTAGCGGCGGCACCGCAGAACTGGTGGCGGCCGCTCTGAACCTGTTGCCCCGCGGTGGCCTGCTGATCACCTCCTCCAATCATCAGAAGGTCGATCTGGCCGATTATCTCAAAGAGCTGCGTCGCGGCGCATTGCGTGGCGGTTGCCAGCTGCGGGTGATTCGCGTCGCCGGCCAGGGCGAGGACTTCCCCTATCCCGTCACCTTCCCCGAAGGGCGCTACCTGAAGTACGTCATTTCCGTCAAAGACTGATGGCGGCGCAGGACAAAATTTTTCGAGTCCATAATCAAAACATTAACTGGGATGAAGGGGATGCATGAGATATGAATCAAATCTCTTGCCTTAAGGGCATCCCTTTTATCCCCTTTATCCCTGTTAAATGAGTTTTTGGGGGCTCTTCATCACAAAGAAACGGGTCTCTATCCAAAACAAAGGGGATCAGTTGTCAAAAAAGGCCGGAGTCGAAGGACCCCGGCCCGTTTTGCTTGGGGTGGCCGCCGGCTCAGGGGAGCACCGTGGCCTGTTCGATGAACACCGGTTCGACGGGCACGTTCTGGTGCATGCCGCTGTTGCCGGTGGCGACGGCAGCGATGGCGTCCACCGTTTCCATACCCTCGGCCACGGTGCCGAAAACGGCATAGCCGTACCCTTGGGGCGAAGGGTCCTGATGGTCGAGATTGGGATTGTCGGCCAGGTTGATGAAAAACTGGCTGGTGGCGCTGTCCACTATCTGGGTGCGGGCCATGGCCAGCGTGCCGCGCAGGTTTTTCAAGCCGTTATCCGCTTCGTTCTTGATCGGCGGACGGTTGTCTTTCTGGCCCATGTCGGCGGTCATGCCGCCGCCCTGGATCATGAAGTTGGGAATGACCCGATGAAAGATGGTGCCGTCGTAAAAGCCGTCCTTGACGTAGGCGAGAAAGTTCGCCACGGAGAGCGGAGCTTTTTCTTCGTCGAGGGCAATAACAATATCGCCCTGAGTGGTTTTCAGCAGAACCTGTGTCATGGTGTGTCCTAGATTGGGGTTTAAGGTGGAATTTGCAGGGGATGCTCCCCGGACTGTCGGGGCGGCGGCGCAGAGCAGCAGCACCGACAGTAATCCGGTGCACAGCAGTCTGCTGCCTCTCGTCTGAATAAATCTGGCAATGTTCATGAGCTGATCTCCTCATTCTTTGCTGTCGAACGGCTGCCCGAAAATCGGCCCTGAGCCGGAAATGGCTGCCCGTTTCGCCGCTGTATAGCACGTTCCCGGTCCTATTTCAACTGTGACCGCTCCTGCGGTTGGGTGGCTGTCCGCGGTGTTCATCAATTCCTGCTTCAGTCGACCTGGCCAAGATACTGCTCCATCAGACGCTTGCGCAGCTCCAGCAGCCGGGAGCTGATCGCCACCTTGTAGATGTGCGGATTGGCCAGCCGTAAGGTGCCCTTTGGCAGGCGCTGCAGCTGATCGGCGCAACGGTCAGCCATGATGTCGAGACTTTCCGCCTCCAGCAGCAGGCGGCCGTGGTCCATCACCGGCTGACGGATCTCCAGAAGGCTAACCCCCTGCGGGACGATTTTCGAGCGGGCAGGGTTGGCCGGATCGTAAACCCGGTCGCCGGGGGCGACTGCATCCTGCTGGCGGCAGATGATGTCCATATGGAATTGGCCGTCGGCGTCTACGACCCGCAGCAAGCGCTTGCGGTCGGGCAGGGTCGCCTTGGCCAGGTCGCTGGTCACCTTGAGCTTGGGCTGGCCGTCGAAGCGGACCAGTTTGTAAACGCCGCCCAGAGAGCAGCCGCCGGGGCCGCTGCCGGTGGCCAGCTTGGTGCCGACGCCGTAGATGTCGATGCAGCCTCCTTCGCTACGGATCGATTCGATGATGGTTTCGTCGAGATCGCTGGAGGCGACGATCTTGACCTGGGAAAGCCCCGCCGCGTCGAGCATCTGCCGGCTGGCCTTGCTCAGATAGGCCAGGTCGCCGGAATCGAGTCGTATGCCGAGCAGTTCATGGCCCTTGGCGCGCAATTCGCGGCCCACGGTAATGGCGTTGGGAATACCGCTCTGCAGGGTGTCGTAGGTGTCGACCAGCAGAATGCAGTGAGCGGGAAAACAGTCGGCATAGGCGCGGAAGGCACTCAATTCGTCGGCAAAGGACATGATCCAGCTGTGGGCATGGGTCCCCTTCACCGGAATGCCAAAGGCCTGTCCGGCCCAGGTGTTGCTGGTGCCGCGGGCGCCGCCGATGTAGGCAGCGCGGGCGCCGTGCAGTCCGCCGTCGGGACCGTGGGCGCGGCGCAGGCCGAATTCGATCACCTGGCCGGGGTCAGCAGCCAGTCGAACGCGGGCGGCCTTGGTGGCGATCAGGGTCTGAAAGTTGATGATGTTGAGCAGCGCCGTCTCCACCAACTGTACTTCGGCCAGGTGCCCTTCTACGGTTACCAGCGGTTCTCCGCCGAACACGACCGTGCCTTCCGGCGGAGCGCTGATCTGGGCGCGAAAAGAAAAGCCCCGCAGGTAGTCGAGAAAGGGTTGGTTGAAGAGCCCCAAGCTGTCGAGATAGGCAAGGTCAGCATCGCTGAATCGCAGCCCGGCCAGATAGTTGAGGGCCGTCTGCAGGCCGCCGAAGATCGCATAGCCGCCGTGAAAGGGGTTTTTTCGAAAGAAGAGGTCAAACACGGCCGGTTTCAGATGCATGTTCTTTTCGAAATAACCAGCTAGCATGGTCAGCTCGTAAAGATCGGTCATCAATGGCGAATAGCGCATCTCAAGCATGACTCCTCCGGAATTTGAGCAGAGCGGGCTAGGGTTCTTCAGAGTATACCAAGCTGTGGCCGAGGGGGGGCTGGCCAAAGGAAGGGCTATTTTCAGTCGGACGCGTCGGTGGCCGTGTCGACTAGCATCGGCGACAGAAGCCGCTGTAGGTCTTGCGGGGCGATTTCGACCAGAAAACCGCGCTTGCCGCCGTTGAGATAGATAAGCGGCAGCTCCAGTATGGATCGTTCCATATAGACCGGGAGCTCTTTGCGGGTGCCGAGGGGGGAGGTGCCTCCCACCTGATAGCCCGTATGCTTCTGAGCGGTGTCGGGGGTGCAGGGAACAACTTGCTTGACGCTGAGGGTGCGGGCCAGTTTTTTGGTTGAAACCTGGCAGTCGCCATGCATCAGCACCACCAGGGGGCGCTGCTGTTCGTCTTCCATGATCAGGGTTTTGATCACGGCGTGCTCGGCAACCTGCAGCTCCTGAGCGCAGACGGCGGTGCCGCCGTGGTTCTGATAGGGATAACAGTGGCCGACAAAAGGGACCTGCTGCTGGCGCAGCAGGCGAATAGCGGGGGTGACGGGGATTTTGGGTTTGGCCATGGTTACGGTTGGCTATAAAGGGTTAAGCGAGGAACCAGGTCAGGGCCTGTATGGCCAGACAACCGATGGTGGCGATGCTGCACAGCAGGCCAGCTACGGTGAAGAAACCGGAGCTGGCCTTGCGGCCGCGGATGCCGATGGGCAGCAGCAGGCCGAAAGCGGCACCGCCCAGGGCGCCGCCGAGGTGGCCGGCATTGTCCGCTCCCAGCAGCAGGCCGAAGATAAAGGCGAAAGCGGCCCAGCGAAACATGAAATTGCGCATTGCCACGCCGGCCGGGCCCATGCGGTGAAAGAAGGCCACGGCAAAGCCGATCAGGCCGAAGATCGAACCTGATGCGCCCACCACCGGGGTATAGGGGTGCCAGAGCAGGCCGAGCAGGGTGGCGGTCAGGGCGGTCAAGGTATAGAGCACAATGAAACGCCGAGCGCCGATCTCCCTTTCGATCAGGGGACCGACTTGATAGAGCACCAGCATATTGAAGCCGAGATGCATCAGCCCGCCGTGGGTGTAGGCGTAGGTCAGGCAGCGCCACCACTGGCCGTAGTGCAGCACTTCCGGAATCCAGCGCTGAGCGCCGAAATAGTGCAGCAGGGCCAGGGGCGGAGCCAGCAGCGGCTGCAAACCGAGTCCGGCGGTGACCCCTTTGAGGATCATCAGGCTAAACCAGACCAGGTTGACGGCGATGATCAGGCGGGCCGGCGAGAAGTCGCCGCCGGGCAGACGCTCGCCCCGACGCAGGGCAGCGATATTTTTTTCCCAGCGCATCAGTCGCCATTGCCAGCGGGTACCGTTGAGGCCCAGCTTGTCAAAAAAAGGTTTGCAGTTCACCGCACGGTCCTTTCCGGCAGGAAGTTGAGCAGCAGTCTTGAAGCCCTCGAAGGGGCTTTTTCAGTAATTTCTTTCATAGCAGAGAAGCTCGCCAACTATTGCAGAAAACAGTCCGGTGATCAACCGCAGAATGACTGCCGGTCTGACGGGACATTCGCCGGGTAGAGGGAAAATCATGCTGACGGTTGACTGTCCGGCCGATTATCTGGACAATGGATGGTCCAAAGAAGATGGCGTCGTAAAAAGTCCACCCT
>JAUWLU010000394.1 GCA_030613545.1 Desulfuromonadales bacterium
GGGGCTTGCGGGGCTGAGGGCCCGGCCTGCTGTGCGGCCGCGTTTGTATAGTTTCCCGAGCCGTTGACCGCCCCCTGCTGGCGCCGGCAGCTCGGCGGCGGGCAGGGTGGAATCGGCTTGCCGCGGCTTCTCCAGCAGGGCCTGCCAGCTGGCCAGCAGGCTGACAAAGCGCGGGCCGGTCAGCTCTGCGGCCAAGGTCTGCTGTTCCCGTTTCTGGCGTTGTTCCAGAAAACGCTGGAAAAGGTCGAGGTCGTTGTGCTGGTGTTGGGGCAGCCGGCGCCGGTAGGCGTCGAATTTCAGCAGATAGACGTCAAGATCGCGGGTCGGCCCGGTGATGGTCCCGAGCCAGGAGAAATCATCGCGAAAAGGAGCTAGTTCGGTCGGCGGCAGGATCCCTTTAAACTGGCCAAGGGCGGAACGGGTGCGACGCACCGCCACGCGAAAATCATGCAGAAATTCTGAATCAAGATCGGTGCAAGTACCTTCGAGATTGGCTTTAAGGGTTGCGAGCAGCTGCAGCAGGATGGTTTGAAGGGCCTGCCCGGCGCTCTGTGACCGCTGCAGCTGCAGATCGAGCTTGGAACTATAGTCGGCCGGCTGGCGATCGATGGCGGCCAGGGCCTCGGCAAGGGGGTCTTCCGCGGCGCGCCGCAACCGCTCGTCGCTGTCAAACCGAGCGGCCAGATGTTGTGCAGCGCCAGGATAACCCCGCATCGGCACGAACTGAAGATGTGGTTTCAGGTCCCCTTTGGCGCCTTGAGGGTCTTCCGCCAGACGGTCGCTACAGAGCTGCAAGCGCAGCACGGTCTGGCCGTCGCTGTTCAACAGCGCCAGTCGCTGCAGACGGCTACGCACGGTGACCTGCGGCAGCAAACGGCGCATTTTGAGCAGCGGTGCCACTTGCTGGCGTAGCTTGCCGGCGGGCAGGTCCCAGGCGAAACCCGGCTGGGCTGAACCGTCGAGGCTGGCCAGCAGGTCACCGCTCAAACAACGGTAGTGTTGGGTCTGGTGACCGTCGCCAGTAGCCATCTGCAGGTATGTATGCTGGCGGTACAATCGCCAGTCGAAGGTGTCGAAATAGATGGTTCGATTATCGAACAGTCTTTCCTGCTGCCAGCGGTCCGATCGCAGCAGGTCCGCCAGCCAGTTTTCGACCAGATCAGGGCTCTTGAACACATAACCGTAACTCTGCGTCAATTGTTACTCCAGGTGCGATGCTGTGCGCCAACGGTGTTGCT